>JALUXB010000019.1 GCA_027019175.1 Sulfurovum sp. | reverse complement strand
CCAAACAGAACCTGAGGTTAGTGTAATGAGAAAGTATACCCCCAAAGACAATGTACAGGCAAAATCCTACTACACAGACCGCTACTGGGTCGCCCCGCGAGTGCCAAGAGCCGCAGTGGAAGAGGGTACACACTTTGCCGATGTCGTCAAGACAATGTCAAAGTTTGCCAAAGAGAGTTACATCGAAATCGGTACACTTGTGATCCATATCGATGCAAAAGAGAACTTCGAAGCGATCAAAACGCTCAAAGAGCAGTGTGGTTACACACAGTGTTCTGAGCAAAGTGCAGTGGACTACCTTGCTCAGAGTGGCGAGTTTGAGCTCTTCTACCAGTTCCTCAACGTTAACGAAGCCAAGCGTGTACGTATCGTATGCCGTATCAAACAGGGAGAGGCGATAGAGTCGATCGTGCCTCTGTTTAACTCGGCAAACTTTGCAGAGCGTGAAATGTTTGATATGTTCGGTATCAAAGTGAACAACCATCCGTTCCTCAAGCGTATTATTATGCCGGATGACTGGGAAGGGCATCCTCTGCTTAAAACCTATCCGCTGCATGGTGACGAGTTTGCATCGTGGTATGAGGTCGACAAGATCTTTGGCAAAGAGTACCGCGATATCATCGGACCGGAAAACCGTGACCCTGCACGTATCGACCGCTATGATACAAAGCGTTTCTCGAGAGTCGGTTACGAAGTGCCGTTCGGTGCAGATATTTCCGAAGGTGAAAAAGAGCAGCCGATTGAATACAGCGAAACGCTGCTGGTTGACTATAACAAAGACTCCGGCAAACAGCTGGATCACAGAAAGTAAGGGGAGAGTATGCAACAGCCAAACAAATTAACACCGTTCTTTGAAAACCTCAACTTTGAACGTGATGACAATACGATGGTGATCAACTTCGGTCCGCAGCACCCCTCTGCGCATGGTCAGCTCAGACTGGTTCTCGAGCTTGACGGCGAGCAGGTGGTCAAAGCGTATCCTGACATCGGATACCTCCACAGGGGTATTGAAAAGATGGCAGAAAATATGACCTACAATGAGTTCCTGCCGACAACGGACAGACTCGACTATATCGCTGCGACATCGAACAACTATGCGTATGCACTGGCGGTAGAGAAGCTGCTTGGCATTGAAGCACCAAGACGTGCACAGGTGATCCGTACAATGCTGCTGGAGATCAACCGTATCATCTCCCACCTCTTTTTCATTGCCACTCACGCACTTGATGTCGGTGCGATGTCTGTCTTCCTCTATGCATTCCGCGAAAGAGAGTTCGGAATGGATTTGATGGAGGACTATTGCGGTGCGAGACTGACTCACTCTGCGGTACGTATCGGCGGTGTGCCTCTGGATCTCCCTGACGGTTTCATTGAAAACCTGATTGCATGGTGCGACAAGGTCGATCATGAAGTGAAACATACCTATGAAGCACTTCTGACAGAGAACCGTATCTGGAAAATGCGTCTGGAGGATGTAGGTGTCATTTCCGGAGAAGATGCGCTCAACTGGGGATGTACCGGTCCTATGCTCAGAGGCTCGAATGTCAGGTACGATATCCGTAAAGAGGAACCGTATGAACTCTACGGTGAGCTTGACTTCGACATTCCTGTCAGTGACAGATGTGACTCCTATGGACGCTATATGCTCTATATGCAGGAGATATACCAGTCTACGCGTATTCTCAGACAGCTTGTACCGATGTACAAAGAGAGTAGCCCTGAGCTGATGGCACACGCACCGCAGTACATCTCCGCACCAAAAGAGGAGATCATGACGCAGAACTATGCGCTCATGCAGCACTTTGTTCTGGTTACACAGGGAATGCGTCCGCCAAAAGGTGAAGTTTACGTTCCGACAGAGTCGCCAAAGGGTGAGCTTGGTTTCTATATCAAGTCAGAGGGGGAACCGTATGCCTACAGACTCAAGTGTAGAGCACCGAGTTTCTTCCATACCGGCCTGCTGCAGGATATTCTTGTAGGTACATACATTGCTGACGTCGTTACGATCATTGGGTCTACCAATATCGTATTCGGTGAAGTCGACCGTTAAGGAGAAGAGCGTATGAAACGATATGATTTAAGACATTTGCACGACGATTTTTACGACAGAATGGCAGAACTGATCGACCAGGGACTCAAGGTCGGTGAAGTGGGCATCTTTCTGTTTGAAGTGGGAGATTTTTCACACATTCAGCGCTCTGCAGACTTCATCAAGGAGCTTGGACACGATTTGATGAACTCATTGAAGTTCAATGAAGTCGACTGGACGATCGTAGTCAAGAAAGTGGATGAAGCGACACGCAAGGCAAGAGCCGAAGCGGTAGAGAAAGCGCGTATCGAAGCAGAACAGAAAGCGGCAGAAGCGGCAAAAGCAGCGGAAGAGAAAGCCAAAGCAGAAGCTGCCGCAGCTGAAGCGAAGGCAAAAGAAGAGGCTGAAAAAGCTGCTGCCGAGGCCAAAGCGAAAGAAGAAGCTGAGGCTGCCAAAGCGAAGGCCGAAGAAGAGGCAAAAGCCAAAGAAGAGGCTGAAAAAGCAGCGAACGCAAAAAAGCCTGCCGATAAAAAAGCACCGGCAAAAAAGGCTGCTGACAAAAAAACGGCTGCAAAGAAAGCGGAAACATCCAAAGGTGACGATCTGACAAAGATCAAAGGGATCGGTAAAGCCTATATGGAGAAACTCAACAGTGAAGGTATCTATACTGTTGAAGATGTTGCCAAAATGACAAAAGAGCAGATTGAAATGATGGAAGAGAAATACTCTTTCAAGGGCGACTTCAAAGAGTCTGTGGCAGATGCGAAAAAACTGCTGCAAGCAAAGGCTAAATAATGTCACGGGTAGTATTCTCTACTTGGAGGGGCGAGTTTGTCGACAACCGCGGTAAACCCTCTGACAAGTGGGATGAATCGGGGTTCAAGCTTCCGGAGACCTATGACGGCGATACCAAGTCCAAAGCATTTATAGGATGGGACGGTGTGGCGATCTTCCATGAAGATATCGATGCCGTAGAACTCGCTTCGAAATATGCAGCACAGTACCAGGAGTATTCTGAAGCCTGCGGACGTTGTGCACCGGGACGCTGGGGCGGTCGTATTCTTTACGACTTGCTTGACAAGATCGCAAGGGGAGAGGGGACATATGACGATGTCTCCCACCTTAAAGAAGTATCTGAAACCATGATGGTGACCTCCAAGTGTGAGATTGGAAAAACCGTACCCAAGCCGATTTTGGATTTGATGGAGCATTACAAAGAGCAGTTTGATACCTGTATCGAGGCACAGCAGCCCTCCAAGCATTATAATGGCGATACGTCCTATATTGCAAAGGTAACGGCTCCATGTACAGATATGTGTCCTGCCCATGTCGATATCCCTGCCTATATCGAGGGTGTGCGTGATATGATCTTTACCGATTCACTGGCTGCAACGCGTCAGACGATGCCGCTTGCACATACCTGTGGACGTGTCTGCCCCCATCCGTGTGAAGATGCATGCCGCCGTGCCAATCTTGATGAGCCGATTTCCATTATGGAACTTAAGCGTATCGGTGCAGATTATGAGACAGACCATGCCCTGCCGTGGCAGCATCCGTTTGAAGTGCAGCCTCCGCGCAACGATGGCAAAAAGGTTGCCATTATCGGTGCCGGGCCTGCCGGACTGACGGCTGCATACTATCTTGGTATTCAGGGTATTCATGTCGATATTTTTGAAGAGTTGCCGGTAAACGGCGGTGAAGTGGCTGTCGGGGTACCGGAGTACCGTATGCCTGTTGAGAAGTATAACAAAGATATTCAGCTTGTACTCGATCTGCCGACAGTACATATTCACAATAATCACCGTGTCGATGCAGAGCGCCTTAAAGAGATTGACGCCGAGTATGATGCAACATTGCTGGCATTTGGTACACGTCTTTCCAAAAAGGTACGTGCTGCCAATGAAAATCCGAAAATGAAAGGATACTGGGGTGCGATAGCCATGCTCGACAAGGTGAATCTATGGAGCAAATATGGCATCGGCTCTCCAGCCTCCAATGAACTGAAAGACAAAGTCGTTGTCTGTGTCGGAGGCGGGTTTACTTCCATGGACGTTGTACGCTGTTCCATCCGTGAGGGTGCGAAGAAGGTTATCATGCTGTATCGCCGTGATGAAAAGACGATCATCCGCAACACGACCTATGAAGAGTACCACGAAGCAGTAGAAGAGGGTGTAGAATTCATCTTCCACTCAGCCATTGAAGAGATATTCGATGACGGTGAAAAAATTACCAAACTCAAAGTAAACCGTTTTGAACTGGTTCCCGATCCTAATGGCGGAAGACCTCAGCTTCAGAAGATCGAAGGAGCCGACTTCGAGATCGAGTGTGACTACCTGATCCCGGCGGTTTCCCAGTCAGCCGATCTGCAGCTACTGCCCGAAGAGTGGAATATCGAGCTGACCTCATGGAATACAATTTTGACCAACGGAAGGGACTTTATGAGTTCACGTCCTGGACTTTTTGCCGCGGGTGACTGTGAATACGGGCCGATGACCATCGTCAACGCTGTTGGTCAGGCACGCCGTGCCGCATCGGTTATCAGCCGTTACATTTACGACGGAAAGGTGAGTCTGACAGATGAGGAAATTATGGAAGATCACCTCAATAAGCTTAAAGTCTATGACAAAAGCGAGAAGATCACCGGATGGATGCCTGGATTACCGCGTGCGGTAAGTGAAAAACTCAGTGTGGATGAGCGAAAAGACAATAACAAAGAGGTCAATCTCGGTTTCACAGGAGAAGAGGCAATAGCCGAAGCGGAGCGTTGTATGCGTTGTTATTATATTTCAATGGTGGCGGTGTAGCATGGGTGTACACAATTCAATCAATACCGGAAAACCGATCACTGTTACGATAGACGGCAAAGAGTGCAAAAGCACCTTTGGCAAGACCATACTTGAAATTGCCAGAGAGAACGATATCTACATCCCTACGATGTGTTACCTGACAAAAGTACAGCCCATAGGTTCCTGCCGGATGTGTGTTGTCAACGTTGAAGGTGTCGACGGCATGATCCTCTCGTGTCAGGAAAAGGCTGTTGATGGTGCAGTGATTACGACCAACAACGATGCTCTTTTCAAGGAACGCCAGAACATCATGCGCCTCTATGATGTCAACCACCCTCTTGAGTGCGGTGTGTGTGACAAAAGCGGTGAGTGTGACCTCCAGAATAAAACAATGGAGTTTAATGTCGATACCCAGCACTTCACTGCACGGGACCAGCACAGACCGGTAGAGAACTGGGGCTATGTTTCTTACGATCCGTCACTTTGTATTATGTGTGAAAAGTGTGTACGTGTCTCTACAGAGATCACAGGTGATGAAGCACTGAAAGTAAAATTTGGCGGTTACGGCTCGACAATCATCAATGTCAAAAAAGAGCGTAACTATGCCTCATTGGGTGAAGCTGCAGCAGTTTGTCCTGTAGGTGCACTGGTTCAGACACACTTTAAGTACACGACAAATGCCTGGGAACTTGAAAAAATCCCGTCAGCCTGTCCGCACTGCGGCGGCGGATGCCAGATGTACTACGAAGTCAAGCAGGATAAAATCTACCGTGTTACCAATGAGTTTGAGTTTACAAACCTCTGTGGTGCGGGCAGATTCGGTTACGACTACGCCAACGAAGGTGTCACCAAAGATGCACAAGCCTTTGAAGCGGCGGTAGAGGCGTTTAAAAAGGCTGACAGTGTTATCTTTGCACCGCAGATCTCCAATGAAGAGGCGCTGATTCTTCAGAAGCTCAAAGAGAAGCTGGGTTTCAAGCTCATATGTCACGAAGCACGCGCTTACCAGAAATTTATGGAAGCTTATGCCCAGGTCAGCGGCAAACATCTTTATGGTGGAAATCTCAAAGATCTCTCTAAATCACAGGGAATCATTATTCTGGGTACGCGTATTAACAATGACTCTCCGACACTCAAGTACCACATCAATATGGCGAGTAAATGGCAGCGTGCGCGTGTAGCCTATATGCACCCTATCGAAGACAGTGAGATGCAGCATATTGTTACTCAGTTCATCAAGTATGAAGCGGGCAGTGAAGAGGGCGCTGTCGCGTTACTGGCATATACATTGCTTTCTGATGCCGATATCCCGGATACTGCACGACAGGCACTGGATGACCTTGATATAGGTAATCTGAGTGCCGAGAGCAACATCGGCGAAGAGGAGCTTGAAGCGCTGAGAAAATCACTATTGAAGCGTCACGGCTTCTCTTTGGTTGTGGGCGAAGACCTCTATGCGCATCCCCGTGCGGAACAGATTGCAACATGGGTAGCCCTGCTCGAGCGCTATGCCGGGTTCAATGTCATTTGTGTACCGCCTGCCGGCAATGCGATGGGAGTTTCTCTTGTCTGTGACCTCGATGATACGGTTGAGGGAAAAACCGTAGGATACAACGTAAAGGGTGACTTTACCCTCTCCGCACTTGGAAACGGTGACCTGGACATGCCGGCACTTAATCAGCAGGAAGGAACCTTGACAACGGTAGACAAACGCGTTGTGCCAATGCATGTAGCACTTCCTTATGGCGGCTACGTGCTCAATGATATTGCCAATACACTCGGACTCAGAGCAGCCTACACTATTGACTATACTGCACAGCTGCCTGAAGAGAGCGGTTTTAAAAGCGTGGCATTTGATGACCTGCCCGAATATTTCGATACGGTTGGAAATGAACACAGAGGCTATCTGCTTGGGGAAAAAGAGTGTGATACGCAGCTGAACATTGAAGAAGTTGGAGAACTTGATACGTTTGATGGTGCGGTGATCTATCGCTGTAACCCTGAAAACCAATTTTCACCCTTTACCGCAAAATCGCCATTGCTTTCTGAAGAGGCTGTACTGACAGGATCACAACAGTTTGCGGCAGTAACAAAACTCAAAGAAGGGGATGAAATCCGGTTTGAAGTAGATGGTGTAACCTTTACACGTGTGTTTAGGATCGATACAGCAATGAAAGGAACGATAGCACTAAATCCTACATTTGACATGGGATTAAGTGCATCTTTGCTATCCTCTTACAGATTTAGCAGACTGTCATTCGAGAAGAGCAATAACGACAAGATAGGAAACAACGATGAGTGAAGTTAAAACAGTAGAGAATATGGTCTCCATCACAATCGATGGAACGACCTATCAGGCAAAAGAGGGGGAGTACATTCTCAACGCAGCACGCGCGAACGATGTATTCATTCCCGCGATCTGCTACCTGACACGATGCAGTCCGACACTGGCATGCCGCCTCTGTCTGGTTGAAGCTGATGGTAAGCAGGTGTATGCCTGTAATGCCAAGGTCAAGGACGGTATGGAGATTACGGTCGATACACCGAATATCCTTGAAGAGCGCCGTGCCATTATGGAGGTTTACGATGTCAACCATCCGCTGCAGTGTGGTGTGTGTGACAAGAGTGGGGAGTGTGAGTTACAAAACTACACGTTGGAACTGGCAGTCGATTCACAGAGTTATGCCATTCAGGATACCAAGCGTGAAGTGAAGAACTGGAGTACCGTTCTGCATTACGATGCCGCGCTTTGTATTGTTTGCGAACGTTGTACGACTGTTTGTAAAGACATGATCGGTGATGCGGCGATCAGTACTACCAAAAGAGGCGGAGAGCCGCTTGACAAGGCGTACAAGGAGACGATGCCCAAAGATGCTTACGCGATGTGGAACAAACTGCAAAAATCCATCATTGCACCAAGCAACGGTACAGACTATACCAACTGTTCGGACTGTGGTGAATGTACTGCGGTATGTCCTGTCGGCGCACTGACAGGGCGTGACTTTGTCTATACTTCGAATGCATGGGAACTCGAGCGTGTACCGGCAACCTGTGCACACTGTAGTTCCGGCTGTCAGATCTATTATGAGAAGAAGCATACTTCCGTCTTTGACAGAAGCGAGAAAATCTACCGTGTCACCAATGAGTGGAACTATGTCTCCCTCTGTGGTGCAGGACGTTATGGATACGACTTTGAAAACAGGGTAGAGAGTAAGGACGAAGCGGCATTCAGTGCTGCTGTTGAAGCATTCAAAAAAGCTGAAACAATCCGCTTCAATTCAGTCATTACCAATGAAGAGGCGTTGATGTTGCAAACGCTCAAAGAGAAAATGGGTGTAAAACTGGTCAACCCTGATGCAAGAGCGTTTCAGAAGTTCCTTGGCGCCTATGCAAAAGCTGCGGGGCAGTCACTTTACAGCTATGACTTCAAGGAAGTAATGGCGACAGACTTTGTTATCAGTGTGGGGGCGTCACTGCGTAACGACAACCCCAATGCGCGTTATGCCTTCAACAATATTCAGAAGATGAACAAAGGTGCTGGGCTCTACTTCCATCCCGTAGGTGACAACCTTGTGCCTACATTCGGAAAAAATGTCGAACTCTTTACGCATAAAGTAGGACTGGAAGAAGCGGCACTCTATCTTGTACTTGACCTCTTTGCCGATAAAGAGAAACTTCTTGAAGATGTCAAATCCTATCTTGACAGCTTCAAGACCACTACAACAAAGACAGTCAAAGAAAAAGTGATGAAAGATGTCACTGAAACCGTTATTGATGAAGAGACGGGAGAAGAGAAACAGGTCACGAAAAAAGTACCTGAAATGGTCGAAAAAGAAGTGACTGTCGAAAAAAATGCTTTGGTAGAAATGCTTGGGAAAGAGAGCGATGCATTCGATGCGGCTTTTGAAAAAATGATGAAGAAGAAAGAGAGTTTCTCGATGATCATCGGTGAAGATCTCTATTTCCATGACAGATACGAGAATATTGCGAAACTTATCGCACTTATTGAGCAGACAACACCGATACGTGTTGCAATGATCCCTCCAAAAACCAATTCACTGGGGGTTGCGCTTATCTGTGACCTCGATGATGAAGCAACGGGATACACAGTCGGCTACAATGAAAACGGGGACTTCAGACTCTCTGCACTGGGTAACGGTGATCTTGATATGCCTGCTATGAACCAGCAGGAAGGAACACTGACCAATATGCATAAGCGTGTCACACCGACAAATGCGGCACTGGAGTACAAGGGTTATGAACTTAACGATTTGATGAAAGTGCTTGTCGGTGCACCGGAACTGACAGTGGACTGGACAGAAAAACTGCCGGTTTCAAAGGGCTTTAAAAGAGCGAAGTTCGATGACCTTCCAAACGGTTACCTCAACGACGGTACCGAGAACCGCGGATATGCGCTTGAGAACATCACGTGTGAAGCCGAAGTGGTTTCGGTAGAGAAGATCGATGAGAACGGTGTGCTGGAGGGTGAGATCGTTTACCGCTGCAACCCTCAAAGACAGTTCAACGACTTTACCGACAAAGCGCACGAGATCTTCGAAGGTTTCGGACTCTATGCTGCGCCGGAGAAAGCGAAAGCACTTGGTGAAAAAGTCGAGATTGACTTTGGCGACCGGAGTATTACCGTAGATGTCATTGAAGATGATCGCATGGAGGGAGATATCACTGCACTTGCCGATTTTAAGAGCGAAGCAGATGTCTACAGCCTCTTTGGGCCGTCGCGCTACAGAAAAGTAACGATAAGAAAGGTGTAATATGGAAGTAGTAAGCTATAGAAGCGTTGAAACGTTCGTACAGCATATTCCGGAAGTGACAGCATTGGGTGTATGGATCAAAGCCATCATTATTCTTGCAGTCATCTCTGCGATTGCGGGATTTGGTACCTATGTGGAAAGAAAGGTACTTGCATTTATGCAGCGAAGGCTTGGCCCTATGCATGTCGGTCCGTATGGATTGCTGCAGATTATTGCCGACGGAATCAAACTTTTTACCAAAGAAGATATCGTCCCGCAAAATGCAAACAAGTTCATTTTTATGGTTGCACCGGTGATCACTGCGGCGACGGCGTTTATCGCACTCGCAGCAGTCCCGGTATTCCCTGACTTTACGATCCCGGAATGGATCCCTGTTATTGGCGGCACTTTTGTACCTTCCATTGCAGCAGATCTCAATATCGGTATCCTGTTTGTACTCGGTATGATGGCAGCCGGTCTTTACGGTCCGTTACTGGCAGGTATGGCACAGGCGAACAAGTGGGGACTGATCGGTGCGGCACGTACCGCAGTTCAGTTTCTCTCTTATGAAGTGGTAACCGGGCTTTCCATTCTTGCTCCGATTATGATTGTCGGCTCACTCTCCTTTGTTGACTTCAATGCAGCACAGGCCGGAGGTATAGCAAACTGGCTTGTATGGAAGCAGCCAGTTGCCTTTGTTCTGTTCCTTATTGCAGGTTTTGCCGAAACGAACAGAACACCTTTTGACCTGCTTGAGCATGAAGCGGAAGTGGTTTCCGGATATGCAACGGAATATTCAGGAATGCGATGGGGGATGTTCTTCATTGGAGAGTATGCCAACATGATTACGATTTCTGTCATTGCTGCAGTTGTGTTCCTTGGCGGTTACAGTGCAGATGGCATGGGTTGGTTATGGATTATGCTGAAAATTGCATTTTTCTTCATGCTTATGCTGTGGGTAAGAGCCGCATGGCCGCATGTAAGACCGGATCAGCTGATGTGGCTGTGTTGGAAAGTATTAATGCCGATCGCAGTTATCAACGTGGTCATCACCGGTATAGTGATGATGGTATAAGGAGCAGTCATGGGTTTAGAACAATTTAAAAACAGAAACGTAGGCCAGCAGGAGTATGTGATGCTTGATTTGGAGCATACCCCTCAGTCGCCAATGGGTAAATTCAAACAGGTGGTCAAGCGAACGTTCAAGCCGGAGCTATTCGTAGGACTCGGCGTTACGATGCGTGAAATGATCAATGCCCTGTTCAGAGGTCAGATGCACACAATCAAATATCCGTTTGAAAAGTTGCCGATCTCACCACGCTACAGAGCGATTCATGAAATGCTCAGACTGCTTGAGAGCGGCCATTACAGATGTATCGGTTGTGGACTGTGTGAGAAGATCTGTATCTCCAACTGTATTACGATGGATACACGGTATGATGAAAATCAGCGTAAAGAAGTGAGCGAGTATACGATCAACTTCGGACGCTGTATCTTCTGTGGATATTGTGCTGAAGTGTGTCCTGAACTGGCGATTGTCCATGGACAACGATACGAGACAGCATCTGAGCAGAGAGCGAGTTTCTCACTCTTTGAAGATATGCTTACACCGATAGACAAACTCAATCTGCAGCAGGAGTACGACGGCTTTGGTGCCGTAACGCCGAATGCAGATGAGAACATTAAAAAAACGCCGTTAGCGTATTAAGGAGAACATATGTATGAAGCAATAGCCTTTTACCTCTTTTCGGCACTGACCATCGGGCTCTTCCTTATTACGGTAATGAGCAAGAATGTCCTCTATGCGATGACATCGTTGGCTGCCGGAATGGTTTTGATTTCCGGATTTTTCTTTATCCTGGGAGCAGATTTTCTTGGCGTAGTCCAGCTGATCGTTTATGTCGGAGCAGTCATGGCACTTTATTCGTTTGCCATGATGTTTTTCGATGCAACACGTGACATCAAAGAGAAAAATACACCGGCAGCATTGATATTCCTGCTTGGCGGTTTGAGTGCACTGGTGCTTGTCTTGATCTTTGCAGGTCCGATTCACTCCGATGCCATCCAGGCGCTTTATCCTATGCATGAAGGTGTAGGCAATGCCCAGGATGTCGGTATTGTACTCTTTACAAAGTATCTTGTACCGTTTGAAGTGGCAGCAGTGATGCTGCTGGTTGCAATGATTGCAGGGATTATCCTCGCTGGTAAGAAAATGGATCAGAGTTTGACCAAAGATACCAGCGTAGATGATGCAGATGAAATTTTGAAACAAAAGGATGCAAAATGATTGGCCTGACTGATTATCTGATCGTATCGGCGATCCTCTTCTCCATTGGCCTGATGGGTGTGCTGAGAAGAAGAAACCTGTTGATGCTCTTCTTTGCAACAGAGGTGATGCTCAATGCGGTCAATGTCGCATTTGCAGCGATTTCACACTATTATAACGATCTGACAGGCCAAATGTTCGCATTCTTCATTATTGCCATTGCGGCAAGTGAAGTGGCGGTCGGTCTTGGTATTTTGATCGTACTCTATAAAAAACACGGCAGTCTCGATCTTGATGATCTTGCAAGTATGAGGGGGTAAGTATGGAAGGTTTAGTATATATCGCGCTCTTCGCTCCGTTTGCAAGTTCACTGTTTGCAGCACTGTTCGGAATGACTGAGCGGAAGATTTTTGTCGGGATTGTCGCTTCAACACTTCTGGCCACATCGTTTATTGCTTCTGCGATGCTCGCGTTCTATGTCTATGGTACAGGGAATGCGATTCATGTAACGATGATGGACTGGATAAGTGCGGGTGATTTGCATATTCCGTTTGGTTTTATTGTTGATCAGGTTTCCGTCACCATGATGGTTGTAGTAACGTTGGTATCTACAATTGTTCATATCTATTCGATCGGATATATGGATCATGACAAGAGTTTCAACCGCTTCTTCTCATATTTGTCAGCGTTTGTATTTTCAATGATGATCCTTGTGATGTCCGATAACTTTGCCGGACTTTTCATTGGATGGGAAGGGGTTGGTGTCTGTTCATGGCTTTTGATCGGTTTCTGGTATCATAAACCTGACGTTTCAAGAGAAGAGAATCCTTCTATTTCACCTTCATGGGCTGCGAATGAAGCATTTATCATGAACCGTATAGCAGACCTTGGAATGTTGATAGGCCTATTTATTCTTTACTGGAACATTGGAAGCCTTCAGTATGACAAGGTATTTGCAGCAGTACCATTCCTTGACGGTACCGTGCTCAATGCGGCAGCTCTTGCACTCTTTATCGGTGCGATGGGTAAATCAGCACAGTTCCCGCTGCATACCTGGCTTACTGATGCCATGGAAGGTCCTACACCTGTATCTGCACTGATTCACGCAGCAACCATGGTTACCGCGGGTGTATTCCTGGTTATCCGTGCCAACCCGCTTTTCAGTCTGACACCTGAAGTAAGTTACTTTATTGCAGCATTGGGTACCTTCGTTGCCTTCTTCGCTGCATCGATGGCACTGGTGAACAGAGACTTGAAGCGAATCATCGCATTCTCTACACTTTCACAGCTTGGGTATATGTTTGCAGCAGCGGGTCTTGGTGCTTACTGGATCGCACTCTTCCACCTTGCAGCACACGCTTTCTTCAAAGCATTGCTCTTCCTGGGTGCAGGTAACGTCATGCATGCAATGCATGATGAACTTGATATCTTCAAGATGGGTGGATTGAAAAAAGTAATGAAGTGGACATACCTTTATATGGGTATCGCATCCCTGGCATTGGCAGGTATCCCGTTCTTTGCGGGCTTCTTCTCCAAAGATGCCATTATTGAGACAGCATGGAATGAAGGGACAATCGTACTGTGGGCCATTCTTGTCATCACTGCGGGTATGACAGCATTCTACAGCTTCAGACAGGTATTCCTGACCTTTGAAGGGGATGAGCGCTATAAAAAATACGGTATCCATCCGCATGAAATGTACGGATATGTACTTGTAGCGATGTCTCCGTTGGCAATTCTTGCTATGGTAGCAGGATTCGGTATGAAAAGTTTCGAACACTTTGTAACCAAACTGCTGCCTGATTATCACATGAGTGAGCATACGCATCACATTGCATGGTTCCTTGGACTGGTTGTTCTGGCATTTGCCGTCAGCGGTATTCTGCTGGCATATAAAAAGTACTACCATGGCCTCAAGCGTGATGAGCAGCTGGAAAACAGCTGGTATTACAGACTGCTTGCGAATCAATACTATATTCCTGTGCTTTATGATGAGTTCATTGCCAAGCCTTATGCAATGATCTCCAATGCAATGTGGACAAAAGTTGACATGAAGATTGTCGATGCAACGGTTGACGGTATTGCCAAGTTCCTCTACAAAACTGGTGATACTTCAAGAAAAATGCAAACGGGTAACCTTTCCAACTATCTGAACTGGATGGCAGTTGGTGCGGTATTACTCTTGGTTGTCGCGGCTATATCCGCAGCAGCGATAGGTTAAGGAGAGATAGATGGATAATATTTTAAGTGTATTGATTTTCTTCCCTGCAATTGCTGGATTGCTTGGATTTGTAGTCGACAAAAAGAGTGCAAGGGCATATGGTATCACAGTAGCTGCTATTGAATTCCTGCTCTCTCTTTGGCTCTGGTTCAGTTTTGATACCGGTAATGCGGGTATGCAGTTTGTAGAGATGATCCCGCTGATCCCTGATTTCGGTGTTAACTACTACCTTGGTGTGGATGGTATTTCACTCTTTATCATTCTGATGACGACACTGATGACGCTCATCGGTATGGTAAGTATGAGCATCGAAAAAGATGTCAAAAATATGATTATCACGCTACTTTTCCTCGAGATGACGATGGTCGGTGTTTTTGTTGCCCTTGATGCGATCGTGTTCTATCTCTTCTGGGAACTCTCTTTGGTACCAATGCTTTATATCATTGGTGCGTGGGGAGGGCCGCTCCGTGTTTATGCGGCAGTCAAGTTCTTCCTGTATACCTTTATGGGATCACTTGTCATGCTGGTAGGGATGCTTTTTGTCGCCTATGTATACCACAGCCTGACAGGCGTATGGAGTTTTGCGATCACAGACTGGTATGCGCTGGTACTTCCGGTAAATTATCAGCTTTGGCTTTTCGCGGCATTCTTCCTTGGATTTGCTATTAAAGTGCCGATGTTCCCGTTCCATACCTGGCTTCCTTATGCACACGGACAGGCACCGACAATCGGTTCTGTAATCCTTGCTGCTGTATTGCTGAAAATGGGTACTTACGGATTTGTAAGATTTTCTCTGCCGATGTTCCCGGATGCATCTGTAATGATGATTACGCCAATTGCAGTCCTTGCGATTATCATGATCATCTATACAGCAATGGTGGCGTATGCACAAAAAGATATGAAGCAGGTCATTGCATATTCATCGGTTTCCCATATGGGTATCATTATGATCGGTATTTTTGCTATGAATGCAGAGGGTATCGGAGGTTCTGTCTTCCAAATGCTCTCACACGGTATCGTATCGGGTGCACTCTTTATGCTTGTAGGTATTATCTATGACAGAAGACATACAAAACTGATGAGTGAATTTGGAGGATTGGCTTCCGTCATGCCAAAGTATGCTGTTATCTTCGGCATTATGCTGATGGCATCAGTGGGGCTTCCTTTGACAATCGGTTTTGTCGGTGAATTCCTTGTCCTTCTTGGATTCTATGAGATCTCTCCGGTTATGACGGTACTTGCTGGTACTTCTATTATCATCGGTGCGGTCTATATGCTTTCAGTCTATAAAAAAAGTTTCTTCGGTCCTGTGACCAAAGAGGAGAATAAGACACTTAAAGATTTGACGCCAAGAGAAACATGGTCCCTGATTCCACTGGTTGCCATTGTTGTCTGGCTTGGTGTCTATCCAAAACCGGTGCTTGATCCGATTAACAAGTCTGTAAATGCTATGCTTGTCTTTATGGAAGAGAAAGCGATTACAGCGGAAGCAAAAGATATTATTAAAGTACCGCAGTCAGCAACTACTGCAGGGGAGGTGAAGTAATGTTTGAACCAATTAAAGTAAGTTTGGAGAGTCTGAACCTCGTTACTCTGGCACCGATGCTGATTGCCATCGCCGGCGGCCTGGTTATTTTGATTCTTGACCTGATCAACAGCAAATTGCACAAGTCACTCTATGTGATGCTGACGATCCTCATTTTAATCGTTGATTTTGGTGCGACGATCGGTCTGAATGTCAACGAGCGCGGCTTTTTCGATGTTATGCTCATCGACGGTATCTCTATCATATCACAGTTGCTGATCATTGTCGCATCGATCCTCTTTACGCCGCTTGCCCTGACGTCGAAGCGTTTCCATGAGTACTCATACCCTGAGTTCTTTGCGCTCTTCCTCTTTATGGTAGCAGGCTTCCAGTTCATGGTGGCAAGTGATAACCTGATTTTGATCTTTGTCGGTCTTGAAACGGCATCACTTTCACTCTATACACTGATTGCACTGCATAACAGAAGCAACTCTTACGAAGCTGCAGTCAAGTACTTCACTATGGGTGCACTTGCAGCAGGCTTCTTTGCAATGGGTTCTGCAGTTGTATACGGCCTTACCGGTTCAATCGAACTCTATCAGGTTGCACAGGTGCTTTCAGTACGTATGGGTGAAACCGGGATCATGGCAGCGATTCTCGGATCGTCTGTGCTTTTGATGGTTACACTTGCTTTTAAACTCTCACTCTTCCCGTTCCATACATGGGCACCGGATGTGTATGAGGGAGCTTCCGCACCGCTTGCGGGATATATGGCGATCGTACCGAAAATTGCAGCCTTTGTCGTTGCCATTAGAATTTTCGGTATGTATATTGACCTGGGTATTGAATGGGTCAGAATTATGATCCTTATTCTTGCAATTGTAACCATGACACTGGCTAATGTTATGGCATTGGTTCAGGAAGATGTCAAGCGTATGCTTGCATACTCCTCCATTTCACATGCAGGATTTATTATGGCGGCAATCGCACTTGACACAACTGAGGGGACAACCAGTATTTTCCTTTACTATGCACTCTTTATGTTCACCAACCTCGGTGCGTTTGCAATGCTGTGGATCTCTCGTCACAAGGTACGTAGATTCGATAAGCGTTATGACCATCCGTACTCCAAGTTTTCAGGTTTGGTACAGATTATGCCGATGGGTGCGGTGATTATGGCACTCTTTATGCTCTCACTGGCAGGGGTGCCTCCATTCTCAGTCTTCTGGGGTAAGATCTATGTCATGCAGGCAGCAGTCAATGCCGGATATGTATGGCTTGCGATCGTGATGGGGCTGAACTCGGCAATTGCAGCATACTACTATCTGAAACTGATAGTCTATATGTTCCTTAAAGATCCGGTGAAAGATATGGATACGGTTTATTACAACCTTTCCAAACCGCTCATGGTTGTGATTGGGCTTGCAGCTACGGCAACGATTGCTGCGATCTTCTATGTTCAACCGTTGGTTTCTTACCTCTACTACATGATCTCTGCATCAGGGTATTGATGCAATAATGTCTGGTGCTGATGCACCGGATATATCTATTATTTATTTGTCAACATTTTCCAAAAGTTTCTGCGTAATAGTTTTCAACTCTCCCCGAACCACATTTTTAAATTGTGACCGGTTGAAGGTTTCCTGGCGTTTGGCGAGGCGGCCGGTATTGATTGCAATTTTTTCTTCAAGAACAGATTTGGTGTAAATGCCGTCAAGGTAGGCAAGTGTCTCTTTAATCCCAATAGCTTTCATGCAGTTTGGACTGCGGGTATATTTTTTTTCAAGAGCAATGATTTCATCAATAAGTCCCTCTTGCAGCATCTGTTTTGTTCTCAGCCGAATACGCCTTCGCAGTACTTCTCTTTCCCAACGAATTTCAAACAGGGGGAGAGGTTCGTCTATGACCGGCTGTGGCGGATTTGCCATAAAATAGATACTGGGCATTTCTCCGCTTGCCAGATACACTTCCAGCGCTTTTTGTATTCTGTAAGTATCACCGGGTGGAATGTGGCTCATATACTCCGGATCAACGGACACAAGTTTTTCGTAGGCATTTTTTGGATTTTGCATCTGATACATCACTTCTGCATGCTGTTCCTCTGAGAGAGAAGGCAGCCTGCTGACGCCCTCAAGGAGCATCTTCAGATAGAAACTGGTACCGCCTACAATAATAAGGTTTTTTCCTGTTTTTTTACAGGTTTGACGTACACGCCTGTAGAGGTCAATGAATGTGGTGACGTCAAAAGGCTCATCTGGAGAGAGAAGGTCAATACCGTAGTGGGGAATACCCTCCTGCTCCTCTTTGCCGGGCTTTGCGGAAACAATATCGACCTCTTTGTAGATGGCAAGGGAATCAAGAGAGAGGATGATGGCATCTCTTTGCTTTGCAACAGCAATAGCAAGTGCTGTTTTCCCTGATGCTGTAGGACCAATAATGGCAAGTTGCTCAAAACGCTTCATAGTGTAATCATAACACTTTCATGTTAAGGTGAAGGGTTAAGTGCGAAGAGGGTAGAATTGTGCATTCATTTTTTGGAGTTTTTATGGGTCTGTTTGATAAAAATAACCGTTTTAATATTGCCAATCTTATTACCTTTGGAAATATTGCATGTGGTGTTGCGGCAATGTATCTGATACAGCAGAACAACTTTTTTGCTGCCATTGTACTTGCCTGGATTGCCGGTGCATTTGATATTGCGGATGGAAAGGTCGCGAGAAAATACAATCTCTCCACAGAGTTCGGTATTCAGCTTGACAGTTTTGCAGACTTTCTTTCCTTCGTAGTGATGCCTGCTTTTTTGCTTTTTTATGCAGTCAAATATTACACGGGGCTCTCCGGGACAGCAGAAGTCATACTCGGATTTGTTTTTATCTGGTACATTATTTCCGGACTTAGACGGCTTGTTGAGTTCAACCTGAAAGTTGATGCAGGGGAAGTTGCCAAATATTTTGAAGGTGTCCCTACACCGCTTGGTGCCATTTTGCTCTGGCTTGTCTATTTGATGACAGCCTATGGCGTATTGACAAACGGCTATGTCGTTGCTGCACTGGTACTGGTAATTGCCTGGTCGCTAAATTCCAAACTGAAAATACCGCACCCGTAATGCATGAGGAGCAAATAGTGAAAAGCGGAAAGACGGAAAAAAGTACCGTTGCCCAAAAACTGAGAGATTTTTCCGAATTGGTCATGTTTCAGCATTCAATCTTTTCGCTGCCGTTTATTTTTATTGCAATGCTGGTAGCAGCTGACGGATGGTTTGGATGGCGACTCTTGCTGCTCGGCACGCTTGCAGCGGTCAGTGCACGTAACTTTGCCATGGGTGTCAACCGCTATCTTGACAGGGATATTGACAGACTCAACCCAAGAACGAAGAACCGTCCCTCTGTAGACGGCAGGGTAACATCGGCACAGATGATCGGCTTCATTCTTCTTAATGCTTCAGCCTTTGTCATGGTGGCATACTTCATTAACGCCCTTGCATTCAAACTCTCTGTCCCTATTCTGATCGTATTGGGAGCTTATACGCTTTTCAAACGCTTCTCAGCACTGGCACACCTTATTTTGGGAGTCAGTCTCGGGCTTGCCCCGATTGCCGGAGCCATTGCGGTACTCGGAACCATTCCAATGTGGTCAATACTTTTGGCAGCAGGGGTAACGTTTTGGGTAGCGGGATTCGATCTGCTTTATTCACTGCAGGACATGGCGTTTGACAAGGCACATAATCTGCACTCTGTCCCTTCGCGTTTCGGGGCTACCAATACCATGCGCATCGCAAGAGTATTCCACCTGCTGACAGTGCTCTTCTGGTGGGCATTTGTGCTCTCTGCCGGACTTGGCCTCTGGGCAAAAACAGCAGTGCTCTTTTCGGCACTCATGCTTGGGTATGAACATTACCTTGTCAACAAAGATTTTACAAAGATAGACAGAGCCTTTTTTACTGTCAACGGCTATCTCGGGTTTGTGTTTCTGATTTTGATTATATTGGAGGTAATGTAAATGGGTGAAACGGTAGTTTGGCTGCTGGCAGCAGCGGTAATCATAGAATTGGTCATGCTGATGATCTGTTACAGCAGCAATAGAGAGTTGAAAGAAGAGAAGCGAAAATTTGACGAAATTATTGCCGTGAAAGACAAAACCATCGATAACTTGCAAGCGTCACGTGTGGCGGTTAAAGATGTTATTGAAAATTTTTCGATGCACAGTGATGTGATGAAACTGGTAGAAGAGGGCAAAACGGTTGCGCAAGTCTCCGAAACCCTTGGCATTCCGGAGAGTAAAGTGTTGCTGATCATCAAATTTGACAGGATCAAAAAAGAACATGCCCCATCATAGCTGGCAGGAGATCATCGAAAGTGCATATGCTGCGCTCGATGAGGATTACCGTACCTTTCTCGAAGAAGATAACGGTTATTTCCCAAACAAAACCAATTACCTCAATGCGTTCAGAACTCTCCCGCGAAACAAAGTGCGCTACATTCTCTTTGGGCAGGACCCCTATCCGAGAGAGGAGAGTGCGGGCGGCTACGCTTTCATCGATGAAAAAGTAAAAAGGCTCTTCTCCGAAAATGGGCTGAGCAAAGAGGTCAACCGTGCCACATCGCTGCGAAACTTCATCAAGATGGCACTGGTGGCGCGTGGCGACCTGAATATTGACAATACGTCACAGGATGCGATCGCGACTGTTGACAAAAGCAGCTTGATAGATTCCATCCTCGAGCTTCGCCACAACTTTGAAAAGAACGGTGTGCTGTTGCTGAACACAGCTCTCATCTTTACGGACAAAAAGAGTTCATCCAAGCATATCAAAGCGTGGCAGCCTTTTATGCAGTACCTTCTCAATGCGCTGGCAGAAGATGCACCAAAGCTGATTCTGTTCGGTACGCATGCCAAGGCACTGAAGCGGTCGCTCAATCTCGAATCCTTTGAAACAGTCGAGCTCGAACACCCCTACAACCACACTTTCATAGGTAATAAAAAAGCTCTGGAACTCTTCGGTCCGATGCAACTACTTGAAAAATAAAGCTTTTTTCGCTACAATTCGCTCACCAAATATCGCAGTAACTTCAAAAGTGCACTCTTAGCTTAGCTGGATAGAGCATCGGTTTGCGGTACCGAAGGTCACAGGTTCGAATCCTGTAGAGTGTACCACGTCTTTCTAACCACATTTATCTTATAATAATACCAATCAATTCCGGAGTACTATATGAATATCCTGCTGCTCAATACCAATCCCGTAGTTTCACGTCTGGTTGCCCTGTGTATGCGTGATGATACAATCACTTTTCGGGAAGTTTCGGACATTTCTGATGCAGGTGATACCACATACGATATTATTTTTGTCGATGATGCTTCCTATAACAATGAAACAGCAGCTTTTCTCGATACGCTTAATACAGGAAAGATTGTTTTTTTCTCCCGCAGAGACAGTGGTGAAGAGGTGGGCGGCTCTTTTGACCGTGTGATTAAAAAACCGTTTTTGCCTTCGCAGATACAGGCGGTAATCGATGAAGTGGCAACCCTTCAGGTACCGGATACTGTTTCAGAGGAAGTTTTGGTTGATGAACGCGCTGAAACAGTAAAAGAAAACAGTGAGACATTGGATGATGAGCATTTCATCTTTCCGCTTGCTGCTTCTGCAGAGGAAAGTGATGAAGAGGTTCCGTTGATGGATAGCGGCGAAGAAGAAACATCCCCCAAAGTACTTGACAGTCATGAAATTGACCAGATCAAAGCCCTGCTTGAAGAGAGTGATGAAGAGATTTCCCCTTTGGCGCAGGAAGAGGCAGACTATGAAGCGCGGAAAGTCGAAGTGATTACCCAAAAACTTGAAGAAGACGGACTGGAGATCGTTGCAGAAGAGGAGATCATAGAAGCGCTCAGCGGCGAAACGTCTGCGGAAGCTGAAAAAAAAGAGAAGAAAAAACGCAAAAAGAAAAAAAAGAAGGAGAAAGAAGACGTTTACACTTTTGAAGAGGCGTTGCTTGCCGCAATAGAGAATATGAAGCCCAAACAGATCAAAAAACTGTTAAAAAATGCAGAAGTGCATATTTCCATCAAGTTTAAGGATGACATGTAATGAGCAGAATGAAAAGAGGAGCCATTTTAGTGCTTTCTGGGCCAAGCGGTGCGGGAAAAAGTACCATCATCAATGCGGCCGCTCCGGAAATAGGCGAATATTATTTTTCTATCTCTACAACGACCAGAGCTCCCAGAGAGGGTGAGCAAAATGGCAGAGAGTATTTTTTTGTTACGAAAGAGGAGTTTGAAGAGGATATCAAAGCAGGTAACTTTCTGGAGTATGCACAGGTGCACGGGAATTACTACGGCACATCGCTTAAACCTGTAAGAGAGGCGCTGGAAGCGGGAAAACTGGTTATTTTCGATATTGATGTGCAGGGGCATCGGCTTGTGCGTGCGAAGATGAACGACATCACCACCTCAGCGTTCATCACACCGCCGACTCTCAGGGAGCTTGAGCAGCGGCTGCGTTCAAGAAGTACCGACAGCGACGATGTGATAAACCGCCGCATCGAGAATGCTAAAGAGGAGATTCTGGCACTGAGTGAATATGACTTCACAATCATCAATGACACTGTAGAAGAAGCTGCAAGCGAATTTGTTATTGTCGCCAAGGCGGCAAGACTGAAGCAGAGCAGAGAAGAGGAAGAAGCGTTCATTACCCAGTGGCTGCAGTAGGGCTTAAACAAATTTAAGTATAATTATTCAAATTTTAACAACACTCGGTAACGAGTTCAAAGGATTGATTATGGGTATGCCAAGTATGCCGGAACTTTTGATCGTATTAGCGATCGTTGTACTGCTGTTCGGAGCGAAAAAAATACCAGAACTTGCAAAAGGAATGGGTAAAGGTATCAAAGAATTCAAAGGTGCCATGAAAGAGGAAGAAGAGAAAGAGGATGTCAAAGAGATCGCTCAGACTGAAGAGAAGCAGGTCGAGACAAAGAGCGAAGAGAAAAAGAGCGAAAACGCGTAACAGCGGTGCCGGGCGCAAGGCGCCGAGCGTCGTAAACCCCTCCTGTGCATTTGCACTCTCCATACAGTTTAACAAAAACAATTTTCGGAATCACGCATGAAACTTAAAGAAGAAGTCAACACCCTTATTAAAAAGGCTTTTGCCAATGCAGGCATTGAAGCAGAACCTATCACTGTAACCGATGCAACCAAGCCGGAATTTGGTGATTATCAGTTTAATGGTGCGATGGCACTTGCCAAACAGCTGAAACAGAACCCGCGTCAGATTGCACAGACAATTTTGGACAACCTGGAAACCGGCGGTATGATTCAAAAGGCTGAAATTGCCGGCCCCGGTTTTATTAACCTGTGGCTCAATCCTGAATGGATTGCTGCTTCCTGCCAGAATGCAGAAGAGAACGAAAGACTTGGCATAGGAACCCGCAGTAATCCTATTAAGGCAGTTGTAGACTACTCCGGCCCGAATATGGCCAAGCAGATGCATGTGGGACATTTACGTTCTACGATCATCGGGGATACCCTGGCAAACCTGCTTGAATTTCTCGGAGATGATGTGATACGCCAGAACCACATCGGAGACTGGGGAACACAGTTTGGTATGCTCATCGCTTACCTCGAAGAGATGGGGGAAGAGGGTAACGGTTCGCTTAAAGACCTTGAACAGTTCTATAAAGATGCCAAGAGCCGTTTTGATGCAGATGAATCATTCGCTAACAAGGCGCGTGAATATGTTGTGAAGATCCAAAGTGGTGATGCCCACTGCCTGACGCTCTGGAAAAAATTCATCGATATTTCTCTGGGTCACTGTGAAGAGGTATATGAAAAGCTCGATGTCAATTTGAGCCGTGACGATGTCCGTGCTGAGAGTTTTTATAACGAAACACTTGCCAAAGTTGTGGAAGATCTCGACAAAGCAGGTATGCTGCAGGAGAGTGACGGTGCGCAATGTGTCTTCCTTGAGGGTGATGAGGTACCGGTTATCGTGCGTAAGAGTGATGGCGGCTACCTCTATGCCACAACCGACCTTGCCGCACTTTACTACCGCGCCAACGTACTCGGCGCCAAGCGTATCAGCTATGTGGTCGACGCACGCCAGAGCGGGCACTTCAAACAGGTCTTCCGCGTTGCGAAAGAGGCAGGGTTCGTACCTGAAGATGTTAAACTGGAACATGTGGCATTTGGAACCATGATGGACAAGAACGGCAAACCCTTCAAGACACGTGACGGTGGAACCGTCAAGCTGATCGATCTACTTGACGAAGCAGTGGTACGCGCCAAAGCAGCCATCACTTCCAAAGAGAACTATAGTGAGGAAGAGCTTGAGAAGATTGCACGTATCGTGGGTATTGGGGCGGTCAAATATGCCGATCTTGCGATCAACCGTGAGTCCAACTACATCTTCGACTGGGATAAAATGCTCTCATTTGAAGGGAATACGTCACTGTATATGCAGTATGCCTATGCAAGGATTCAGAGTATTTTCCGCAAATACGGAAAAGACGTTGAGGGTGAAATTGTCATCGGAGACGAACTTGAACATAAGTTGGCAGTGATGCTGCTTCGTTTTGAAGATGTACTGAACAAAGCGGCCGAGGATGCAGCGCCAAATCAGATTACAACCTATCTCTACGAGCTTGTAACGCTCTTTATGCGTTTTTATGAACGTAACCCGATACTCAAAGAAGGGGTTGATGAGCAGACACGTATCTCCCGCCTGATGCTTGCCGATTTGACAGCCAGAACCATTAAGCAGGGACTGGCTATACTCGGTATACAGGTGGTTGACAGACTGTAATGGTATTGGGCAAAGTTTCAGCTAAAAAGATAGAGAGGAAAATATGATGAAAGCACTTTTGATTCTTGCAGTACTTCTTACGTTTGGCCTGATTTTTCTTCTCTATCGCCGGAACAGGGATAGCAAAAAACTGTTGATTTCACTCCTAACCTTTATTGCCTTGATCTCGCTTGGGATTATGGGTAATATTACCCGTCCGATCATTCCGCTTTTTCTTGCCCATATTGTACTGATCGTTTTTGCATGGCTGGGATTGCTTTACTATTTTTTCCGGGATAAATATGTCTGGTGGCTGATCTTCTCTCCAGTGATAACAATTGTGTTGTTTATTGCACTTTCTCTGCTGGAAGGGTCACGTTATGAAGATGTGTGGAGTTCACTCTTTTAATGCTTTGCAGGGGTGCTGTGCACCACAGGCACTTCCTTTGGTCGCACTCACTATACCAAATTCTATTACCGGAATAAACTGTTGGTGTTGTCGGGGGACAACACCCTACCGTGAAATGATGTTTATTGATCAGACTGGCGCTGATTGGCGACCAGTTCACTTAAAAACTGCTCGAGATTGTAGCGCTGGCGGTATTCGGGAATCATAATGTGTACCAGAATGTCCCCAAGATCTGCTACGACCCACTCGTCGCTGGTATCGGCGTGCAGAAAGGTCTCTCCTTTGGGTTTGAGTGCCTCTTTGAGCTGGTCAAAAAGTGCTTGTGTATGTTTGAGGTTAAGTGAGTTGGCAATGACGACGCGGTCAGCAATGTAGTCTGCATCATCAAGGTTGAATACTTCGATCTCTTCTGCTTTTTTCTCATCGAGTACATTTACGATGGTTTCAATTCTCTCTTCTATGGTCATATGTTGTTTCCTTTTAATATCTCTTTGACAGAGGGTGCAATTTTTGTGTCAACACTGCTGACATCCTGTCCCTGACGAATCTGGGAGGAGCTGACAGGTACATTGAGCGTCAACAGGCGCCAGTTTCGCAGCGCGTCTGTTTCTATGGCATATCCGGGACGGCTGACAATGACCCAGGTGATCTGCTCGTTGAGCCATGCAAAGTCATGCCATTTCGTTAATGTTGACAGGTTGTCAGCACCGATGACAAGGTATTTGACACGGTAAAACTTTTGAAAGTATTTGATACTTTCAGCCGTTTTGACGCTGCGCCCCTGTTGTATTTCATAATCACTTACAATGACATTGGGCAGTGTGCCAAAAAGTGCTCGGCACCACTGTAGACGCATATTGGCATCGGCAAGCGAACCTGACTTGAACGGATTAAGGTAGGCAGGCAGAATGATCAGACGGTCGATGTCAAGCTGTGATATACACGCCTCTACAATCTGTTGATGTCCCGCATGGGGCGGATCGAAACTTCCTCCGAAAATGGCGACTTCAAGCCCCGGGCTATTAACCAAATGCTAACCTCATTTACAGTAAAATTGCACACACTCAGATGCGCTGTTTCCGGCAAGAAAGGGCTACTACACCCCACTTTCCGATTGACCGCATTTTAGCATATTACACCACAAGAGTTATTGAAGGACAATGATGGCAGTAAAAGTAGCGATAAACGGACTGGGAAGGATCGGAAGATGTGTTGCACGCATCATTGCCGACAGAGACGATATAGAACTGGTTGCAGTCAATGCCAGCGGCAAAGAAGAGATGATCGAATATAACGTTAAATATGACTCTGTACACGGTACCCGCAAAGATGTTCGGGTCAGTGACGGTTACCTTTGTATCGGCAACGACAAAGCGAAAATTCTTTCCGAGCGAGACCCTGCCAAACTCAATTTTGCAGATTATGGTGCCGAATTGGTTCTGGAATGTACCGGTGCCTTCCTGACACAGGAGAGTGTGCAGCCTTATCTTGACAACGGCATCAAAAAGGTACTTTTCTCTGCACCGGCAAAAGATGATACCCCGACATTTGTAATTGGCGCAAATGCCAATGCGTATGCAGGAGAGCCTGTGGTTTCCAATGCATCCTGTACTACAAACGGTTTGGCGCCTGTCGCCAAGGTTCTCGATGATGCGTTTGGCATTGAACATGGCCTTATGACGACTATCCACTCCTATACCTCTTCCCAGCCGATTCTTGATGCAAAACATAAAAAAGATCCTCGCAAAGGGCGTTCCGGAGCGACCAACCTTGTACCTACAACCACCGGTGCTGCAAAAGCGATCTCGAAAGTACTGCCCAATCTTGCCGGCAGACTCAATGGGCAGGCGGTGCGTGTCCCCACGGCGGATGTTTCGATGGTTGACTTGACTGTGACGCTGAATCAGAGTGTCACAGAAGAGGTAGTGAAAGCGGCGTTCAAAATGGCGGCAGAAGGATCTCATAAAGGTATTCTCGGTGTCGATGAGGAGTATCGTGTCTCTCAGGACTTTGTCGGTGAAGAGCTTAGTACTGTCGTACCGCTCGATACGATTCAGGTCATTGGTGAAAAAATGGTAAAAGTACTCTCCTGGTATGACAATGAGTGGGGATACTCCTGCAGACTGGTCGACATGGCTGTACACATCAGTAAAAAATAGAAAAGGGAATTTATGTTAAGAACAATCAAAGATATTGATATTGAAGGTAAACGCGTTTTTATCAGATGTGACTTTAACGTACCAAAAGATGAGTTTGGCAATATTACGGACGATCGGCGTATTCGTGCTGCACTGCACACCATCCGTTACTGTATCGATCGTGACTGCAAGATTGTCCTCGCTTCCCATTTTGAGCGTCCTGAGCCGGGTAAGTTTGATGAGAAGTATTCTCTGAAACCGGTAGCAAAGCGTTTGCATACGCTGCTGAAGATCAAAAACGAGCTTTATATGGCAGAAGATGTTGTCGGTCCCGATGCTAAAGCGAAAGCAGCAAAGCTGGAAGCGGGAGATATTTTACTTCTGGAAAATCTCCGTTTTGAGCCTGGTGAAACGAAGAATGATGAAGGGTTTGCCAAAGAACTGGCCTCTTTTGCCGATGTTTATATCAATGATGCCTTTGGTGCCTGTCACAGAAAGCACGCTTCCATCTATGCGATTACCAAGTTTTTTGACAAAGAACATAAGGCGGCAGGATTCCTGCTGAGCAAAGAAGTCAATTTTTTCAGCAAAGTACTTGAAAACCCGGTTCGGCCGTTCATTGCTGTCATCGGCGGTTCCAAAGTCTCCGGCAAGCTTCAGGCAATTACCAACCTTATTCACAAAGTCGATAAAGTCATCATTGGCGGAGGCATGGCATTTACATTCCTTAAAGCACAGGGATACGAGATTGGTAAATCACTGGTTGAAGATGACCTGCTTGATGAAGCAAGGGATATTATGGAGAAAGCCCACTCGCTTGGTGTTAAGTTCTATTTGCCTGTAGACTTTGTTGTCGCTCCGGAATTTTCTGAAAATACGGCAGTGAAGTATCTTCCGTCTCAGGAAATACCGCATGACTGGATGGGACTCGATACCGGTCCGGCCTCTTCCCGTCTCTTCAGAGAAGTACTGAATGATGCGCAGACCATTATGTGGAACGGCCCTATGGGTGTGTATGAAATGGATAAGTTCTCCAAGGGAAGCATTATGATGTCGCATCATATCGCCGAAACCCATGCAACTACGATTGTCGGTGGAGGAGATACCGCCGATGTGGCACAGCGTGCCGGCGATGTAGATGAGATGACCTTTGTGAGTACCGGCGGCGGTGCAAGTCTGAAGCTGATCGAAGGGGAAACCCTTCCCGGCATTGAAGCACTTGAAAGTTAGGGCTTACAATGATCTTTGCAGCCAACTTCAAAACCAACCACACACGCAGCTCAACCCGAGCCTACATGGAACAGCTGGCTCAGACACTCGCTTCCAAGCGTCCGGATGACCGTGTACTGGTCTTTCCTCCTGCAACTGCTCTTGACAAATATGAAGGTGATGTTACCATAGGTACACAGAATGCCTACCCTGTACGTAATGGCGCTGTGACCGGAGAGATCGGCTTGGAACAGCTTGAAGAGTTCGGCATAAAAACCATTCTTATCGGTCACAGCGAACGGCGTGAACTGCTGGGGGAATCTCAGGAGACAGTTGCCAAGAAGTTCGCTTTTTTCAAAGAGAACGGATTTGAGATTATCTACTGCATCGGTGAACCGCTTGAAGTACGTGAAGCCGGAGAAGATGCCGTAAAAACATATCTCTTTGCAGAGTTTGAAGGCATTGATCTTTCATACGAAAAGCTGATTGTCGCGTATGAACCGATCTGGGCGATCGGAACAGGACGTTCTGCCAAGAGTGAAGAGATCGCTGCCACCCATGGGCTGTTGCGTACAACGCTTTCCTGTCCGCTGCTCTATGGCGGCTCTGTAAAACCTGCCAATATTGCTGAAATTACAGCAATTGACAATGTCGACGGTGTTCTGGTAGGTTCTGCAGCACTCGATGTGAAAAGTTTTTCGGAAATGATACTGAAGTAGAGAGAAACAGCCTCTGCACTGAGCCTATTTAAATAGGCTTTCCAATGCTGCTGTATCTTTTGTTTTTTCTGCTTCTGCCGTGTTGCCGCCTTCACTTTGTCTTTCGGTAATACCTTCGACTTCATTAAGCTCAATGTCATAGCCTGTCAGCATTGAAGCGAGGCGGATGTTGATACCGCTTTTTCCAATCGCTTTGGCTTTCTGGTCTCCTGTGATGTCAACAACAGCTTTTTTAGCGTCTGCATCGACTTTGATATTCTGTGTAATTGCAGGGGAAAGTGCTCTGGTGATGAAGATCTCAGGGATAGGCGAGTATTCAATACAGTCGATATTCTCACCGTTGAGCTCTTCACTGACTGCATTGATACGAACCCCTTTGACACCGACAGCCGCACCGATTGGATCGACATTCATCTGATCCGTTTTGAGTGCGATTTTCGCTCTCTCTCCGGGAATTCTTGAAGCAGCAACGATCTCTACGACACCATCTGCAATTTCCGGGACTTCATTTGCCATCAATGCTTCAAGAAATTTTGGAGAGGTACGTGTCAGCTCCAAAAAGAGTCCGTACTGCGGGTCTACACTGACGTAGCGCAGGAGTGCCCTGATAGTGTCTCCACGCTTAAAGGTCTCACCTTTGATACGGTTTCTTCGCGACATGATTCCCTTGAGCTCACCGATTTCAACATGGGTATTGTCTTCATTGTCAATACGGTTGACAGTACCAAGCATGACAGTACCGACTTTTTCTCTGTATTTTTCAAAAAGATCCTGTTCGATACGTCTTTGCACATGATACTCGAGTTCTCTAAAGAGGTTTGCAGAAGCGGTACGGCCGTAGTCTTCGAGGACAAACTCCTCTTTGAGCTGGTCGCCCACTTCTATAGAATCATCGAACTCTTTGGCTTCACTCAGCGAAATATAGCTGTCAGGCTCTTCTTCAAGCCTTTCATCATCATCGGGTACAACCGTAATGACTTTGTTGACACTGTAGGTTTTCGTGTCGTTGTCTATGATCACTTCAAAGTCACTTGAAGGTGTTGTCAGTCTCTTTGCCGTATTGACAAGGGCATCTTTGAACGCTTCGATGGCATTCTCTCTTGAAATATTTTTTTCGTGTGCGATCGCTTCGATAATATCGAGTATTTTTTCCATTGCAAAATCCTTCTATGGTTACGCTTCAATTCTACCGCTACAAGAGGTAACATAACAGTGTCAAGTACGTCTGGGAGGGTCTTTTTTTGAAGTATAAAATTATAGCTAACCAAACCTTTACTGAAAATAAAGTATAATCAGTCACAATAGCATGCATAACGAAAAGCGACGACTAAAAAGGACAATGAATGAAATTGAAACTGGCGAGAACCACGCTCAAAGCAAAGCCTAAAACCATAGAGCTCAAAAAGATTGAAGATGAATTGGCAAACCGTTCCATCTTCTATTTTGACAAAGACAACTCTCACAAAGAGCTCAAAGAGATGATTGAATATTTTGAAGAGAAGGGCTACTCGGTGTATATGAGAGAGGTCAAGTATGGTCTCGATGACAATGAATATATTTATGAAGTGCACATCATCGCATAGAGCAGATGTATAGTGCACTGCTTCCAACCAGCTGCTTCCCCTGTTTTTCTTCCAAATTATCTAAAATATCCCTGACTGAAAACGAGTATTTAAAATGAGTAAAAAACTGTTTATCGAAACACTTGGATGTGCCATGAATGTGCGTGATACAGAGCATATGATCGCAGAACTGAGTACCAAAGAAGATTATGAACTGACAGAAACGCTTGAAGAAGCAGACCTGATCATTATTAACACCTGTTCGGTGCGTGAAAAGCCTGTGGCAAAGCTCTTTTCCGAGATAGGGGTTTTCAACAAAAAGAAGAAGGAAGGTGCCAAGATCGGTGTTGCCGGCTGTACGGCAAGCCATCTTGGTGAAGAGATCATTAAGCGTGCGCCTTCGGTCGATTTTGTCCTTGGGGCACGCAATGTTTCCAAAATTACCGAAGTAGTGGAGAAAAAACATGCTGTCGAAGTGAGTACAGACTATGATGAGAGTACCTATGCATTCGGTGAGTACCGAACCAATCCGTTCAAGGCGATGGTGAATATTTCCATTGGGTGCGACAAGGCATGTACCTTCTGCATTGTACCTGCTACACGCGGTGACGAAATCTCCATTCCGAGCGATCTTCTGGTGCAGGAGATTACAAAAGCGGTCAATAGCGGTGCCAAAGAGGTGATGCTGCTGGGGCAGAATGTCAACAATTACGGCAGACGTTTTGGTGCTGCCGAGGAGAAGATTGACTTTACAGGACTCTTGCAGAAAATTTCGGCTATCGACGGGCTGGAGCGCATTCGTTTTACCTCTCCCCATCCGCTGCACATGGATGATGCATTCCTTGATGAGTTCGCTTCCAACCCGAAAATTTGTAAGCAGATTCACGTACCGCTGCAGAGCGGGTCGACACAGTTACTTAAAGCGATGAAACGCGGTTATACGAAAGAGTGGTTTCTCAACCGCTGTGAAAAGATACGTACCCTCTGTCCGGAGGCTGCTATCTCTACAGATATCATCGTCGGCTTTCCCGGAGAGAGTGATGCAGACTTTGAAGATACCATGGAGGTATTGGAAAAAGTACGTTTTGAGCAACTTTTCTCTTTCAAATACTCTCCCCGACCACATACTGAAGCAGCAGAGTACGACAATCAGGTACCCGATGAAGTAGCGTCTGCACGGTTGACAAGGCTGCAAAAACGTCATACAGAAATTCTTGATGAAGTGATGGATGCCCAGGTAGGGAAGGTGCACAAAGTCTATTTTGACGAGCTCAAGCCGGGTAACCGTGTTGCCGGGCGCAGTGATGACGGCAAGCTTGTCTTTGTTGAGGGCAGTGAAGAGTTGCTTGGGAAGATTGTCGAAGTTGAAATTCTCAAAGCCTCTCGCGGTGCACTTGACGGAGTGGTTCTTAACCAAGCATAACGATGAAGCAGTTTATCAGAAAGCTTGGAGTGGTAGTGCTGCCGCCGCTTTTCTATGTGATTATGCGTCTGCTGTGGTACACCAACCGTAAAACCTTTCACTTTATTACCCCCATTGACGCGTGTCAGCATGTCTGTGTCTGCTGGCATGCCGAACTGCTGATGAGCCCTCAGGCATACCGAAAAATCCATCCCAAACATAAAGCTTCCGCCATTATTTCCGCACACTTTGACGGCTCCCTTATTGCGGGTACACTGAAACTGCTGCGTATCGATGCCCTGAGAGGGTCAAGTAAAAAGGGCGCACGGCAGGTGCTTTTGCAGGCCTTCAAGCGTATCAGAGACGGTGAAGAGGTGCTCATTACACCTGACGGCCCAAGAGGGCCGCGCTACAGCATGAGTGACGGTGCTATCGGTATTGCACTCAAGAGCAGTTTGCCCATTTTTGTAATGAACTATCAAGCTACTTCCTATTGGCAGCTTGGCAGTTGGGACAGGTTTGTCATTCCCAAGCCTTTTGGGAAGATCGACTTTTACATGCAAAGTGTTTCACTGGAGGGGATGACACTGGAAGAGGCGAAAGTGTTTTTGAAGTCAAAGATGCTTGAACACACGATTGTATAGTGAAGAGTGAAGCATGAAGTGTGAAGCGTTAGGGGAGTATATCGAAGCGTTTCTGGACTACCTGCTGAGTGTACGGGGGTATTCGGAGGTGACGGTACAAACCTATGAGATCGCACTTTCCCAAATGGCATCTTCGGCACATTTCTATGAAGAGGATGGGATATGGGTGCTTGACTTGACACTGTTTCGCTTTAAGATTGTTAAAAATAATAAAAAGACCATTGTCAAAAAACTCTCTGCGGTGCGTTCGTTTGTCAAATACCTTGAAGATCAGCGGCAGCTGCATGTTCATATGATTGGAGATGAGTCTATTAAAGTTCCCCAGAGTCTTCCTAAACCCATTGAGGAGGTTTACATCGATGAGGTACTGGAGAAGGCGACTGTAGAAGAGAAGTTGCTGGTCTCAATGCTTTATGGGCTTGGACTGCGTATCTCCGAACTGGCATCATTAAAGCTTGAAGATATCAAGTCCGAATGGGTGCAGGTACACGGAAAGGGAAACAAGGTACGCGAACTGCCGCTGCTGACCTCTATTAGAGACCTTTTGGAGGTGCATTTGGCACAGGCACAACCTAAAAAGTATCTTTTTGAAAAGGGCAACGCTCCGCTCAATGCCGCGCAGCTGCGCTACAAACTGACCAAACTTTTCAAAGCTTCGGGCATTAAAGCCACCCCGCACCAGCTGCGTCACTCCTTCGCCACCCACCTGCTCAACCATGGCGCACGTATTGCCGATGTAAGTGAACTGCTCGGACATGAGACAATGGCGACAACACAGGTTTACACAAAGCTGGGAAGTGTCAAGAAGATGCAGGAATATATGAAGGCACACCCGTTGGCAAAAGGAAGTGATGAGCGTTAAGTATTGAGTGCTGAAAAAATTGTAGGGTGCGTAGTCACGCACCTTTGAAATGCATAAATAGAAATAACCGTTATTTCTTAAGAATAGTATGAAGGTGCGAGATTTCGCACCCTACGCGTTTGCCAAAATGTTTTGAATGTGCTTTGAATTTATTGTTGTGTGTTTTTCGTTTGATGTTTCGGTGTTGTCGGGGGACAACACCCTACGGATGGTGTAATTGGCGTATTGTTTCCGGATCGATCTTCGCTTTGAAGAGATAGGGTCTTATTTTTGACGGTATTTTGTTGATTCTGCATTGTTCTTTAAAGTCTTTGGGCATATCGGCAGTGAGGTAAGGGGCGATGTAGAGAACCTTCTCTTGATACGCAACGGCCCATGTACGACCGATGACAAGAGAATCACTTGTAGCAATCTCCTGACGCTGTGCGGCAGAGAGAAGGTAGCCAAGCCGTTTAAGGGTTCGGTCGACTGCCCTTGTTTTCACTTTTGAATCATATATTCTGAGTACATAGAGCTCTTTTTCGTGATACATAGTTTCATAGCCTGAAAGAAGCTGTTCCCTGTCCGTTTCAAGGTAATCAAAACTACGTTTGATGCCTTCTTTGTATTTGGCAATGATCGGATCGGAGAAATGTTTGCGAAAAGCGTTACGCTCGTATCGTTCGTCGCTGTTGCTCTCATCGACAAAATAGGGATGCTTATTCACATTAAGGTAAGCCAGCAGTTCGTCTTTGCTGTAGTCTAACAGTGGACGCAGCAGTGTGTAGCCTTTTTTCTGTGTTACAGCTTCCAGACCGGTCATCTCTACCACACCAGCACCTTTGGCAAGCCGCATCAGCATCCATTCCAGCCGGTCGTTGAGTTGATGGGCAGTCAGTAAATTATCATAGTGGTATTCTCGTATGAGGCTCTCAAAAAAAGCATAACGAAAGGCACGTGCCTGCTGTTCAAAATGTGATGTGAATTTTGGTGCTGTTGCTGTATGACAAGTAAGGTTGTACTGTCTTGCCAGAGCTTTGGCGTGCTGTATCTCCTCGTTGCTCTGTTTACGTAAGCCGTAATCAACGATGGCAATATCAAATTTGATATTGTTTTCTATGAGGAGAAAAAAGAGTGCAGAAGAATCAATGCCGGAAGAGAAAGCCAATAAGTTTTTTTTAGTGAGCAGTGAGCAGTGAGTAGTGAGTAGTTCAGGTTTCATCGTTTATGCTTTGTAGGGTGTTGTGTCTCACAACACCAATTGTAAATAAGGTTTGTGGTTATTGGTGTTGTCAAGGAACAACTCCCTGCAGATAAGAGGGATATACATTATTCCTCACTAATCAGCGTTGCCAAAAGCTGCATGCCTGCCAACTCAGTGATCTTCGCTTTATACAATTTGCCATATTCTACAGGGAGATCGTTCGTATCATTCACAAGTACTTCTCCGTCAATATCGACGGCCCATTGCAGTGGACGTGCAGAGAGGAGAAATTCATGTTCATCGCTTTCGCCGTCTATGACAAGTTCAACCGTTTTGCCGACCATTTTTTCAAGAGAAGCCTTTGTCGTCTTTTCTGCGATCTCCCCCAGTTTTAGGGTACGCGCTTCTATAACTTCTTGCGGTAGCTGTTCCATTGTGTAGGCGGCAGTAGTCTCTTCGTTGGAGTAGGCAAAGACATTAAAGCGGTCGAAACCGAAAGTTTCCATGAAGTTACAGAGTTTTTGGAAACTCTCTTCACTCTCTCCCGGATGCCCGGCGATGACAGAAGTACGGATAAAAGCATCCGGTTTGCTCTTCATATGCTCAAGCAGGGCGATGGTCTGCTTTTCGCCAAAGCCGCGCTTCATTGTTTTGAGCACACGGTCGTCGATATGCTGGATGGGCATGTCGTAGTAGGTCTGAAAGACTTTCGAGTCGGCAATGTCGTCGATGAGCTCGAATGTAGTGGTAGAGGGGTAAAGGTAGAGGATGCGGGCACTTCGTACCCCCTCGACGGCTTCTACTGCTTTGATGAGATCACGCAGGCCGTCCTTGAGTCCCATGTCACGCCCGTAGCTCGAGCTGTCCTGTGAGATAAAGGAAAAGTCAAAAAAGCCTTTTTGCGCAAGCATGGTCACCTCTTTGACAATCGATTCAAGGCTTCGCGAGTGGAGCTTACCCTTGAAGCCTGGAATGGCACAGAAACTGCACTGCTGGTTGCACCCTTCGGCTATTTTGATGTAGGCATGGTAGTTTGAACCTGTGATGACCCTGCCGCTCTCTTCGGTAGCAAGGTAAACTTCCGGAGAGAAGGTACTCTGTTTTTTGGCGATGAGTGCATCGATTTTTTCGTAGTCACCCACTCCGGTGAAGATGTCGATTTCGGGGAGGTCCTGCATCAGCTCCTCTTTGTAGCGCTCCGAGAGGCAGCCTGCCATGACCAGTACAGAGTCTTTCTTGCGTTCGTCATGAAGATTGAGCACGGTATTGATGCTCTCCTCTTTTGCCGCATCGATGAAACCGCAGGTGTTGACAATGATGACGTCCGCTTCGGTGTTGTCGTCGGTGATCTCGTACTCTTGCAGCCGCCCGAGCATGACTTCAGAGTCGACGAGGTTCTTGGTGCAGCCAAGGCTGACAAGGTGTAGTTTTTTTGACATAGGTATCCGTTAAAAATGGGGTTATATATGATGGAAGTATAGCATAAATGGGAAGAAAGAAAGGGAAGGGGGCGAGCACCCTTTCAGAGAAAGAGTGGTTCGCTATTTTTAAAATTACTTGGTGCTGAACTTGTAGTCGAGCATTACCCAGAATTTTGTTGTGTCTTTTTTGTATTGGTCTGCATTATACCAAGAAGCTTTCAGCATACCAGTAAGACCTTTTACCCCAGGAATTTTGTTTTTGTAAAGTGCATCCCACTCTGTACCATAGTCTGTACTTCCTTTGTCTGAAGAGAAATCGTGGTAAATTACTTTTGCAACTCCAAATCCTTCTGCTTTGTATCCAACCATACCATTTACGTCAACAAGACCATTAAGTGGTGTACCGCCAAGGAAGATATCAGCCCAACCATTATGTGCATGGAGTGTTGCAAGTGGTGTATAAAAAGCACCGTTCCCATTATTATCTCCAGCTCCAAGTACTTCATACTGTGCACCTACAAGGAAACCGCTCATATTTGCAGTTGCTTGTAGATTATAGTAATCTGCGTCTGCTTTTCCTGTACCGTTGCTTGGATCTTTTTCATGAGCATACTCTGCACGGTAAGTCACATTTGCTCCACCCACTGCAACTTTACCGGTTGCTGCGATTCCGTAGGTATCTGCAAAGTTTTCAACAATATAGTCATAGGCAGTGAGTGTCAGTTCCGGCATAAAAGTATATGCTGCATGCAGAAGCACAGTATTTGTATCAAAGTCAGTTGTATTTACTTTGTTTACTCTCCATACATATGCAGCCATCAGGCTCAGGTTATCAATAGAGTTGTTAATGATAGCAGCAGCATCATAAGTCTGCGGCATTTGTCTCCAGTTGACAGTACCTATGAAACGCTGGTTGTCGAGGTTAACACCCTGTCGACCGACACGGATAAGTGTATCACTGAATTTGTAGTCCATATAGGCTTGTGTGATTCTTGTCTGATCAGGATCAACTACTGTTTCATAGTTTACCTTATTATTATTAGTACTGAAAAAATCTCCTGAACCCATAACATTGGTACCTTCCAAATAAACAGAAAGACCGTCAATTTGCATGAAGTCTGCACCAATACCGAGTGTCAGTCTGTTGGTATAGGCATCGGCTTTATCAAGCCCATTATCTGATACATCGACATACTCATATCTTGGTCTGATCTCACCTTTTGCATAGATGTTGTTAAAGATCAGGAACTCTGATGCTGCCGGAGCTTCCTCCTGTACTACCGGGGCAATATCCCCACCCGCCATCAGCATTGCTGAAGCTGCTACTGAAAGTAAAAGCGTCTTTTTCATTTTATTTCTCCTTATAGTAATGATAAGTGAATCATAACAGAAAAGAAAACGGTATGTCAATAAAAATAAACAAAAAGTTAATAAATTGTTAATATTCTTGATGTATATCAAGATTTTACTGCTGATTTAAAGAAACATTCAGGAAAGTGACCGTGTATTGGCTATTTTTGTTTTTATGGTGAATCACTAAACTGGTAGGAAAAGTGTATCGTATTAGCAAAATATCAATGGATTGGTTAATAAAAGAGAAGGTACCTTACCTACAGTCATAGATAAATGAAGATTTATGTTAGTCTGGATATTTTTATGAAAAGTTCATGATTTGAAGGGTTTAAAATGGTGGCGCCGGACGGAATCGAACCGCCGACACATGGATTTTCAATCCATTGCTCTACCAACTGAGCTACGGAGCCACTGTTGTTGTGAAGTGGATGAAATTATAGCTATGTAACCTTAAAGAATATTTAGAAATCAAGCACTTTTTGCATTTTTAATGCTCAAAGTGCTTTCACAAGATCAACAAACGCTTCACCTCGGTGTTTATAGGAGTTGAACTGATCAAAACTTGCTGCGGCAGGGGAGAGCAGTGCGATGCTCTTTTCATCAAGAACCTTATCTATCATTCTTACGGCATTCTCAAGTGTACCGGCCTCTTTGAGATCGATGCCGAATTTTTCTGAGAGTGCTCTTACTTTTTCGCTGTTGGCGCCAATGCTGTAAAGGGTGATGTCCATTGGTGCAATAAGTTTAAAAAGGGGTGTAAGGTCAACTCCTTTGTCATCACCGCCAATGATAAGGTGGATGTGACGGTCGGCATACCCTTTGACGGCCTGTACTGCCGCATCGAGGTTAGTTGCTTTGGAGTCATTGACCCAAAGGCGCCCTTTGGCATCGGTAAACTCTTCCTGTCGGTGGGCATCACGTTTGAAACGGTTAAGCAGGTTGTAGTCTGTTTCGTCAAACAGTACTTTGGCAATGGCCAGCGAGAGTAGAGCATCTTGTAAAAAAGCACCCCGATAGTTGAGTTGTGAAGCATCGAGGCCAAAGTATTCACAAAGAAAATCATTGCTGTCATATTCAACGACAAAGGCATCGGTTTCAGGAAGAGTCAGCCCTTTTGGAACGAGTGCCAGTTCCCCTTCTTGCATCATTTTAAGCGGGCGGAGTTTGTCCGCCTCATAGGCTTCCGGTGTTCCATGCCAGTCAAGATGGTCGGGAGTAATGGGAAGCAGAAGGTAGATGTTGGGGGAAGCGTAGCGGGTATGGTGGAGAGTGAAAGAGCTTGTTTCCAGTACCCAGATGTTCGCTTCAGGATTCAGCTCTGCCAAGGGTGTACCGATGTTTCCTCCGCTTACCGCACCGCGTTTTTCAAGGAGATGGGTGAGCATCTGTGTCGTGGTGGTCTTACCGTTGGTGCCACTAATCCAAACTGTGAACGGTTTTTTTTGCAGGGTGTTGTCCCCCGACAATACCCTGCCAAGAAAGTAGTCGTATTCACTCAACAGATGCTTTGCACTTTTAATGAGGGGATGATCGGGTTTGAGACTGGGGGTGGTAATTTCCAGTTCACTTGTGTCCGGGTCGAAGAGGTGTGAAGGCAGAATACGGTTTCCCATATCATCGGTGTAGGATTCCTTGCAGTTATCGTCAAAGAAGGTGCAGCCCCCGCCAAGCTTTTTGGCAATGGCTTTGGTGGTCAAACCATATCCAAACAAAGTGATACTTTGTTTGGATAGTGAGGAATGAGGAGTGAGGAGTGAGGAGTGTTGGTATACATCGCTTTGCGATGCTTTTTTTGATGGGGTATTCATTGTCCGCTCTTTTATAGTATGTTTTGTGATTTTAGCACAATGTTGCTGTTTTCGTAGGGTGCGTAGTCACGCACCCTTGAAGTGTATGGTAATAGTAGCGGTTATTTTTGATCAACGATATGAAGGTGCGAAATATCGCACCCTACGCGAACCCCTCAGTGCCCAGTGTTTAACTTAATTATCTAAACTTGAAACTGATCAGTGCCAAAATATTCGTAATAAAGGCGATCATCCAGAAGCGGACGATGATTTTGTTCTCAGGCCAGCCTTTGAGTTCGAAGTGGTGGTGGATGGGAGCCATGAGGAAGACGCGTTTTCCGCGAAGTTTAAAACTGGCTACCTGGACAATGACCGAAATGGTTTCGATGACGAAGATGAAGCCGATGAGAACAAGCAGCACTTCACTTTTCCCGAGGATAGCAAGATAGGCAAGGAAGCCGCCTATGGCGAGACTGCCGGTATCACCCATGAAGATTTCGGCGGGGTAGGCGTTGTACCATAAAAAGCCCATGAGCCCGCCGCCAAGAGCAGCTGCGAGGATCATGACCTCCCCAACCCCTTTGATATTGGGAATGAGCAGGTAGCTTGAGAAGATAGCGTGTCCGGTAATGTAGACAATGATTCCCAGTGTAAAGAGTGCAATGATGCTCGGTACTGTAGCCAGTCCGTCCAGTCCGTCGGTAAGGTTGACGGCATTGGTGGTTGCAAGGAAGATGATGACCCAGAAGAAGATTGCAAAAAAGCCCATGTCAAAGAGCGGTTTTTTATAAAATGGGATGTAAAACTCTGTCGGGAAACCGGTGTAAATGAGCAATCCGGTCGCTGCTGACGCGATGACGGCAAGCAGTGCCATTTTTGCTTTTGGGCTGAGACCCTCAAGGTTGTCTCCCGAGAGGATCTTGCCGAGGTCGTCTTTCATGCCTACGGCACCGAAGCCCACAAGAGTGATGATGCCGCCCCAGATGTAGGGGTTGGCAAGGTTGACCGTTAGGAGTGCGGCAAGGAGAGTACCTGTTAAAAAGACAGCGCCCCCCATAGTGGCTGTTTTGCTTTTGCCCTCGTGTGCCTTGACGAATTTGCTGATAGGCTGATTGGCCTCTTTGGATGCTGCCCAGCGGATGTATTTCGGCATTGCGATCAGGGTGAAAATAAAAGCGATCATAAAGGCAAAGCCGGCACGTACGGTGATGTAGCCAAAAAGGTTGATATCGAAAAGTTGGGAGATGGTATAGAGCATAACAGTCTTTCGTGATAAAGATTTAGGTGTACAAAAGCTTATTTTACTATGATTTCAATAAAAAACAGCGCAGTGCCTGGATGGTACTCTTTTGTCCAGTGCCCGGACATCGCCAACGGCAAGTTCCGTGGCAGGTTTGGATGCATCTTGAATGCACCGGACAAAAAAGTACGATGGCGCGTTGTGAGGGAAGAAGAGAGTATGGATACACAGAAAACACTACTGATTATCACTGACGGTATCGGGCACAAACCCGAAAGTGCCTGCAATGCGTTTGCTGATGCGGAAAAACCGACTTTTGAAGCATTGGAGAATGTTCCCCGAGCGCTTATTTCTACGTATGGATTAAGTGTAGGACTTCCCGAGGGGCAAATGGGAAATTCTGAAGTCGGGCATATGACGATCGGTTCAGGCAGGGTGCTTTACCAGGATCTTGTGAAAATCTCTCTGGCGCTTGAAGATGGCAGCATTGAGCAGAATGAAGTACTTAAAAATATTCTTGAAACCAGTGACCGTGTGCATCTGATCGGACTGATGAGTGACGGCGGGGTTCATTCACATATCAAACACACCATCGGTTTTGCAAAGTTGGCCAAAGCAAGAGGCAAAAAGGTCTTTTTGCATCTCATCACAGACGGTAGGGATGTCAGTCCAACTTCTGCCGTGCAGTATCTGGAGCAGATTGAAGCGATCTGCGATGAAGATATTCAAATTGCAACGATTGGCGGACGTTTCTATACGATGGACAGGGATAACCGCTGGGAACGTGTTGAAAAAGGGTATCGTGCTATTGCCGAAGCCAAACCGAAGACCGATCTTTCTCCCAAAGCATATATTGAGGCAAGTTACGGAAAGGGAGAGACTGATGAATTCATCGAACCGGTAGCCTTTGCAGGATATGACGGCATGAAAGAGGGGGATGCGGTTATTGTGACCAACTTCCGTTCCGACAGGGTGCGTGAAATCACAACAGCATTGGGTGATCCTGACTTCAATGCATTTGAACGAACCTACATTCCGCTGCATATTGCGACCATGACGCAGTATGATGCATCATTCCCCTACCCGGTACTCTTTCCCAAGGAGGCGCCCAAAAATACACTGGCAGAAGTTGTCTCCAATGCAGGACTCCGGCAGCTGCATACAGCAGAAACGGAAAAATATGCGCATGTAACTTTCTTTTTAAACGGCGGTATCGAAGAGCCGATGGTAGGCGAGAGCCGTGTGCTTGTTCCCAGCCCTGATGTAAAGACCTATGATCTTAAACCGGAAATGTCTGCCCCTGAAGTAGGTGAGGCGGTACGTACGGCTATGGATGAAGCATATGACTTTATTGTGGTCAACTTTGCAAACGGTGACATGGTTGGGCATACGGGTAACTATGATGCAGCAAAGAAGGCAGTTGAAGCGGTAGATACGGAACTTGGAAAAATCATCGCTAAAGCCAAAGAGGCGGGCTACGCCGTTGTACTGACTTCCGATCACGGCAACTGCGAAGAGATGTGCGACGGACAGGGGCATGTGCTGACAAACCATACCGTAGGAGATGTCTGGTGTTACATTCTTGCAGATGGTGTCAGTGAGGTCAAAGAGGGGGGCGGTCTCAACAACATTGCGCCTACAGTGCTTAAACTGATGGGATTGCCGATCCCGGAAGAAATGGATAAACCGCTGATTGCATAGCGTCCGAATTTTTTGGTACAATGATGCAAGAGATCTTTTGGGGTACTGCCCCTGGTTATGAATGATGCATAAATGAGGTCGAATGCAATGGAAAAACGTATCAAAGAGTCGGTGGGTACCCTGCTGGCGCATATTATCAAGGTAGATCATCGTGACATAGAGAAAGAGGCACCGCTCTTTTGTGAGATAATGGGGCAGAATTTCGATTGTACCGAAGAGGAAGCCCGGGCATTCCTTGAAGAAGTGATTGACCGGGAGTATGATCTGGACAAGCATATTGATATTATCAACCAGGCGCTCTGCGAAGATAAACTTTCAAAGTACCATCTGCTTGAACAGCTTAACCATATTATCTATTCGGATAAAATCAGTGAAGAGGATTATAAGATCTTCGAAGATATTAAAAAGCGGCTTTTTAGCTGCTGAGTTTTAAATGGGTTGTAATCCTTACATACGAATGTAGGAAGAACGTAGTAAAAATATTATAAAGGAAACAAATGAAATTTTCAGGAAAAAATGTACTTGTAACAGGTGCAAGCCGCGGTATCGGTGCACAAATTGCCAAAACACTGGCAGGAATGGGACTGAAAGTATGGGTGAACTACCGCAGCGGAGAAGCTGAAGCGGCAGCAGTCAAAGCAGAAATCGAAACGGCAGGGGGACAGGCAGAGACCATCGGGTTTGATGTCAGTGATGAAGCGGCATTTGTTGCAGCGGTAAAAGAGATTGTTGCAGCAGACGGTGAACTGAGCTATCTGGTAAATAATGCGGGTATCACCAAAGACGGACTGGCAATGCGCATGAAGACAGAAGCGTTTATGGATGTGATAGAAGCCAACCTCAAGTCAACGTTTATCGGATGCCGTGAAGCACTGAAAGTAATGGGTAAAAAGCGTTTTGGTTCAGTAGTGAACATCGCTTCCATTGTCGGAGAGACAGGCAATGCAGGACAGACCAACTACAGTGCGAGCAAAGGCGGTACCATCGCGATGACAAAAAGCTTTGCCCTTGAAGCTGCTCCCCGGAACATTCGCTACAATACGATCACGCCGGGGTTCATTGCCACTGAGATGACCGATGTTCTCAAAGATGAGGTCAAGGAAGCCTTTATTGCCAAAATCCCTCTGGGGCGTTTTGGTGAGCCAAGAGAGGTTGCCGAAGCGGTTGCCTTCCTGCTTTCCGACCACGCTTCCTATATTACCGGCGAAACACTGAAAGTTAACGGCGGGATGTATATGTAATGCTCTTTTCTCTCGCCCGAGGCACCCATGTCGGCTAAACTCCTCCTTCTTGAAGATGACCGTTTGTTCAATGAAACCCTGCAGGACTTTCTCGAAGAGGAGGGCTTCAGTGTGGATGTCGCACTTGACCCCTATACGGCACTGGATCTAACTTACGAGCATACTTACGACCTCTATCTTTTTGATGTGAACCTGCCGTATGAAAGCGGTTTTGATCTGCTTGGCAAACTGCGCCAGAGTAACGATATGACGCCTGCTATTTTTCTGACTTCAAGAGAAGACAAAGCTTCTTTGCAGGAGGGATTTGAAACGGGTGCAGATGACTACCTTAGAAAACCGGTCGATCTGGATGAACTGCTGCTGCGTGTACATGCGGTCTTACGCCGGCAAGTGCGCCAGGAACGTATAGAAATAGGCCCATATATGCTTGATATGTTTGCCAAGACACTCTACAAAGAGGGTAATGCCGTAGAGATAAGCAAAAAAACGGTTGAGCTTCTGCAGCTGCTTATTGAAGCGGGGGGCGAGGTAGTTACGGCTGAGACAATCAAGCAGCGGCTTTGGGCTGCGGGTCAGAGTGCCAGTGACGGAGCGCTTCGGGTCTATATTACTCAACTCAAAAAGCATTTTCCCGAGGCTATCGTCAATGTGCGTGGTGTCGGGTATAAGTGGTGTAGATGAAAAAGCAGATTTGGCTGGCGGCATTTGGGTATGTACTGAGTGTAGCAATGCTGCTCAGCTTTATCTACTGGTTTATGAAAAATGAAAATTTTTCAGAATCATCTTTCCTTCTTGCGGCACTTATTGCCCTCTTCCTCAGTGTAGCATGGGGGTATATTATTGCATCACACCTGTTGGTACCACAGAAAAAAACACAGGAACATCTGCTGCATTTGACAAAAGAGATTGTCCATGAGCTCAATCTTCCCCTGGCAACCATTCAGGCAAACAGCAGTATGCTGCGCCGAAACATAGAGGATACAAAGGCACAAAAACGGCTGACACGTATTGAAGATGCTTCAAAGCGTCTTGCCCGTCTTTACGATGAGCTGGTCTATACTATTAAAAAAGAGATACATGAGATTGAGCGTGAAACATTCGATCTGAAAGATCTGATAGAAGAACGGGTGGCTATTTTTAAAGAGCAGGGGCGCAACCCCTTTAGTGTGAATATCTGTTCCTGTATGGTACATACCGACCGTATCGGTTTTGAACAGATCGTGGACAACCTTGTCAACAATGCGATGAAGTACTCTCCGAAAGAAGCATCTGTAAAGATTATACTCGATGTGCCTTTTTTAAAGATCATTGACCATGGGATCGGAATGGATGAAGGGCAGATTGTAAAAATTTATGAAAAATATTATCAGGAAGACAGCCAGAAAGAGGGAGAAGGCATCGGGCTGGCTCTGGTAAAAGCATATTGTGACCGTGAGAATATTGCTATACAGATTGAGTCGGGGAAAGGTGAAGGTACAACAGTGACACTCGGTTTGGGGGAAATTATTGTTTAGTCCGTTATGCTATACTTTCTCAAGCGAGGTGACTGATGATACGGGTAATTCTTAACGGAAAGAAAGCACAGGACGAACTGTTTCGTGAAGCGGTAATGCGGCTGCGTCAAGAAGGGGAAACCATCGAAGTGCGTGTAACCTGGGAAAAAGGTGATGCGCTGCGTATGGTACATGAAGCGAGCAGGGATGGTGTGGAACGCATTGTTGTTGCCGGCGGAGACGGCTCACTCAATGAAGCGGTCAACGGATTGGCTACGCTTCCAAAAGAGAGGCGTCCGCAGATGGCGATCGTGCCGATGGGAACAGCAAACGATTTTGCCACTGCCTGTGAGATTCCGTGTACGGCACTTGAAGCGTTACGTTTGGCCATAGAGGGTCAGGCGTATCGTGTCGATATTGTGCAAGCCAATGAACGTTACTTTCTCAATGTCGCCTCCAGCGGTTTTGGTGCGCAGATTGTTGCAGACACCCCGCCATCGCTGAAAAACTTTCTTGGCGGGGGTGCCTACACACTCTCGGCTGTGATTAAGGCACTTAACTTCACCAGTCACGATGGCCGTTTGGTTTCAGACGGATTGGATATTAAAGGTAAAAGTATTGCAGGACTTATCTGTAACGGCAGACAGGCAGGCGGCGGGCAGCTCATCGCCCCTACGGCCTACATCAATGACGGACTGCTTGACATTGTAGTGATTCTGGAGTTCCCGCTGGTTGATCTTGGAGAAGTAATCGCCGAAATCATCGACTATGAACATTCCGGAACCTATGTGAAGCGTTATCAAAAAAAATGGGTAGAGTCGATTCCCTATCAGCGTCGTTCTGTCAATCTTGACGGAGAGCCCTACGAAGCGGATACGATCCGTTTCGAGATAGTACCGGGTGCGATCGAGCTGGTACTTCCCGAAGGCTGCCCTACGCTCAAACTATAGCGGCTTATAATCAAAGTTCCAATATAATCGCAGAAGCAATATCTGCAAAAGAGGTCCAATGCCAGTAGAACAGATCAAACATATTGTCGATTACGGAATTATCGGCTTCCTGCTCTTTTTGAGTTTTCTAACCTTTGCATTCGCCATTGAACGTCTGCTTTTTTACCGTAGTATAAAACTGGAAGAATACAATCACATTAAAGCACTTGAACTTGACCTTGGCAAGCATTTGTCAACCATTGCTTCTATTGGTGTCAATGCCCCCTATATCGGGCTGCTTGGAACGGTATTGGCGATCATTTTGACATTCTACATTATCGGTGAGCAGGCAAATGATGTCAATGCCGGTGAGATCATGAAACACCTTGCCCTTGCGCTTAAAGCAACTGCGGCGGGACTGGTCGTTGCCATACCTGCAACAGCCATTTACAATGCACTGTTGACAAAAGTAGACAAGCTGATCGCGCAGTGGGAGATCCTGCGTGACGAGGGGAAATTGCGCGGATGAGACGCGAACGCTTTGACAAGATGAACGTTGTTCCGTTCATCGATATTGTCCTTGTATTGCTTGTCATAGTGCTCGCTACGGCGAGTTTTGTACAAAATAAAAGCATCAAGATAGACTTGCCGGCAGCCAGCAGCAAAAAAGCGGAAGAGAAGAAGAGTATTGTCATTTCCATCGATAAGGAAGGGAAGTACTTCTACGACAAAACCCCCATGGAATATGCTGCACTTAAGGCCAAACTCAATACACTTGATCCCAAAAAAGATATTGTATCGCTACATACGGACAAGCTGACACCGTTTAATTATTTTGTCAAGGTTATCGATATTATGAAGGCCAAAGGTTTCGAGAACATCTCTATCGTTACCAAGCAGTAGAGGATGATGTGAAAAAACATCGCTATAAAGTTTCCTTTTTTATTACGGCGCTTTTGTATATCATCCCTATACTGTTCTACCTTTACTGGATCAAAAAAACAATCATCGTCTCTGATATACCTAAAGAACACACTGTTGAACTTGCGCTTTCTCAGTTTGCCCCTCAGGCACCGCCTTCTGCAGTCAAGGCACCTGTACAGCCTGAAACACTGACAGAGGAGGAAACAGAACCTGAAGAGAAACCCAAAGAGAAACCGCTGCCGCCAAAACCGGCAGAGCCGATACAGGAAGAACCAAAACCGGAGCCTGTACCGGTATTGAAAGAGGTGCCTGTTCCCAAGCCGATCGTTAAACGAAAACAGAAGCAGGTTAAGCAAAAAACAGTTGCAAAGAAACATACAAAAAAGAAGCACACTAAAAAGAAAAAAGTGCGACAAAAAAGGCGTGTCAGCGGAGGAGGTTCCCCGCATTACAGTGCGGCACAGCGCAACAGTTTTCTGGCACGCATCAGAGCGCGTATCAACCGTGCCAAGTCCTATCCCCGCATTGCACAGCGGCGCGGTATGCAGGGAACAGTAAAGGCACGTTTTACAATTCTTGCAAACGGGCATGTAGGAAATATCGTACTCTCCGGTCCTAAAGTGTTTTACCATTCTGCCCAAAAGGCTATTGAAAGCGCCTTTCCTGTCAATATAAAACGGGCAACGCTGCCGCTGCCTGCGACAATCAATCTTTCACTCCATTACAGACTTCGATAATGTTTGCTTTATCATGTAAAAATTAACACTAATTTAACACAAGCTTGTCATACTTGCATACATTTTTTATGCAAGGGAAAACAATGCGTTATACAACACAGGCAATGACATTCTCGCTGATATGTGCAACATCGCTCTTTGCGGCAGAGGCACAGCTGGGAAACATCGATGTTGAAGGAAAGGTCGATACAGAAGTGGTTCAGGATATTCACGGTGATGAGATCAAGTCTGCCGATCTTGCCGAAGCACTCTTCAAACAGTCGCCAAGTGTCTCCATTGTCCGGCGCTCCGGTATCGCCAATGATATTATTGTGCGCGGTCAGAAGAAAGACAACATTAATGTCACGATAGACGGTGCGAAGATTTACGGTGCATGCCCTAACCGGATGGATCCGCCAATTTCACATGTCCTGACGAACAATGTCGACTATGTACAGATCGACGAAGGGCCTTTCGATGTTGAGGATTTCGGTGTCCTCAGTGCGGATGTAAAAATAAAGACACTCAAGCCCGAAAAGGCGTTTCACGGTGATCTTAATTTTGGATTTGGAAGCTGGAACTACAAGAAGGCGGCACTGATGCTCAGCGGAGGAACCGATACGGTACGTTTTCTTCTCAGTACCTCTGCAGAGCAGGGGGGGCAGTATGAAGATGGTGACGGAAATACCTTTGCACAGCAGGTCGACAATTATATCACAGATAATTTGAACGGTAATATGCTGCATGACAAAAAGTTGAAAGGAAATGCTTTTTTGCCTCAGTATCGAAATATGAATGCTTTCACCAAAAAGACACTGCTTGCCAAACTTTTTTGGGACATCACCGATACGCAGCAGTTGAGACTCAGTTACACGGCCAACCGCAGTGACGATGTACTCTATCCCTCCACACCGATGGATGCACTGTATGATGATTCCAATATCTACAACATCGAATATACGGCAAAGGAACTGGGTACCTATTCCAAACAATTTGATATTCAGCTCTACCGCTCCGATGTGGATCACCCAATGAGCAACCAGTATCGTAAAGCTTCAAATATGATGTTGATGAAAAACTGGCTGACGACACAGACAGAGGGTGCAAAGATCAAAAACCGCTTTGATGTACAAAACCATGAGATTACCCTGGGAGTTGACTATTCTCTCAGAAACTGGGATGGTGCCTATTATGGAAAGAATGATGTGTATAAAGGTGTAAGTATTCCGGATGTCGATACAAAAAATGTCGGTTTCTTTGCCGAAGACAGAATGCACTTTGACCAAACAGAGGTGAAACTGGGACTGCGCTATGACGACACGTCTGTTACGCCGGGTATCGGAAAGTATCGTTCAAACGACTACAATGCCCTCAGCGGGAATCTGTTTATCACCTATCACCTTGATGATCAGACAAAGATTTACGGTGGCGTAGGACGCTCTTCAAGGGTACCGGATGCACGTGAACTCTATTTCCGGAAAAAAGGAAAGGCTATCGGTACAGATGACCTGAAGATGCTAACCAATACGGAGTTCGACCTGGGAATGGAAACAGTAATTGGCAACGGTATTGTGAAAGGAAAGGTATTTTACAGTGACCTTGGAGATTTCATTTTTTACAATGCGAACAAAATGCAAAATCGATTTGAAAATATGGATGCGTCGATCTACGGTTTTGAGCTGAGCGGCAGCTACCTCTTCAGCGACATGCTCTATGCGGATGCCGGGATTGCATACCAGCGCGGCAGGAAAGACCACCCTCTAAGCGGACAAAATGGTACAAATATGCCCGAGATTGAGCCGTTGAAATTTACCGCTTCAATCAACTATGGCACGGAAGAAGACTTTATGCTGCGTGCAGAGATGGTTGCCGCAGCAGGGTGGAACGATTACGATGAAGAAAACGGTGAGCAGGAGCTGCCCGGGTATGCTGTATTCAACGTAAAAGCAAGTAAGCACCTTACGAAAAACTTTGAAATCACACTTGGGGTGGACAACCTTTTTGACAAAACCTATGCAGTCAGTAATACTTATGAGGATTTGACGCTTGTTTCAGGAGGCGGACCGGTTATGTTGATGAATGAACCCGGCCGTTATGTTTATACAAACCTGCGTTATAAATTCTAAAAGAAGGGTTCTTAGCCCTTTTTGTGCAAGTGTTGCTCCAGCGCGTCTATTTCATCCTGCAGGCGCTGCATATTTTTCTTGTAAAGCATCGTATATTCCATCAGGTAGGGTTTTTTCCTGCTGGAGAGGTAGTACGTGAGTTCTTCAAACATCTTAACCATTTCGTTGGCCTGAATGTTGCCGTAAAGTTCAAGCATGGAGTGTGAAAACTCCTTGAGGGCAGTATACTCTTCATTTTTGATCAGTGCTTTAAGCTTTTCATCGCTTCCTTGCAGCAGGTCCATTGTCTCCTGGAGTAGTTCAAGGTAGTTTTCAGGACTTCCAGCATCTTCAACCCCTTTTTCAACATTGAGCACATAGGTATTGCATTTGTAGTCGAGGTCTTGGCTGTGGCACTGTGTCAGATGCATCTCTATCTTTGGTGTGATGACAAGGAATTTTTCAAGTGCCGTATAGACATCCTGTGCAGTGATAGGTTTGGTGATTGCAGCATTCATCCCGGCAAGCTGCATGGCACGTACTTCCTGTTTGAATGCCATCGATGAGATAGAGATAATAGGGATATGCTCCCACTTCGGTTTGGAGCGTATTCTTCGTGTCATGGTCAGTCCGTCAAGCAGCGGCATGTTAATATCGGCAAAGATGAAATCAATCTCTTCCTTTTCAAGAAGATCCATTAATTCGATTCCGTTATTTACCGTAAACAGTTTGATGCCATCAATATTGTTGAGGATATTCCGCATGACACGCATATCGACCTTGCTGTCTTCGGCTACGGCAATGTGGGCACCCCGGAATTTTTGCAGATCTTCTTCACTGAAGTCATGGTTGCCTTTGATGGCAAATGCATCGGTACTGAATGTATCCATGTTGCTGATACCCTTGACCGCTTTGCTTTTAAGAATGAACATTTGGTAAAGAATCTCCTCGACATCACCGATAATGGTAGGGTTGTAGAGTTCGGCATCTGCAATAGATTTGGAGAAGTTGATTGTTTTTTCATCCTCGAAGAGTTCGTGGACGATGATGGTCTTGAAGTCTTTCTTGCCGCTTTGATGGATCTTTTTGAAAAAACTGATATGTTTGGGTGTGAGGCTTGAAGAGCGAAGAATGGCCATATCATATTTTTTAAGATCCGGTTTCTTGTTTTCGAAGTCACTGAGATTCATATGCTCTATTTTAATGCCGAATGTATCGAAAATATACTGCGCACGTTTGGTTTCATACTTTGTTTTACCGATAAAAAGTGCCTTTTTCCCGGTAAGAAATTTTTTCAGCTTTTCTTGATTACTGCGGTTGTCACGGTCTTCGATATAGGGAATTTTGAAAAGAAAGTGTGTTCCGTTTCGTTTACTGCTTTTGACTTCGATGGAGCCGCCCATTGCTTCCGCAATATTGCGTGCTTTAATAAAGGCACTAAAGCGTTCGTCCGCTTCCTTTCCTGCTATCGTATCCATATAATGTGCAAGTTCGGTTTTTGACAGTACCGCGGTAGGATTGTAGACATCAAAAACAATGTGCTGTTCTTTCTCTTTGGAAATATGGAGAACAACTTCCTGATTGCTGTTCATCGCAATGACATCTTCCATGAGTGCTTCGAGAACCTGTTCGATGTAGTCATTGTCTCCTACAATATACCGTCCTACCTCATTGTCAACATCGTAATGAAGCTGGTGACCGCTTGCTTTGAGTGGCTCACTGATCTTGTTTGTCAGGATATGCAACATACCGCTAAGCCTGAAAGGCTGGTTTTCTATTTTAATCTTTTTCATATCGATACGATACTGTTCGACCAGTTCAGGATCAGCACTTTTGGATGCCTTGAGCGTACTGTTCTCTTTTTGCATCCGCTTCTTTGCGGCAGGTTTCTTAAAACGAGAGAAAATAATAAAGCCAATAATGGCGACCAACAGAAGTACCACTCCATAGGCCAGTGCCATATACGGCGAGGTTGACTCTTCGGCATGAAGAAGCGAAGCGGCTATCGTCAGAAGGAGAAATTTTTTCATCGTAATCGTTACCTGTCTTTATGAAGATTATATATTTTATTTATGCGTAAGTATAGCAAAAGTTATTGTATTTTAGTAAAATTTTTAAAATAATGTAAGAAGAATATGCAAATAGGTCTCGTATCTTTCAAATATTTTAATATATTGGATAGATACTTTCTGACATGATTAGAGGATGTTTTCTTTTTTGAAGCCGGCATATGCATCTTTGGTAGACAATACAACGATGCCATGTCAAGATTGTCCGGACATCCTATAAAGCGTATTTATGACTCTTCTACCAGGGAAAAATTGCTGCTTTTTATGAACTTTTTGCTATACTATTGTGTATTTTAACACACTTAAGGAGTAATCAATGGCATTATTTGATGATGTAAAAGAGGTAGTTGTTGAGCAACTGAACGTGAGCCCTGATGAGGTAAAAGAAGAGTCTAAGTTCGTAGAAGATCTCGGGGCTGACAGTCTTGATGTCGTTGAGCTTGTTATGGCACTTGAAGAGAAGTTCGATATCGAAATTCCTGACGATCAGGCAGAAGCGATCGCAACTGTCGCGGATGCAATCAAATTCATTGAGAGCGCACAGGCGTAAGCCTTTACCCCTCCCTTGCGGAGCGGTAAGAGATAGATGAGTATTTGTACGGAATATTCGTCTATATCTTATGAATAACAGATAGGAGCAGCAGTGAAAAGAGTAGTGGTAACAGGTTTGGGAATGATCAACTCTCTGGGGTTGGACAAAGAGAGTTCATTTTCTGCAATCGTAGAGGGAAAATGCGGTATTAAACTGATTGAGTCTTTTGACACAGAAAAACACAGTGTAAAAATTGCCGGAGAGATCACTGATTTTGATCCGACAACGGTAATGGATCCTAAAGAGGTTAAAAAAGCCGACCGCTTCATTCAACTTGGCCTCAAAGCGGCACAGGAAGCGATGGCGGATGCCAATTTTGGTGATGATATTGACAAAGACCGTTTTGGTGTAGCGTCAGCTTCAGGGATCGGCGGTCTGATCAATATTGAAAAAAATTCGGTAATCGCGGCAACACGCGGTCCGAGAAGAATCTCTCCATTCTTCATTCCCTCTTCTCTTGTCAATATGCTGGGCGGATTTGTCTCTATCGACCATACACTCAAAGGGCCGAATCTCTCTTCTGTCACTGCCTGTGCAGCAGGAACCCATGCGATTGGTGAAGCGACCAAATCGATTATGATCGGAACCGCGGACAAAATGCTGGTTGTGGGTGCCGAAGCGGCGATCTGTGCAGCCGGTGTCGGCGGTTTTGCTGCAATGAAAGCCCTGTCAACCAGAAATGATGACCCGCAAGCATCTTCCAGACCATTCGATGCGGATCGTGACGGTTTTGTGATGGGCGAAGGTGCCGCAGCCTTGGTACTTGAAACCTATGAAGATGCTGTAGCGCGTGGTGCAACCATTTATGGCGAGATCATAGGCTTTGGTGAAAGTGGTGATGCGAACCATATTACTACACCGACAATGGACGGCCCGCTGCGTGCAATGAAAATGGCCTACAACATGGCAGGTAATCCAAAAGTTGATTATGTCAATGCACACGGTACTTCTACACCGGTCAATGACAAAAATGAAACTGCAGCGCTTAAAGAGCTCTTCGGCGGTAAGGAAAACTGTCCTCCTGTCAGTTCTATCAAGGGGCAGGTCGGTCACTGTCTTGGTGCTGCGGGAGCCATTGAAGCTGTTGTTTCACTTATGGCTATGAGAGACGGTGTTCTGCCTCCAACTATTAACTACACGACACCTGATGAGAACTGTGATCTTGACTATGTACCAAATGAAGCGAGAAAAGCAGAACTCAATACAGTAATGAGCAACTCCTTTGGATTTGGCGGTACTAACGGTGTTGTCATTTTCAGAAAAGTATAAGGGAAGGATCAGCGATGGCAACCTATCTGGATTTTGAGAGCAAGATTGAAAAGTTACAAGAAGAGATTGTCTCTGCCCATGCCGTTGCCAACCTTGAACAGGTGGAAAAACTGCAAAAAGAGCTGCAAAAAGAGGTTGAAAAAACCTTTGGTTCACTGAGTGACTATCAGAAACTCCAGTTAGCCAGACACCCTGACAGACCTTATGCGCTCGACTATATCAAAATGATCCTCGATAACCCCTATGAGATTCATGGTGACCGTGCTTTCCGCGACGATCCTGCCATTTTGTGTTATATGGGATGGATTGACGGTCAGAAAACAATGGTCATTGGGGAACAGAAAGGGCGTGGGGTCAAAAACAAGATCAAACGTAACTTCGGTATGCCAAATCCTGAAGGGTACCGTAAAGCGCTGCGGGCAGTCAGACTTGCGGAAAAATTTAACATTCCTGTTCTGATGCTTGTGGACACTCCGGGTGCCTACCCCGGACTGGGTGCGGAAGAACGCGGACAGAGTGAAGCGATCGCCAGAAACCTTTTTGAATTTGCTGCAACGAAAGTACCGATGGTTTCTGTGGTCATCGGTGAAGGCGGTTCCGGTGGTGCACTTGCCATCGGTGTGGCGGACAGACTGGCAATGATGCGATATTCAATCTTTGCAGTCATTTCCCCGGAAGGATGTTCTGCAATTCTATGGAATGACCCAAGCAAAGTGGAAACTGCGACCAAAGCACTCAAGATTACCCCGAATGATCTCCTTGAGCACAAGCTGATCGACGATGTGCTCGATGAACCGCTTATCGGTGCACACCGTGACAAAAAAGCGGCAGCGGAAGTGTTGAAAACCTATTTCCTTGAGACTGTCAAGGAACTACAGGAACTTTCGACAGATGAATTGCTTGAAAAACGCTATGAAAGACTCACCTCTGTGGGTGCCTACAGCGAATAGCACCGATGCTTCACGACATTGCCGCCTTTCTGGTCGATACCATTGGCGCAATGGGCTACTGGGGCATTTTCTTACTGATGTTCCTTGAGAGTACCTTCTTCCCCTTTCCCAGCGAAGTGATCATGATTCCTGCCGGCTACCTTGCCTACCAGGGAGAGATGAACCTGTACCTTGTTGTCCTTATCGGCATTGCAGGATCGCTTGCGGGGGCACTTTTCAACTACTATATTGCAATGCATTTTGGACGCAGGTTTCTGCTAAAGTATGGTAGATATTTTTTTGTCAAACGGGAAACCCTTGATAAACTTGAAGCTTTCTTCCAAAAGCATGGAGAACTTTCAACATTTAACGGGCGGCTTATCCCCGGAATCAGACAGCTCATTTCTCTGCCTGCGGGGTTGGCACGTATGAATCTTTTTAAATTTTCTTTTTATTCGGCGCTGGGCGCTGGCATATGGGTCATTGTACTTGTGGCAGTGGGCTACCTGGTGGGTTCAAATGCAGCACTCATTTCACAATATCTGCACACGGCAACGGTGATTGCGCTGGTGAGTATTGTGTTTATTACACTGTTTTATGTGGTGCGGCAAAAACGGAAAAAAGAGATTCTCGGTGATGATTAATCTACAATCCATGCAATATATTTTTTCTTTTTGATACGTGTTGATTTAAGCATTTTCAGTACCTTTTTCAAAACATGATTATCAATGGCGATATAGGTACGGTTGGCCATCAGTGTAATGGCACCAATCTGTTCAGGCTCCAGACCCATCTCCTTGCAGAAGGTACCCAGTATATCGCCTTTACGCAGTTTTTGTTTTTTACCGCCATTTAGAGCGATGGTCTCAACATGTGACACTATTTTAAAATTACGGCTGTTTTGGGTGTTGTCAAGTTCAAGTTTTTTTGCTTCGTTTAGAATATATGCTGTTTTGGTGCTGCCGGATGTATACAGTGAGACGGCTCTTCCTGTACTCCCTGCCCGTCCTGTACGTCCAATGCGATGGGTGTAAACCTCTTTGTCAAAAGGAAGATCATAGTTGACAACCAGTTTAACATTGTCAATGTCGATACCGCGTGAAGCAACATCTGTCGCAACAAGCACGGGAGAAGAACCGTTAGAAAATTTGATAATGGCCTCCTGACGGGCCTCCTGGTCCAAATCACCATGTATGGTTGTGACTGCATGTCCCTCCTGTTGCAGTCTTTGGGCCAATGCAATGGTATCGGCTTTGGTGTTACAAAAAATGAGGAGAGAGTTCGGCCTGTAGAGATTGATGATCTGTTGCAGTGTTTTGGGTTTGTCACGGGTTGTGATGACATATGCTTCAATCTGTCCCTCTTGATGTTCCGGTGTTACGGAGATGACTTCCGGTGCATGAAGGAATGTTTGTGCCAGTGTTTTTATTTTATCGGGGAAGGTAGCGGAAAACAGCAGACGCTGTTTTGTATTTTTTGCCTGTGAAACAATCTTTAAAATATCATCGTAAAACCCCATTTCAAGCATTCGGTCGGCTTCGTCAAGTACAATGCGTTCAATACTTTTAAGCTCAAGTGTTCCTTTGGAAAGATGATCCAAAAGCCGTCCCGGCGTACCGATAAGCAGATGTCCCCCCTTTGACAAGTGAGTTTGCCTGATTGCGCAGCGGTACACCGCCATAAAGTGTAACGGTTTTGAAATTAGGGAGGGCAGCGGCAAGGGTTTGTATCTGTGTGGCAATCTGTTCTGCAAGTTCACGGGTAGGAGTAATGATTAATGTCTGAGGGGTATTCTTCTCGAGATTGGTCATCATAAGAGAAGGAAGTGCAAAAGCCAGTGTTTTGCCTGAACCGGTTTTGGACTGTACCAAAAGGTCTTTTCCCTGTAAAATAAGAGGAATAGAACGTTCCTGTACCATGGTCATGGTTGTAAACTGTTGTGCTTGAAGTGTGTCACTGAGTGCTTTTGAAAGATTTGGAATTGTGTTGAATGTGGCCATGGTCAGGGTACTCGCTTAAAAGATAAAAGGAATGCATAAATGTAAAAATGGAGAAAATGGAAGGGGTCAAGCGGGAGAGTATCCCCGCTGCGGTTATGCTTCTTTGCTTTTTTTATAGTCAAGAATCATTTTGTATGCTTCGTCTTTAAGTAGAAGTTTCTCTTTTTTCAGTGTTTCCAGCTCCAGGTCTGTCATAGGGATACGACCTGCTTCCGCATCTTCGATCTTCTGATCAAGTTCATTGTGCTTTTCAAAAATTTTTGCAAAGTGTGCATTCTGCTGTTTGAGTTCGTGGATTTCGTCTCTGTATTCATGTAACATGTGGCGCTCCTGTGTATATTTTCCGTATTATAGCTTTTTTGCAATAACAGAGTGGTGAAAAATCACATGTCCAAATTTAAAATAAAAAGCATTATGTTCTGTATTCGGCATTGATCTTGACATACTCATAACTGAGATCACAGCCATAGGCGGTAAAGCTCCCTTCCCCAATACCAAGATCACACCGGACGGCAAACGCTTCCTGTTTCATAATGGCATAGGCCTGCTTTTCACGCTCTTTGTCGAGTTCCCGATGGGTGTCGGAGTAGATGAGCAGGTCATCGTAGTGAATGGTAAGTGTGGTGTCGTCACAGGTAATGCCGCTGGCACCGATGGTAGAGGCGATGCGTCCCCAATTCGGGTCTTCTCCAAAAAGTGCTGTTTTTACCAGCAGTGAATTGCTCAGCGCTCTGGCGGCACGTTCTGCTTCTTCATTGCTGGCAGCTCCGGTAACTTCAAAAGCAACCAGCTTGTTGGCTCCCTCTCCGTCACGGAGAATCATCATGGCAAGCTTGAAAAGCATCTCATTGAGTGCTTCGGAAAACGCTTCTTTGTTGTAGTTCCCGGTGTTACCGTTTGCAAGAAGCATCACCGTATCGTTAGTGGAGGTGTCTCCATCGACAGAGATGCGGTTAAAGGAGCGGTCAGCAGCACTTTTAATCAGGGCATCCATATCGGCTTTGGGAACATCAGCATCAGTGATAACGAAGCAGAGCATGGTTGCCATCGCAGGGTTGATCATTCCGGCACCTTTACAGATGGCAGCAAGATGAAAGTGTGTACCATCCTCAAGGGTGACACGACAGGCAAGTTCTTTTTTGAAGCTGTCCGTGGTCATGATGGCTCGGGCAGCAGCATCTGAATTTTTGGCATAAAAATCAAACTTTCCAAATGCAGAGGTAATCTTCTCTACCGGAAGACGGTAGCCGATAACCCCTGTTGAACTCATGACCGGATTGACAACTTCTATTTTGGAAGAGAGGGCGGACATAATGGTATAAATGTCTTCTATGCCTTTTTCTCCCGTCATAGCATTGGCATTCTTGGCGTTTACCAGTACAAAATTGGTTTGAAATCCCTCTTCGTAACGCTGGAAGTGTTTAATAGGGGCGGCCTGAAAACGGTTTGTGGTAAAAACGGCATTGACATTGCAAAGTGTTTCAGATCGGATAAAGGCAACATCCCCCTGTGAGGCATCCGGGCGCATACCGACATTGACAGCATCACAGTAAAAGCCGTTAACATTGGCAAGTCCGCCTTCAAGCGGTGTAATTGAATAGTTCGACATAAAAGTACCTTTTGAATTAGATATATTTCAGCTCTTCGGGTTTGGCTTTTTTCCGAATGATTTTTTTGGCTTTGCGTATACCGTCACCGGTACCAATGAGCAATAGTTTGGATTCAGGCATTATAATAGTGTCTCCCTTGGGCATAGGAATGAATCTGCCGTCCTTTTGGCGGATGCCGATAATGGTAACATTGGCAATATCCCTGAAACGTGCGGCTTTGATCTTTTTGAGGGTTAACCAGGATGTTTTGGAAACTTTTGCCTCTTCCATGTCAAGCGGTGTATCTTTTTTGTAAAGGAACTCCTGCAGCAGGTTTTCCATATCAGGACGTGCCGCCATGGCATTGATACGCTGTGCCATCAGTTTGGTAGCGGTAACGACCTTGTCCGCTCCAAGTTTCTGCAGTTTTTGTTCATCTTCGTAACTTTTTGCATTGGCAATAATGAGATACTTCCTCATGCGGCCGATCTCACGTTCATAGAGGCGTGCAGAAGCAATTGTGGCAATGTTGTCTGCAACATTGTCCGCAAGGGTAATCATTCCTTTTGCCGAAGAGAGATGGGATTTTAAAATACCCACTTCGGTATGCGGTTCTGCCGAAACATAATAGGGGTATTTATGCTTTTTGGCGATCTCTTCAAGGTCTTCGCGGGGGTCGACGACAACAAAGGGAATGTGGTTGGCTCTCAGCTGCTTGGTAACCTGTATGGTAAATTCGTTGTGGTAGCAGACAACAAAGTGATGCTTGAGTCTGGCAATCTCGTAAAGCATTTTTCGCTCCTTGGCGGTTTTTTGAAACTCTCCCTTTTTGACAACTTCAGCAATAATTCCTACTGCGATGGAAAAGACGACAAAACCGAAGATGATCAGGGTAATGGTAAAAATACGTCCCAAATCGGAAATGGGCTGTATCTCTCCGTAGCCGACGGTGGTAAAGGTGATCCCCGTCTGGTAAATGGCGTTCATCAAAGTGAAATGATCAATGACCATATAACCGATCGTGCCGATCAGCATCATCAATACGGTAAGTATAAGCGGAAGTCTAAAGGGGGCTAAATGACCGTAATACTCGTCATTCAGTGTAATATGCGGTTTGGGTGCGCTTCTCCAGCCGAGAAACTTTTTGAATTTTTCCAGTGAGGTCATGATAAGAGAGTATACCCTCTCCTATCTGAGAAATTAGTTAGCAACAGCTGCCTGAGCTGCTTTTTTCTTCATTGTTCTGAGTGTTGAAGCTGCAACTTTGATACGTTTTGTTGTACCGTCTTCAAGTGTGACCTTGACAGATCTCAGGTTTGGGAGCTGTCTTCTTTTTGTTTTGTTGTGCGCGTGTGAAACGTTGTTTCCTACCAGTGGACCTTTGCCACTTACTGAACATTTTCTTGCCATGGTGATACCTTGTGTGTAATGTAGACGGCATAGATGCTATGCAGCCCCGAATATTTTGTGGCGAATTATATACAAGCAATCCATAAATTACGCTTAAGTGCTGTACGTAAAGCATCCAAAGCCGGCTTTTGCTATAATCACGAAAGTCATTTGAAGGATCATGATATGTTAGTAGCGCCAAGTATTTTATCGGCAGATTTTGGCAAGCTTGCCGAAGATGTCAGGGCTGTCTGTAACGGCGGATGTGACCTTGTCCATGTCGATGTGATGGATGGACACTTCGTCCCCAATCTGACCATTGGACCCGTTGTGGTCGATGCGGTTGCCAAAGCGGCGACAAAACCGCTTGACATCCACCTTATGGTGGAGAACAACAGCTTTTTTGTCGATCTGTTTGCCCCGCTGAAACCGGAGTTTATTTCGTTTCATATTGAAGAAGAGAAGCATCCGCATCGCCTCATTCAGAAGATCCGCTCTCTGGGTATCCGCCCTTCTATTGTACTCAACCCCCATACCTTGCCCGAAGCGGTAGAGTTTTTGCTTGAAGATCTCGATATGGTGCTGTTGATGAGTGTCAACCCGGGTTTTGGCGGACAGAAATTCATCCCTTCTGTTATCGAAAAAGCGCAGCGCTTAAAGGCACTCATCGAAAAACGCAATCCCGACTGTCTTATTGAAGTGGACGGCGGTGTCAATGATGTCAATGTCAAGCAGCTTGCCGAGGCCGGCGTGGATGTCGTGGTAGCAGGGTCGTATGTCTACAGGCACCCCAAAGGGGTCAAAGAGGCGATTGCTTCATTGAAGTAATAAGGAAATAATGTAGGGTGCGTAGTCACGCACCACTTAAAAGAGATTGCCGCAAGGCTATATATTGAAATAAATAAACGGTGCGTGATTACGCACCCTACAAGGTTGAAACTGTGCGCGTAAAAATCTGCGGTATCACAAACCTTCGTGACGCGCTGCATGCGGTAGCGTGTGGAGCGGATGCGCTCGGATTTGTCTTTTACAACAAGTCACCACGCTATATTACGCCCAAGAATGCGAAGCATATCATCGATCAGCTGCCGCCTTTTGTTGAGCGGGTGGGGCTCTTTGTCAATGAGGGTGTTGAGACCATCGACACGGTCTGCCGCTATACGGGTATCTCCCTGGCGCAGATTCATTTCGATGTGGACGAGGAGTCGCTGGATATCATCGAAACAAAGACCCTTCCCGTGGTGCGTGCAAAATCACCTGAAGATGTGCATCGCTTTGCGGACCGTTACAGGCTTGTCGATGCCTACTGTGAAGCTTACGGAGGCAGCGGAAAGCGTTTGAACTTGGAGTGGTTTGAAGGGATAGACTGCTCTAAAATCATTCTTGCAGGAGGTTTGACACCGGAAAATGTGGAAGAGGTCAAGCCTTTTGGTTTTTACGGTGTTGATGTCAGTTCGGGCGTAGAGTCGCCGTTCAAGGGGCAAAAAGACCCTGAAAAAGTGGAGCGCTTCATTCTTAATGCGAAAAGTATTTAACGAACTGACACAGGCCTTTCGCAAGCACGGAGGCATATTAAACGCAACGCAGTACAGCAGTATTGTCAAAAAGCATACGACACTGCTTGAAGAGAGCGATACGATCTTTCTGCTCCTGCAGGCGTCAGGGTACCCCATTGAACAAGAGGAAGATGTCTACCGACTGAAAACATATTTTACTCCCTATCAGATGCAGCGCTACTGTGTCATAGACATTGAAACAAACGGCAGTAAGCCGGGTACTTCGCAAGTCATTGAGATCGGTGCGGTGATGGTTGAAAAAGGAGAGGTGATTGACCGGTACGAAACGTTTGTAGAGTGTGCTTTTTTGCCTGAGTATATTACAAAAATCACCGGCATAGAACCTGAAGATCTCATCGGTGCGCCGACCCGAAGGGAAGCACTTGTAGGGCTTCGGCACTTCATGGGTGATGCGGTTTTTGTTGCACACAATGCCAATTTTGATTACACATTCCTTGATGCCTCTTTTGAGCGTTTTGGTCTTGGCGGTATCGGTAACCCCAAACTCTGCACGATCGACCTTGCCAGACGCACCTTCGAAAGCGAACGTTACGGGCTTGCCTATCTCATCGAGGCACTCGGTATGGAAGAGACCAACCACCACCGTGCCTACTCTGACGCACTTTGCGCCTCCAAAGTGATGCTAAAGAGCTTTGAAACCCTGCCGGAGTATGTTAAAACGACCGATGATTTGTTGCAGTTTTCGACATCGAGTAAGAAGAGCAGGAGAATAAAAAGTGAAGAGAGAAGAGTGAAGAGTGAATAGTTTCGGTATGCATTACTTTGCAATGCTTTGATTGACAAGAGAGAACGCGTAGGGTGCGTAGCCACGCACCTTCAAACCGTTTGTAAAATAAGCATGTTTGGTTGTCATGTATCTCAATGGTGCGTGATTACGCACCCTACGCGAAAGCGATAACAGTGCAATATTTCCATTGACCAAAGTTTACAGCGTATTATCATTCCTACTTCCTACTTCCTACTTCCTACTTCCTCACTCCCCAATACATGGTGTAAAAAGAGTATCTGTGCAAAGACAGCTGCAAAAATATTGACAATGGGAATATAGTTGAATGCTGCGGCGATCATGGCAAGTATGGTCGTCCCTTTCTTTTTTGCTTTAAGCTCCGACGGATCGCTAACGAAGAGGGAACCGACATCGTAAAGTGTAGGCTCTTTGATCAGCAGTGACCATAGCCAGAGCATCCATACAGCACCGACAAGGGGGATGAACATCACAGGGAAGGTGAAAAGAAATATCACAAGGAAGATAAGACCGGCTTTAAGACTCAGCATCAGTGACTTTACAATATTGGGTGAACCTGTAACAGGTTTGTCCGGGTAGTGTTTGGCTGTCAGTTTAATGAGCAACGGTTCAACCATCAAAGAGGTGACGATGGAAATGGTAATGATGAAGAGCATATAGGCAATGGCAACAGTTGCAACGGATGCTCCTGTGGTTTGTAGCCACTCCCAGGGGATCCAGCTGAGGTAACTTTTGACAAAACCTGTCAGCATACTTCCAAAGAGCCAGGCAATGATTGCCGTAACAACTGCAGAGATCAGAGTAACCTTCAGTGTAAAAAGAAGGACGGTTTTGGAGAAAATGTCCTTGAAGCTTTTGGTGATGATTTGGGTCATTGATATTCATCCTTAAACGCCACATACCGCTGTGCCGAAGCATACAGTTCCGCTACCTCTTCATCGGTCAGCTCCCGTACCACTTTTGCGGGACTTCCCATAATGAGGCTGCGCGGCGGGAATTTTTTGTTCTTCGTTACCAGACTTCCCGCCCCTACAATGGATTCTTTGCCGATGACAGCACCGTCAAGGATGGTTGCGCTCATCCCAATGAGGCAGGCATCTTCGATGGTACAGCCGTGCAGCATAACCCGGTGTCCGACAGTGACATCGTTACCAATGACCGTGGGATGCCCATCTGTCATATCGTCACGTTTGTGATGGGTGACATGGATCATACTCAGATCCTGAATGTTGGTACGGTCACCGATTGTAATGAAGTGTACATCGCCGCGTACCACGCAGCCAAACCATACGGCGGAGTCTTCTCCCATGGTAGTTCGTCCGATGACTGAAGCTCCGGGTGCGACCCAGGCATTCTTCCCCAGTTTGGGTGTCCACTCTTTGAATTTCAACAGCATAGTTATCCTTCTTTTAAAATACGGTTTGCCAAGCGGCTGACATAATTGGGTGTCTCTTTTTTGGTTTTGTCATGGATACGGTTGACATACTGCTCAAGAATTTTGTGGTTGTTGATTTTTTTGCCAAGCGCAGGAACCTTCACATATTCACCGCTCTTTTGTAGTTCCCAGCGTAACTGATTGTCTGCAAGCTGCAACATGAGTATCTGTTCAATCTTCTGTGAGAGATTGGGTTCTATGATAGGTGTCATCAGCTCGACACGGCGTACGAGGTTACGCGGCATCAGGTCGGCACTGGAAATGTAGGTTTTGACCTTTTGGTGCTTAAACCAGTAGATACGCGGGTGTTCGAGGTACTTCCCGATGATAGAAGAGACTTTAATGTTTTCACTAACACCCTTCACTCCCGGTTTAAGACAGCAGATACCACGGATGATAAGATCGATTCGGCATCCTTTTTGAGAAGCCTTGTAGAGGGTTTTAATAATATCCTGGTCTACCAGCGAGTTGGCCTTGAGAATAATATGCCCCTTTTTTCCCAATTGGCTCTCTTTTTCAATCAGTTTGATGAGTTTGGGCTTGATCTGTACCGGCGACATGAACAGCGTGCCAAGTTTGGTGTAGGTTGAAAACCCTGTCAGAAAGTGGAAGAAATGAGTTGCGTCGGTAGAAAATGCCTCTTTGGCTGTAAAGTAGGATATATCGGTATAGATTTTAGCAGTGCTTGGATTGTAGTTTCCTGTTGCGAGGTGTACATAGCTTTGCAGCTTGCGGCCCCGGCGTTTGATGACCTGTGCAATTTTGGCATGTACCTTGAGTCCCGGGATGCCGTAAACTACATGTGCTCCGGCATCTTCGAGTGCCTTTGCCCAGCGAAGGTTGTTCTCTTCGTCAAAACGCGCTTTGAGTTCAACAAGTACAGTAACCTGCTTGCCGTCACGTGCGGCATCGATGAGCGCTTTGACAATAGGCGATTTCTGTCCGGCGCGGTAGAGTGTCATGCGAATGGCAATGGTATCTTTGTCTGCAGCAGCCTGTTTAATGAATTGTACGACCGGTTCAAAACTGTCGAAGGGATGGTAGAGCACGACATCCTGTTTTTCAATGGCTTCAAAAACATTTTCGGTATCAAAAGGCGGCAGAATTTTTGGCGTAAAAGTAGGCAGTACAAGGTGTGAAAGCTGTTTGTCTCCGACAATCTGCCAAAGCGCGCCGAGGTTAAGCGGCAGGCTTTTGTATGGGTAAATATCGTGTTCGTTAAGGTTGAGGTGTGTCAGCAGGAACTGAAGCAGGTCATCATCAACCCCTTCGAGCAGTTCAAGGCGGATGAGTGAACCCTTGTTCCGAGAGCGCAGTCCCTCCTGCAAAATTTCCAGAAAGTCATCAGCTTCCTCTTCTTCTATTTCAATATCGGCATTTCGTGTAACACGAAACGGGGTGGATGCCAGCGGAGTGAATCCGGGGAAAAGTTCGGTTGTAAAGTGCTCAACGACACTCTCAATGGGAATAAACGTATGATCGACCTGAATAAAACGTGGAAGAATACGCGGAATACGGATAAGCCCGTGTTTGATATGCCCCGACTCGTCCTCCAGTGTAATGGCCAGCGCAAAACTGAGGTTGTTCAGGTGAGGGAAGGGGTGAGTGGCATCGATGGCGATGGGAATGATAACCGGATAAATCTCTTCAAAGAAGATCTCTTTTACCTCTTCCTGCTGTGCTGCCGAGAGTGCTTCGAAATTTTTAATATGTACACCATGGCTATGAAGTTCTGAGATAATGGAGGTGTAGCATGATTCGAGTATGTCATGCTCCTTATGCAGATAGGCACGGATCTGTGCCAACTGTTCGGCAGGCGTAAGACGGTCTGGTCCGGTCTCCTGAACACGTGCTTTGAAGAGTGCTTTGAGCCCTGCAACACGGATCATGTAAAATTCATCGAGGTTCGTACCGTAAATGGCAAGAAATTTCAAACGCTCCAGCGGCGGCAGAGTTTCATCGAGTGCCTGTGCCAGTACACGGGAGTTGAACTGCAGCCAGCTGAGTTCACGGTTGAAGTAGAGCTGGGGGTCGTTCAAATCGATCATCGGAGGGACTCCGATGGGCGATTTGGTGAATAGTGTCGGTTTGCATTGCTTTGCAATGCCTTTATTGATGAAGGCATCTTGCATATCCTTTTTTAGACAGTATGTGATTATAATATTTGGAGGTATTATAGCAAAATATCTTGTAGGGTGCGATATTTCGCACCGTTTACGCGTAAACCGATAATGAACGCTGTTTTTTCATAATGGCTTGAAGGTGCGTGACTACGCACCCTACAGCTTTTTAATCTTCGCTATCTCATCTCTCAGCCTTGCCGCCTCTTCAAACTCCAGATTTTTGGCTGCTGCAAGCATCTTGGCTTTGAGCTCTTTGATAAGCTGTTGACGTTCGGCTTTGGGCATTTTGTCAAGTTTGGAGCGTTTGTTGTAGAGTTCGCCGCCGTCTTCGACCTTGAGGTTGGTGTCAAGCTCCCGGATGGTGGTTTTGGGGGTGATGCCGTGTTCCTTGTTATAGGCAATCTGCTTCTTTCTTCTTGCCTGTGTGATCTCGATGGTAGCCTTCATCGAGTCGGTCATCTTTTTGGCATACATCAGCACTCTACCGTTGGCGTTACGTGCGGCACGTCCGGCAGTCTGGATGAGTGCCGTCTGGGAGCGCAAAAAGCCCTCTTTGTCCGCATCCAAAATGGCTACAAGGCTGACTTCGGGCAGGTCAAGCCCTTCTCTTAGCAGGTTGATCCCGACCAAGATGTCAAACTCCCCAAGCCGTAAAGAGCGGATGATCTGGTTACGCTCGATGGCGTCAAGATCGGAGTGCATATATTTACACTTGAGTCCAAGGTCGTTGTAGTAGGTTGTCAACTCCTCTGCCATCTTTTTTGTCAACACGGTAACAAGCACCCGTTCTCCACGCTCGATGACCGGTTTCATACGGTCATGCAGATTTTCTACCTGATAAGTCGAATCGATAACTTCGATCTCAGGGTCAAGCAGCCCGGTGGGTCTGACAACCTGCTCGGCAACAGTAGCGGAGAGGTCAAGCTCAAGCTGGGCAGGGGTGGCGGAGACAAAGAGATAGTGGGGTGCTTTGTTGATGTACTCGTCAAACTTGAGCGGGCGGTTGTCCAGTGCACTTGGCAGTCTGAAACCGTGTTCTACCAGTACCTCTTTACGGCTGCGGTCTCCCGCGTACATTCCCCGAAACTGCGGCAGTGAAACGTGCGACTCATCCACAATGACAAGGTAGTCGTCATGCATCACCTCGAAGTAGTCCATCATCGAGTAGGGGGTCTCGCCGGGCTTTTTGCCTGTGAGGTGCCGCGAGTAGTTTTCAATACCCTTGCACATACCGGTGGCTTCGAGCATCTCAAGGTCGAACTCAGTACGCTGCTTGAGACGGTTGTACTCCACCATGCGTCCCTCACGCTGAAAAAAGGCAAGCCGTTCATCCAGTTCCTCTTCAATGCTCTTAATGGCGCGTGCGAGCTTCTCCTTGCCCACCACGAACTGGTTGGCGGCGTAGATAGTTATTTCCTTCATGTGCTTCTCTTTCTCTCCGGTCAGTGAGTTGAAGGTGTAAATGTCCTCTATCTCGTCACCGAAAAATTCGATGCGTACGGCAAACTCATCGGAGTAAGCAGGATAGATGTCTATGACTTCACCACTGACACGGAAGTTCCCGATATCGAAGAATTCGTCGTTACGCTTGTAGCCCATGTCCACAAGCCGCAGTAAAAGCTCCTTTTGGTTGTACTCTTCGCCTACCGAGAGCTTCTGGACGATGGAGCGGTAGTCCTCCGGACTTCCCAAACCGTAGTTTGCCGAAACCGATGCGATGACGATGACATCATCATGGCTGAGCAGGCTGGCGGTGGTACTGAGCCTGAGCCGTTCAAGCTCCTGGTTGATGGAACTGTCCTTTTCAATAAAAAGATCCTGCCGTGGCAGATAGGCTTCGGGCTGATAGTAGTCGTAGTAGCTGATAAAATACTCGACATGGTTGTTGGGGAAAAAGGCTTTGAACTCACTGTAGAGCTGTGCCGCCAGTGTTTTGTTGTGCGTCATAATGAGTGTGGGCTTTTTGGTCTTTTCAATCACTTTCGCCATGGTATAGGTCTTCCCCGACCCCGTCACCCCCAGTAGCGTCTGATAGCGGTTGCCTTCAAGAATGGATGTCGAAAGTGCTTTAATGGCTTCAGGCTGATCACCTGAAGGATTATAAGGACTGTTTACAATAAAGTTTGACAAAAGTTGCCTTTAATTTTTATCTAATGTTTTTAATTTTTTGGTATTATAACACAACAACAAACCTGTATGGAGAAATAGATGAGTGCTTTGAACAGATTACAAGAAAAAATTACGCAACTTAAAACCGGCTATGAAGCAATCAAACAGCAGAATGAAGAGCTGAGAAATCAGCTTACGACCATGAGCAGTTCGCAATCGGAGCAGGAGATGCTCATCAACAATCTTCGTGCAGAGGCAGAGAAGGTAGAGTCGCTTGAGAGTACGGTAGAGACACTCAAGCGTGAACTGCTGGAGAAAGATGCGGAGATCGAGAAGATCATTGCACAGGTAGAGGCGCTGCTTGCGTGAGGAAATGAGAAATGAGAAATTAGAAATTAAAGTAAGAGGGAAATTTATTAATTTTCCCCTTTAATTTCAATCTCCAAAGGAGTAAACGTGAAAACCGTTGGACTGACTGTTTCGGGGAACCGTTACGAGATCAAACTTGAAGATGACTTTGCAGACTTTGTGAACAAAGATCTGACAGAGGCGGGAATCAACCTGCACACAGACAACAAACCTGACAAGCTTCTCAAAGCCTACCTGCGCCTTGCCAAACAGGCGACAAGCTATGAAAATGAGATAGAATTGCTTATTGAAACCCTTGACGGGCTATAGAAGATAAGAAATTTTAATTTATCTATTTTTAAGGCAAATAAGTTTAAAATTAGAATAGACCAATTATTGAATTGGTACTAATTTATTTTCAGGAGTTCAATCATGAGAGAGACATCTAACATGAGAAGCGGATTTACAATGATCGAATTGATCTTTGTTATTGTAATTATTGGTATTTTGGCGGCAGTTGCACTGCCTAAACTTACAGGTATTAAGGATCAGGCACATGCTGCAAAAGCGGGTGAGTTTGTAGGGCAATTAAACAGTATTGTTATGCCTAATCTTTATAGTAAAGCAGTAGTTGCTGACGTTACAGATGGGACACATGCAATAACAAACCTTTCTACTATACCAGCACTCAGCACATTAATAGAAATACCAAGAAATTTTACGGTAGCTACTATTAGTACATCTACTTTAGGAGATGCAACTGCGAGAGATGGGGGCAGTGGTTCAGCGCCAACTACAGCTCTTTTAACTAACAGCACAAACAATATTACAATTTGGTGTGTTGATGGGAACTCAACAGAATTGCCAAGATGTTGGTATGAAGCGGGTAGTACTGCACCAACTACAAGTGACTTGAATACAAGTAAAGCATCATTCTAAGCTACTTTGTTCTCAAGCCATTAGCTTGAGAACAAAGAATATAGATGGTTTTAGAATTCCTCTCTCCTTTCTCCTTTAATATCTCTTTCAGAGTCAATACGATAGTATCAAACATAAATAAAATAATTGGAGTTTTATTATGAAAATGAAAAATGCATTTACAATGATTGAACTGGTATTTGTGATAGTTGTAATAGGGATATTAGCAGTAGTGGCAGTACCAAAACTCGCCCCCATCATTAGTGATGCCAAAATGGCAAAGGCAAGAGATACGCTTTCGGCAGTACGAAGCTCACTGGCGACAGAGCGGCAAAAGCGAATATTACGAGGTACTTTTACCCAAATTAGTGACTTGGGAGATAGTACGTATGCCTTTTCATACTTTGATAATAATACAAACCTGCCTGTACTGGAATACAAAATAGAGAACTGTTCAAATGGACAAACAAGTTGTTGGACAAGAGTAGATGCAACACACTATAAGTATATGTTCTCTGGGGGAGGAGATGCCAAATATAAATTGGATAAAAGCCGCCTTGTCTGTGATAGTGATGCAGCTGACTGTAAAAAACTTTTGAAATAACAGACAGAAGTGTACTTTTACAAAGTCGCACTGCTGTACTCCAGCGCACCGGTTCTTACCTACCGTGCTTCTGAGGCACTGCCGTCTGGCAGTGTCGTTAGCGTTCCCCTCAAATCTACCACAAAGCAGGCAGTCGTTTTAGCCAAAATAGAAGTACCCACCTTTGAGACAGAAGCGATACTTGCTGTTTCAGAGTATGCATATAACGATATCCAGATGCAGATTGCCAAATTTATTTCGGAGTATTACTTCTCCTCTTTTTCTGAAGCGATTTCACTTTTTTTGCCATATTCCGTAGGGTGTTGTACGACTCGGAATTTAGTTCCTCGTATGCATGGCATTGTAGATGCTTATCCCCTGACAACACCGACTTCTCAAATAGAAAATGGTGTTATGGGGGTACAACACCCTACCCTCTCTCCTGAGCAGCAACAAGCCTACAAGCAGCTCCTTCAAAAAGACAAAGCCCTCCTTTTTGGTGTGACTGGTGCGGGAAAGACCGAAATCTTTATCACCCTCATGGCAAAAATGCTTGAAGAGGGCAAAACAACCATCTTTCTGATGCCGGAGATCTCTCTTACGCCGCAGATGGAGAAGCGTCTGCGTGCTTACTTTGGTGATACGGTGGCGATGTGGCACTCAAAGATCACAAAGAAGAAAAAAGAGGAGATACTTGAGGGGATTGAGTCTGGCAGGGTGCGCATCATTGCTGGGGCGCGTTCGGCGCTCTTTACGCCGATGCGTGATGTGGGGCTGATCATCGTCGATGAGGAGCATGATGACAGCTATAAGGCGCAGACCAGACCGCGTTACCATGCCAGAGATGTTGCGGTGCTCATGGGGCAGAAGCTGGGGGCAAAGGTGGTGCTTGCCTCTGCAACCCCGAGTACGACAAGCTACTACAAGTATGATGTGATAAAGCTCCCCAAACCCTATGTACAGACCCAAAAACGTTACAGGTTCATACCTGGTGACGGTATTACGGCTCCCATTGTGTATGCGATCAGGGAACATTACGAAGAGGGTGGACAGTCGTTGCTCTTTTTGCCTACTCGGGGCAACTTCAAGTATCTCTACTGCCAAAACTGCGGCAAGACGCATACCTGCCCCTACTGTTCGGTGGGGATGGCTCTGCACAGAAAACGACGGCACCTAAAATGTCACTATTGTAACTACACCGAAGCCATACGGGAGAGTTGTACCTACTGCGGACATACGCCTCTGAGCAGTGAACGCATTGGTACGCAGGAAGCGATTGAAGTCATAGAGGAAGCCATAGAGGGCATTAAGATAGAGCAGTTCGACCGAGACAGTATTACCACTGCCAATAAACTAGTCAAGGCACTTAAACGCTTCGAAAGCGGTGAAAGTCATCTGCTGCTGGGCACGCAGATGCTCAGCAAGGGGCATGACTACCCCAATATCACCCTGGCAGTCATCATGGGACTTGATCATATTATGGGGATGGCGGACTACCGCTCGAGAGAACGGGCGATGAGCCTTCTTTTTCAAATTGCCGGGCGAAGCGGGCGTGCGAAGCAGGCAGAAGTGCTTATTCAGACTGCTGACCCTGCCCAGTTTGAACCCTACCTGGGAAACTATGAGCAGTTTCTCAAAGATGAGCTGCTCTTTCTGGAGATTGCGGAATATCCGCCTTTTGTATCGTTGGCACGCATTCTGATTGCACATAAAAATGAAGCCAAAGCGGCCAAGATGACGATGGATACGGTCACAAAACTCAAAGCATTTGCGCAGATAGAGATTGTCGGACATGGCAAAGCTCCCGTAGAACGGATTGCCAACAAGTACCGCTTCCAGATACTGCTGCGTGCCAAAAACAGAGTACCGCTGCTTAAAGCCCTGCATGCGGTTGACTGTCGGGAGATAGAGGTAGATATGGACCCGGTGGAGTTCTCGTAAATGAAGAATTTTTAGATAAAATATGCCAAATGTAGGGTGCGTAGCCACGCACCGTTTTTTGTTTCAATCATATGGTGGGAATGTATGATAATATCCAATGTTGATTGTTAAAGAGGTGCGTGAGTACGCACCCTACAGTTATAATAAAAGGCACAGTGTGAAAGAAAGATACCCAACCAAAAAGATATTCGTCGGAAACGTAGCCGTAGGCGGTGATGCACCTATTTCGGTACAGTCGATGACCTATTCCGATACGCATGATGTGGCGGCAACGGTAGAGCAGATCAACCGTCTTCATTTTGCGGGCGCGGATATGGTGCGTGTGGCGGTACCTGAGATGGAGGATGCTTTGGCACTCAAGGCGATCAAAGAGCAGATATCGCTGCCGCTTATTGCCGATATTCACTTCAATTACAAGCTGGCACTTGAGGCTGCCAAGTGGGTGGACTGTATACGCTTCAATCCTGGGAATATCGGAGAGAAAGGGCGGATCAAAGAGATCGTCAAAGCGTGTCAGGAGCGTAACTTGCCTATCCGTGTCGGGGTCAATGCGGGGAGTCTTGAGAAGGAGTTCGAAGACCGCTACGGCGCAACTGCCGAGGGTATGGTGGCAAGTGCGGAGTACAACATCAAGTTTTTGGAAGACCTTGGTTTTACCGACATCAAAGTCTCTCTCAAGGCTTCTGATGTGGACAGAACGGTTGAAGCCTACCGGATGCTGCGTCCGAAGAACAATTACCCGTTCCACCTTGGGGTGACGGAAGCAGGGACAATATTTCATGCAACGGTCAAATCCGCTATTGGGCTTGGGGCACTGCTGCTTGACGGTATCGGTGATACGATGCGCGTTTCCATTACCGGAGAGCTTGAAGAGGAGATCAAAGTCGGCAAAGCGATCCTCAAAGACAGCGGCCGTGTGCAGGAGGGGCTGAACATTATTTCTTGTCCTACCTGTGGACGTATCGAAGCCGATCTGGTCTCTGCCGTAGCAGAGGTGGAGCGTCGAACGGCACATATTACAACCCCTATGGACGTGAGTGTCATGGGCTGCGTGGTCAATGCCATCGGCGAAGCCAAACACGCAGATGTTGCCATTGCCTATGGCAAAGGGGCAGGGCTTGTGATGGTCAAGGGGGAAGTAGTGGCACGTCTTCCTGAGTCTGAACTGGTGGATAGATTTGTAGAAGAGGTAGAACGTTTTGCGGAAAAAAATGCGTAGGGTGCGTAATCACGCACCTTCAAACCGTCTTGAAAAAAACAAGATTTGCTATTGGAATATGTGTATAAAGGTGATTTGATGGAAAATATGTATAACATCAATATCGAACGTGCTGTACTTTCGGCAATTATCTTCGATCCTGAAATCTACGAAGAGATCGCGGCAAAACTGAACCCGAACGATTTTTATCTGCCGTTCCATCAGCATGTATTTGTGGCAATGGAAGAGCTTTCCCGGGAAGAAAAGCCGATCGATGAAGAGTTTCTGAAAAGCAAGCTGCAGAGTATGGGCAAGTTCGATGAGGTAGCGATGCTCGATCTGCTCTCTGCCAACCCCATTACCAATACATCTGCATATATTAATGAGATCAAAGCCAAGGCAAGCAAGCGGGCACTGGCGACACTGGCGACCGAGATCAAAAAGGTGACCATCGAAGATGATCTCCCTGCAGAAGAGGTGATGAACCTTGTGGAGAAAAAACTCTACGAGATTACGCAAAACAACACCAATGATGACTTTCGGGATTCCAAAGAGATCACACTCTCGATGCTCGATGAGATCAATCGTCTTAAAGCGCTGGGTAACTCAAAGCTGATCGGGGTCGATACGGGCTTCAAAAACCTCAATGACAAAACATCGGGTTTTGGAAAAGGAGACCTGGTTATCATTGCGGCAAGACCGGCGATGGGGAAATGCCTTGGGAAAGGTACCAAAGTAGTTATGTATGACGGTACGCTCAAAAAGGTTGAAGAGGTTAAAGTGGGGGATCTGCTGATGGGAGATGACTCCACACCAAGAAAAGTACTCTCTCTTGCACGAGGTCAAGAGGAGATGTACTGGGTGAGACAAAATAAGGGAATTGACTATCGTGTCAACAAATCACACATACTCTCACTGAAGCGTTCACGCAACGAAGGTAAACACAAGCACGGTGATCTGCTCAATATAGAGGTGTCCGAATACATCACCAAGAATGAGAAGTTCAAATCGAACTACAAAGGGTACAAGGTAGCTATCGAGTTTGAGGAAAAACCGCTGGAGGTTGAACCCTATTTTCTTGGTTTGTGGCTTGGAGACGGTCGAAGCAGTGATGTGAGGATCGCGACAGAAGATCCAGAGATCGTAGCCTATTTGCAAGATTATGCGTTTGAGCTTGATAAAAAGCTTCACCGGTATGCTGTAGATGGCAAATGTACCATGTATGGCATTACCAATATCCAAAAAGAGGGAGCCCTAAAAGATTTGAGTAACTCCCTGCAAGGGAAGCTAAGACAGCTTGGTGTGCTGGACAATAAACATATCCCGCATCACTATATTGCAAACAGTAGAAAAAACAGGCTTCAACTTTTAGCCGGGCTCATTGACAGCGACGGATACTATGATGACCGCTATCATGTCTTTGAGATCGTACAAAAATCAAAAACGCTTGCAGAGCAGATCAAGTATCTTGCGGATACACTTGGATTCAGGGTTTCACTGAAAAAGAAAAAAGCGACCATTCGAAGTATCGGCTATGAGAGTGATGTATATCGCGTGCGTATCGTTGGTGTACTCGATACCATTCCTACTCGCATCAAGCGCAAACAGGCACGACCGCTTGCTTCGAGGCGTGACCATACCCATACAGGTATAAAGGTAGAGTTTGACAAAGTAGATGACTATTATGGTTTTGTACTTGATGGTAATCATCTCTTTCTGCTTGAGGATATGACCGTAACACATAACACGGCATTTGTGCTGAATATGGCACTCAGAGCCATAGAGCGTGGTGAAGGGGTAGCGTTTTTCTCGCTGGAGATGCCCGCAGAGCAGTTGATGCTGCGTCTGCTTTCTGCCAAAACTTCCATTCCGTTGCAGCAGTTGCGGGTGGGGGATCTCAATGATGAGCAGTGGTCGCAGCTTGCTTCGGCAACAGATGAAATGGCACAAAAAAAGCTGTTTGTCGATGACGGCGGATATGCGACGATCCATCATGTGCGCAGTAAACTGAGAAAATTGAAAACACAGCACCCGGAAATATCGATGGCTATTATCGACTATCTGCAGCTGATGAGCGGAGAGGGGCGCGAAGGACGTCAGCAGGAAGTTTCTGAAATTTCAAGAGGACTCAAGCAGCTTGCAAGAGAGCTGGCTATTCCTATTGTGGCACTTTCGCAGCTGAACCGCTCGCTTGAAGCACGTGAAAACAAGCGTCCGATGCTCTCGGATCTTCGGGAGTCAGGTGCCATTGAACAGGATGCCGATATTATCCTGTTTGTCTACCGTGATGATGTATATCGTGAATCACAAATTAAAGAGAAACTTGAGAAGTTCAAAGCCGAGGGGAATGCGGACAAAGTGCGTGAGTATGAAAATGCGTACAATGACCTCAAAAGAAAACCGGATGAAGAGACGGAACTGATTATCGGAAAGCAGCGTAACGGGCCGACAGGTACGGTAGATCTGATCTTCCAGAAGAAGTTTACCCGCTTTGTGGACGCAAGTCACTCTCCGGCATTTGAAGTCGTTTATGAAGATGGTGATATTCCTGCCAATACCGGCAATATTGAGCTTCCTCCTATTTAACAGCAGATTGTATTGAGAACATATGGAGAAACCGAAGGTTTTTGAGTCGCCAAGATCCTTTTTCCTTTTTGCAGCGATGATGCTGCTTTTACTTTTGTTGCGTCTTGGCTGGGAGTACCGGGAATACAATGCGTTTATCTCCAAGCCGTTCTATTTTACATTTGCCAATGTTGAGAATGCCTATCGTAAAACCAATGGCAGCCGAAGCTATCAGGTATTGAAACTGCACAGTGATGAGGGCTTGCATTTTTATACTACAACCCATCAAAAAAAAGATCTTTCCGGTACAAGGCTTCGACTGCAGATTTTTCCCAATGAGGATATTCCTTTTAGCAAATATTTGGGTACTTTCTATGTAAAAAGTCGTATTAAGCGGGTAGTACCAAAAGAGGCTTCATGGAAAAAGAGTCTAATGGAGCATGTCGCTGCACAACACAGGGACAACAGGCTTGCAAACTTTTACCAGGCCATCTTTTTTGCCAGCCCGCTTGAGCCTTCACTGCGTCAAAAGGTATCGCAGTTGGGTATCAGCCATTTGATTGCGCTCAGCGGATTTCATCTTGGTATATTATGGGGGATGGTCTATTTTCTGCTCTATGCACTGTACCGCCCGTTGCAGCAGCGGTGGTTCCCGTATCGCTTTGCGTTGCTTGATGTGGGTGCCGTGACGATGCTGTTGCTTGGGGCATATGTCTGGTTTACCGGCGCACCGCCGTCACTGCTGAGAGCGTATGTGATGCTTTTCATTGGATGGCTGATGCTGATCATGGGTGTAGAGATACTCAGCTTCGAATTTCTTGCCTCAGTCATGTTGCTGTTACCGGTGCTTTTCCCTTCTTTGGTTGTTTCTCTGGGCTTCTGGTTCTCGGTAGCAGGTGTCTTTTTTATCTATCTGCTGCTGCACTATACCAAAGGGTGGGACAGCAGAGTGATTACCCTGGCTGTGATTCCCGTAGGTATTTTTCTTTTAATGCTGCCGGTCGTGCATATGGTATTTCCGGTGACCACGCCGATGCAGCTTCTCTCTCCGCTTCTGTCACTGCTCTTTATCCCTTTTTACCCTGTTGTGATGCTGCTGCATCTGATTGGTGCAGGAGGGGTGTTGGATCCTGTGCTTTCAAGGCTTTTTGAGATCCATACACCCATAACTGAACAGTATGTACCATGGTGGCTCGGGGCAGGCTATATTGCACTTGCCCTGTGGGCTATCCGCAGCAAAAAGGCTTTTTACGGTTTGCTTGGGAGTGCAGGCATATATGGGCTATACCTTTTCGGTATGCATTAAATTTTTTCTATCTCTTTCCCTTTGTTGAGCAGGTAACAAAAGCGCAAACCATGCAGAAAAATGGCCCATGAGATGTAGATCCAGAGAAAAAAGAAGAGCAGGGTACTGATGCTGCCATAAACCGAAGTGTAGGTTTTGTTGTGCATGACGTAAAAGACAAAGCCGCTTTTTGAAAGATACCAGATGAGCGAAGCGATAAACGAGCTCATGGCAGCTGCCTTGGGTTTAATGGGTGTTTTTGCGGAAAGCTGGTAAGCAATATAAAATGCGCCCCAGACAATAAGATAGGGGAGAAAATAATAGAGGTGTATAAAGCTCGTTACACTGGTTTTATCGAGATAGCTTTGTATGAAACTGCTCAGGAAAAAGGATGCCACCATCATAAGAGGCACAAGGGTAATGAGCAGCAGATAGATACGGATACTCGACAAAATGCTTCTTGGCGGCAGTTCGAAGATGTCATTGACAATGTAATCGTAACTTTTGAAGAACATGATTGCTGCGAAGGTGACATAGAAAATCCCCATCATTCCCAGTTTGTCCGAGTTATGTACAAACGTATTGATACGCTCCATGATCTCTTCGGACTGGGTGGGCAGGAGATTGGAAAAGATGAGCTGGCGTATCTTTTCGTAAAAAAGGTCGAAAGCAGGCATGGTGGTAAAAATGTACAGCAGAATAACCAGAAGCGGAATGATAGAAAAGATGGTGTTCCAGCTGAGGCTGGAAGCATAATAGCCAAGACGGTCGTCAAAAAGATCTTTGACGAAATCGCGCAAAAAGATGTAATACTCTTTGAGAATACCCTTCTTTTTCACTCCCACCCTTTTTAATGTTTCATTTTTTACAGTCCCATCTTTCCGGGGTTGAGAATACCGTTGGGATCGAATGCTTTTTTAATGTCCCGGAAAAGCTGTAACTCTGCTTCGTTGAAGGCGATGTTCATAAACGGTGCTTTGGAAGTGCCGATGCCGTGTTCGCCACTGAGTGTTCCACCCATTTCGACGACAAGTTCAAAAATTTCCTCAATGGCTTTATGCCCTTCTTCAAGCTGCTTTTCATCCGAACCGTCTACCATTACGTTGACGTGGATATTCCCGTCTCCCGCATGACCGAAACAGGGTACCTTGAAACCGTACTTCTCGCCGATAGCATAAATGTTCTTCAGTGCTTCAGGGAGCATACTTCTGGGTACGGAGATATCTTCATTGAGCTTCTTGCTGCCATAAATGGTGATGGATGGGGAGGCGTTTCGTCTGGCAAACCAGAGTTTGTCCCGCTCGGCATCGGTATTGGCAACGACAAAGTCCTGCGCACCGTTTTCTTTGAACGACTGTTCCAGAATATTTAACTGAAAGTCAACCTCTTCGATAACATTGCCGTCCACATCGCCAATGAGCAGTGCGCCGGCATCTTCAGGAAGTGCTACACCCAGCTTCTCCTTGAGTGCCTGCACGACAAGGGCATCCATAAATTCCATTGCAACCGGGTTGGCTCCACCCGCAAGCGATTTGAAAACGGCGTTCATCGCATCTTCAACGGAGGGGAAGATGCCCATATAGGCTTTGCGGAACTTTGGTTTTGGCAACAGTTTGACCGTAATTTCGGTAATGACAGCCAGTGTCCCCTCTGAAGCAGTCAGGATACCGGCGATATTGTAGCCTGCCACATCCTTGATGGTACGTTTGCCTGCACGGATGATGTCACCGTTGGCACGTACAGCACGCAGTGCCATGACGTAGTCTTTGGTAATGCCGTATTTTGCCGCGCGCATGCCGCCTGCATTTTCACTGACGTTGCCGCCGATGGTGGAGTACTCCTCACTGGCAGGGTCAGGCGGATAGAAAAGCCCTTTTGCTTCGACCGCTTTTTGCAGATCCATGTTGATCACACCAGGTTGTACGACCGCAACCATATTCTCCATATCGATCTCGAGGATCCTGTTCATATGTTTTTCCATTGCAAGCGTAATACCGCCTTTGGTTGGCAGGGCACCACCGGTAAATCCGCTACCCGCACCGCGAGGGGTGATGACAATGCCGTGATGGTTGCAGTAAACCAGAATGCGGCTGACATCCTCTTCATTGCGTGGGAAAACAACTGCATCGGGTTCAAACCGGGTACGGGTGGCATCGTAGCTGTAGGCGATCATATGGGCTTTGTCGCTGTAAACATTCTCTTTGCCTACAAGGTCTTCCAGTGCTTTGACATGTTTTGCTTCAAGCATTAGAACTGCTCCATGATTTTGTAGTAGTCTCCCGGTGCATCATCGGAAAACCATCCGGAACGGATCTCTCCGATACGCATGAAAAAAGGTGCCTGTGCTTTAGCCGGTGTTCCGCTGAAAGCACGTTTGCCAACGATCTTTCCTGAGATAGGATCGAGCAGTACAGCACTGTTGTGTTTGACAATGTATATGAGTCCTACCTGATACTGTTTGGCAAAACGTGCAAGGTTTTCTTTTGTCGGATAGGTGTCGCCGGTTTCAGAGAGGTAAACAGCGAAAAGATCAGGATGTACCCAGTGCTTTGAAGTTGATTTGGTGATCTTTGCGTATGTGTCTGCATCGGGAGCGAGCAGCATTACATTGTCATAAAGATAGCCGCCGATTACTTTATCGCCTTTTGTCACAGGGGTTTTGATGGTGGGAAGCGATTCATGGCGGATGATCTCTTTGGCAATCAGTTTTGCACTGCCGGAAGCAGCTGTTTGTTCAATGTAACCGGTGGCAGCTTTGAGATCGTGACCATAATTGTGAATGACAATACCGCTCATACCATTGACGGGAAAGGGTTTGGCAAGTTGTAATGTAGTGCCGTTTGAAGTGCTGACGGCTGTATGTACTGTGGGAGGGAAAAAGCCTGCAAAAAGTGGTAGTGCGGCAAGCATGAAAAAGGCGAGATTACGCATTGCGATCCTTTATGGCGTAGTGATCTCTGATTATACAGGCAAAAGATTAAAAGTCCGATGAGAAGGTGATTTCCGTAAGCCGGTTAATATTATTCGGCTATAATTTGTACTATTTTACAGGGGAGCATCGACAAGAGGTATGCGAATATTCATAGCGGCACTGATGTGCATCAGTCTGGCATTTGGGATGAAGGTGGAGTACCGTCAGTGGGAAAAGGGCAAAACGTTTTCGGATTACTTGAATGAAAAAGGGATTCCCCATAGCCTGCTGCAGTCTATTTCCGATGATGACAAGAAATTTTTACTTGAGATACGCAGTGACAGGAGCTATTATGAATCTGTCGATGGGAATGGAACACTCGATCAGGCACTCATCCCTATCAGTGAAGAGATGCAGATTCATCTTTTCAGGCAAGCTGGGCAGACAAGCGGTTACGGTTTTGACATCATCCCCATCATCTATCAGGACAAAGAGTATTTCGGTCGTATCAAGATCGAAAAAAACCCCTATACCGATGCACTGAAAAATACCCACTATCCCAATGTAGCCAAACGGCTTGGGATGGCACTGAAGGGTGTTGTCAACATTAAAAAGCTTCGCAAGGGGGATGAGGTAGCATTTGTTTACAGACAGAAAACGAGGCTTGGTTCTGTCTTTTCCATGCCCCGTATTGAAATTGTCAAGGTACATACCCGGGGAAAAGATGCTTTCATTTATGTTGATGAGGACGGTACCGGTTATAGTGATGCCAATAAAAAGGTTGCCTATAGCGTAACAGGAAAAAAGAAAGTTGTCTACACTCGGCGTGTCGGAAAAGGAGGGGGAAAGGTATTTGGGATGCCGCTTCGTCACGCACGTATCACTTCCGGGTTCTCCTACCGGCGTTGGCATCCCATTCTCCATCGTTACCGTCCCCATCACGGTACGGACTTTGGCGCCAAACGCGGTACACCGCTGCTGGCTGTGAATGACGGCAAAGTGATCTATGCAGGCTGGATGGGAGGTTATGGACGTGTTGTCAAGATCAAACATGCCGGAGGGTATATTTCACTCTATGCACATCAGAGCCGTATACGTGTCAAGCGGGGGCAGTATGTGAAAAAGGGGCAGATCATCGGATATGTGGGAAGTTCGGGACGGAGTACTGGACCGCACCTGCACTTTGGGCTGATGAAGAACGGACGCTGGATTAATCCCATGAAAGTACTCCGTCGAAAATCAGTCTCTGCCGGGTCTGTTCTGAAGAAATTTACCCGATATGAGAAGGTGAAGACAACAAAATACAAAAAAGTTGAAATTAAAGGAACGGCTCAGAAGCGTCAAAAGATCGAAGCATACCTGATGCATGATACTCCATCCTATATTTGGGACAAAGACCGTTTTGACGGGAAGCTTGAAGATGAAGAAGTATTAGGGGAAGATAAATGACAGGCAAGATTGAAGCATTTAGAACAGAACCGCTGGAGGATGCCCGTTTTATTAAAACGGAACGTGCCTGTTACAGACAGGACGGGGTAGAAAAGAGCTGGGAGATCGTTGAGGCGCATGACAGCGTAGCCATTTTAATATATCATACCCAGAAAAAGGCGTTTATCCTCGTTAAGCAGTTCCGCCCGGCAGTGTATTTGAATGACGGCAAGGGAATGACGGTGGAACTCTGTGCAGGTATTGTAGACAAAGATCTACCGTTGGTACAGATTGCCGTTGAAGAGATAGAGGAGGAGTGCGGCTATCAGGTACCGCTTGAAATGATTACGCGTGTTACCTCATTTCATACTTCCGTGGGGTTTGCCGGAAGCAGGCAGACACTTTATTATGCGGAAGTTGATGAAAAAATGCATGTTGGAGAAGGCGGGGGCATTGAAGGAGAACAGATTGAGGTCATTGAACTTCCTGTGTGTGAAATTGACCATTTTATTTTTGATGAGAGCATTGCCAAAACACCGGGGTTGATGTTTGCATTTTTGTGGTGGCGAGAAAAAAACGCTTCGCGTTTTTAATCCTCAACCTTCTTCTTTCGCCTGCTGATATGCTGCGTAGTAAGTACTTCCGTCTGCAAATGTATTGACAGTCAGTTTTGAAAAGTTGTCAAGGTATTCCCAAAATTCACGAATAAGGTCAATATCGACATGCTGTGCCTTGTCTGCCAGAGCCTCTCTCATGGTACCCAGCCACTCTATACGGTTGTTCTCGTTGATGGAAAAATCATCATGGATACGGATCATATATTCATTCAGATCCATCCCTTTGCTTTCCCCCTCATAGACTTTTGGTCCACCACAGATCTGGATGAAAAATTTACTGTTTTTCTTTTTTACTTCTTCAAATTCTTCTTCATCCTGAGGAAAGAAGTGGGCAATCTTGCTCTCATAGATTTTATCGTAAAAATCATACATCAGCTCTTTCATTCCCTCTTCGCCGCCAATAGCGTCAAAAAAAGCCTTTGGAGGATTTTTGAAATGAACAGGCTTTCCCTTTTCCACGGGTGTCATCGGTAGGTTCATAATCTCTCTTCTTGTTGCCATAGAAAACCTTTCAATTAGTAAATTACTGTGGATTATAAGCTATATAACTTAGAGGTTGGCTTAGTGTAAATTTTTGTGTGGGGTTACTGTATCATATTTTCCGTTTTCCATATGGGTGTTGTCAGGGGACAACACCTTACGTATCGCAGAAGCGTTTTTGAAGACAAGCGTAAGATTCGATGCGTCTGTCACGCAGAAACGGCCAGATCTTGCGCACCTCTTCCCCTGTTTGCATATCCAGCTCCAGTTCGATAATCTCTTCATTCTCCTGTGAACCCTCTGCAAGCAGTTCTCCCTGCGGACCAAAAGCAAAGCTGTTGCCCCAAAAGTCGATGCCTTCGAGTACGCCGGAAGGGTCTTTTTCGCTTCCCACACGGTTGACTGTCAGTACCGGAACGCCGTTTGCTACGGCATGTCCGCGCTGTACGGCGATCCACGCTTCGCGCATTTTGCGTTTCTCTTCGGGGGTATTTTCTTTTTCACACAGTTCATCGTGGCGCTCTTTGGGGCATGCAAGGTAGCCGATGGCGGTGGGGTAGATGAGTACCTGTGCTCCTTTGAGTGCCATGATGCGTGCCGCTTCGGGGTACCACTGATCCCAGCAGACCAGTACACCAAGCCTTCCAACGGAAGTATCTATGGGTTCAAAGCCCATGTCTCCGGGGGTAAAGTAGAATTTTTCGTAGTATCCCGGGTCGTCAGGGATGTGCATTTTTCGGTACTTCCCTGCGATCTCGCCATGGTCGAAGACATAGGCGGTGTTGTGGTAGATACCTGCTGTGCGCTTCTCAAAGAGGGAGGTAACCAGTACGATCTGCCGCTCTTTGCTGACTTGCTGCCAAAAGGTGATATCTTCTTTATAGGTTTCGGCATAGTCGAAAAATTTTGTCTCTTCACTCTGACAGAAGTATTCGCTCTGGTGGAGTTCCTGCAAGATGACAAGTTTGGCATCGGTCTGGGCGATCATCTCAAGCGTACGGGCGATGGTTGCTTCTTTGCTGCCGTGGTAACGCTGTTGTATCAGTGCGGTTTTCATGGTTGACTCCTAAAAAGGTATCTGCATCGTCGAGCAGTGCAGGCTGCCGCCCTCTTCGATGAGTTTGAGGCAGTTGACGGGAATGATCTCCCTGTCTGGGAAAAGCTGTTTGAAGATCTCACCTGCTTTGGCATCGTTTGTTTTGTCGCCATAGGTAGGGTAGACCATTGCCCCGTTGCTGATGAGAAAGTTGGCATAGGTTGCCGGTAGACGGTTGCCTTCTTTGTCAAACTTGGCTTCGCACATAGGCAGGGGGATAAGCGTATAGGGGGCTCCCTCTGCTGTACGGAAGGTATGCAGCTGCTTCTCCATCGCCTTGAGCGCCTCGTAGTGCTCATCACTGCTCTCATCACACTTGACATAGACAATGGTGTCTTTGTTGACAAATCGTGCCAATGTGTCAATATGGCTGTCGGTATCGTCCCCGGCAAGATAGCCGTGGTCAAGCCAAAGAATCCGCTTAGCGCCAAGATATTGGGAGAGTTTCTCTTCGACCTGTTCTTTTGTCAATCCACCGTTACGGTTGGGATTGCACAGACACTGAGAGGTTGTCAAAATGGTACCGTCTCCGTCACTCTCAATCGAGCCGCCTTCAAGCACAAAATCTATCTGCACCAGCGGTGTTGTACCCATGTAGCCTTTCTTGTGGAGTGCCTGGTTGACACTGTTGTCAAGAGCAGCTTCAAACTTTCCGCCCCAGCCGTCAAAGGTGAAGTCAAGTAGCCGCTTCTCTCCATCCTCTTCAACGGTGATGTACCCATAGTCACGTATCCATGTATCGTTGGTAGGCAGCTCGATAAAAATCATGTTGAATGTCGAGCAGAACATGGAACTTATTTTTTCCTTGTCTTTACAGATAATGTAAACAGGCTCTTTGTAGGCAACTGCCTGTGCAATACGGATAAAGGGTGACAGGGCTTCGTTGAGTGACTTTGGATTGTCCGGATCGTACCAGTCTGTCTCTTCGTGCGGGAAGCTCATTAGCACACAGCGCTGCTTCTCCCACTCGGCGGGAACTCTTCTCACAGGGTACTCCTGTGAGAGAGGATTAAGGATTGAGGATTGTTGGTTTGCATTGCGTTGCAATGCTTCTATTTTAGAACAAGTCATGAGCTGTTTCCCTGAATAATAAAAGCTTTTCAATAGAAAAGCATACCAAATTTTTTAATTTTAAACTTTTAATTTGCAGCCCCGCTATATCAGTCCAGATCGCATTTCTCGTTGGGGCGTCCGTCTCGGTCTTCTTTGATCACGCTGATGAGTACTTTGAGCAGGTAGAGTACAAATCCGGCTGTGAGTGTCATGCCTACGATTTTTATCCATCCAATGGTGTCTATCGCTTCCATTTTAAACCCTTTACAGTATAATCCATCTATGGCAAAAATAATCATCAACAGAGATAATTTCTATCACAATCTTAACCAAATCGCACTGAAAACCGGCTCAAAAGAGAAGATCTCTATCGTCCTCAAAGACAATGCCTACGGGCATGGACTGGAGACGATGGCCTCACTCGCTTCAGAGTTTGGTCTAACCCATGCAGTGGTACGCAATCTGAAAGAAGCCGATCGCATTAGAGAGAAATTTGATGATATTCTTGTCCTGGGTGACAGGGCAGTACCGGACAAGCAGTGTGTCTTTACCCTTAATTCACTTGAAGATATAGCAAGGGCCAAGCCGGGTGCTCGTGTGGAGCTCAAGGTCGATACGGGTATGCACCGCAACGGTATCGCTATGGATGAGGTAGGAGATGCCCTGAAGCAGATCGGAGCCAGACAGCTGGAACTGGTGGGAGTGATGACCCATTTCAGGGCGGCAGACGAGATGGGTTCGGCGTTTTTCTGGCAGAAAAAGCGTTTTGAGAGCGTCAAAGCCAAGGTGCGTTCCGCCGGTTTTTCAGATATTCGTTTCCACTCTCACAACTCCGCTGCGATTTTAAGAAGCGGCAGTTTCGATGAAGATCTGGTGCGTGTCGGCATCGCCGCCTATGGCTATGATGAACTGCCAGATCCTTTTACGCCTACACCGCTGAAACCTGTGATGCAGTTAGTCGCTTCAAAAGTAGCCACCCGCAGGCTCAAAAAGGGTGAAAGAGTAGGCTACGGCGGAGACTTTGCCGCACCGCGTGATATGACGGTTTCTACCTACGACCTCGGTTACGGTGACGGCTGGTGTCGTGGCAACACCTTTGCCCCTTTTGTGACGGCAGAAGGTCTGCCTATCTTGGGACGGGTATCGATGGATTTTATTTCAGTGGAGAGTGAAAAAGATGAGATCGTTGTATTCAATGATGCACAGGATGCTGCAAAACAGTTGGGGACGATTTCGTATGAAGTGATGACAGCGTTGTCGAAAGATATTGAGAGAGTTGTGGTATAGATTTGGGAACCGGGTTCAACTCTCTCGATCAGGGATTGAATGATTAGAAGTGCCTTTTACTTAAAAAGCTGGGAATGTGTTCCCAGTCTCAAGAGTTCTAAAGTATTCTCTTCTATTCTGTAAACCACAAGAAGATCCCCGCTGATATGAAACTCTCTTGTATCTTTATAGTTTCCCATAAGATCATGATCTTTTGCTTCGGCAGGCAGTTCCTTCTGATTTAGCAGCAAAGAGATATACATAAAAAGCTTTGCCGTATTGGTTGGATTGAGTTGAGCCTTTTTGAGATCTTTTGCAAACACTTTGTGTATGGCAATATCAAGCACCGACTTCCTTTTTGAGTTCCTCAAGCGATACTTTGGTCATGTTTTTACCCTCTCTTGCTTCTTTGATCACCTTTGCGGTCTCATCATTGGGTATTCTGATTTGAAAGGGGATGCCTTTTTCCATGACAGCCTGAGCAAGAAAAATATTGAAAGCGTCACTGAGCCCCATGCCGTACTGCTTGAAGATCTCCTGGGCTTTTTTTTTCATTTCGGTATCGAGATATACATTGGTTCTGGTCTTGTTATTGGCTGTTGCAGTCATACTAGTCCTTCGTGTTGATGCAGCTCCATTATAACACACAATGTGTGTTTTGTCAAATAGGGTTGATATCTTAATTGGTGGATTTGTTTAGATGAGGTATTGGGGTGACGGCTACCGAACTATATCGCTATAGCGTGCCTTGTGGCTATTAGCCTCTCAGCGTGTACCAATTCGTGTAGCACTTGGGTTTAGGAACCGGGTTCAATTCCCTTTAGTGGGATTGAATAAGCAGAAGAGACGAGGTGTTGCCGCACCCCGTCTCCCGTTTAGGATTACAGCAAGATTGAAATAATCTTGATTGCATATCCAACT
>JALUXB010000018.1 GCA_027019175.1 Sulfurovum sp. | reverse complement strand
CAAACTCATCAAGCGACCATTTGTTTCTATTTTCAACTATTTTCATAGAGGTAAATGCACCTAAGATTGACTTTCTTATCGTCGGTACCGTCTTGCTTGGATCATTTGGGTCTTTGTGTTTGACAGAATAGATGGTATCTTTATGCGAAGAAGCCGAAAGCGGCTTTTTGTTGACCCAGTACGACACACTGCGAACATCGCCAAACATATCGCGATAAAAAAGGCTCTCCTCTCCCTTTGACATAAACCGTTCATACGCTTCTTTCACATAATCGGCAATAGAAAGTCCCTCTATATGCGGTGTATAAGCTTCCCATATCTTTTTAAGCTCCTCTTCACTCTTGCCATAATTGTCTCGCAGCATTTGATGCAGCCTGTTTTGCCAACCTCTGCTGATAGTAGCCAAGATCAATGCATCCTCAGCATGATGGAAGTTAGTATCGCGACTTTTAGATTTGATGCCCAAGATAGAACGGGTTTTGGAAGTGGTCTTCCCGGGGACATTACGTACAGCAATACCATTTTTTCGATGTTCCATATCAGGGAACGGATAGTGCATTTTAAGCACTTCCGCCACCAGTGCCTCAAGATAGCTTGTCGCTCTAAGTGCTTTGGTATCTCGCACCTCTACATAGGTTTCATCCAAAGATCGTGCCAAGAGATTCTTGCGTTTTTTCCATGAGATAAGGTGCTCGCTAAAAAGTTTTTCTACCCTATTGACATACTCTACATTTTCACCCAGCCAATCCATTGGCAGACGGTTGGATTTTTGCATATTGCTGTCACGATGGGAAATGACAATATTGTAGTCTGCATTGATACCACCCAATGAACGGGGCACAATATGCTCTATATCTGCCCTCCCCTCAAATAGATCACTAATGTTGATAATCTTACCCGTATATACATCCATAAATTTTTGGGATTCAAGCAACTTGATCTTGCGTGCCATTCTTCGATCGATATTTGGAAATTCCTTTTTATATTTATCAATAATCTTATCTATCTCTTTTTCACGCTCCCTCATCGACTTATCGATAGCATCTCTGATACTTTTGGGTAGTGTATCTCTCGCACTCTCAATGACAATCTCGTCAAATGCACCATAACGCCAGCTTAGATCGGCGATACGTCTAAGTATCCATGATGCCAAAGATTTCACAGCATGATTATTGATCTTATTTTGTGTCTGTTCAAAAAGATTGTTTCTGCCAAGATGTAAATGCTTTAACGACTTTGGAAATGTGCTATAGTCTTCCGAAGTTTTCACTCCCAGTTGTTCTTTTGCTTCACTTTCACTGCATCCATCTTTGAAATAAGGCAATGCATCTATGATAAATTTGTGAGAAATAGAAAGTGTACCGGCATTTTTTGATTTGATAAGAGCAAGCACTTCACGCTCATCAGCTTCTATTGTATGAAATTGGCATAGCGACTTGATCGCTTTAAAAGCCTCTTGAGGCGTTTTATGCAAGCGAAGTGCTTCTGCAAGCTCAGCAAAGATTTCCATATATTTAGGATGCTCGGTAATATCTGATACCAACTGTGGAAACTTTCCAATTTCACTCAAAAAAGAGAATTTAACCAAAGTACGATCGGATATTTTACCTTTGATCGTCATCGTATCGTCTTTGTCAAAAATCTTTTTCTCATCGGAGAGTTTTAATACTTTGCGTATCTCTTTGTATTTAAGCTCCTTGATATTTTTGCCTTTTGAGACTTTATCAAACAGAAAACCTACAATCTTCTCTCTGTCTTCCTTTGTTACAAGTTCACCATTTATCTTCATATCCACAAGCGTTTTATAGAGTTTATAGAGATCATACAGATAACTATATTTTGGTGCCGCTTTTTCATCCTCATAAAAAGCACAGTTTCCAAACAGACTTGGATCGTTTTCCGGCATAACTTGATCTGTAATGATCTCTTTAAGTCTCTCAATAAAAGCAATACATTGATCCGATCCGATATCAAACGCACCAAATGCACACTGTTTGGCAATGATTGTCTCTATTTCATCTTCAATATCCTCTCTTCGGATCATCTTCTCATAGTTGTCATGGTTACGGTATGAACGAAATTTTCCCTCTTGAACCGCTCTGTGTATTACCTGTGCGATGGTTTCTTGTTGATACTCAGATTTTAGCTTTTCAAGCCGCTTTAGTGCTGCATAAACTTGACGCTTCTCATCGTCGGAATCTTTGACTTTTACCTCATCATCGATCAAACCCAACTCTACTTCCAACTCATATAAGAGATCATCCGTAGCGATCGATTTGTATCCTCTATGCTGTGCCATATGTGCTAAAATTGCAAAAAGCTCTTCGTAATTTAGTTTACGATTTAGAGCATCTTCAGCACGAAGTTCCCATTTGTTTGTAATTTTGTTTTCATACTGCACCTTCATACATGCATTAAAAGAGTATAAACCGTACTCTTCAAACAGATGTGCGAGCTGACGGATTCTCCTTTTCTTTTTTTCATTTAAACTGCGCTGTGACGCATAGTCTCGTCGTAAGGACTGTTTAGAGTTTCCTTTACTGTCAAAAGGAGCATCTCGCATCATAACACCATGGTCTATACACTCATAGATGTTATTCTCTTTTTCATGCAATATACTGTAACCTAATGATGTAATCCCCAGATCAAGTGATAAAATCTTTTTCATTCTTCCCTCCCAGATAAAACTACTATATATTCTTTCATTATTTTTTCATATCATACCATAACCCCACGGACAATTATTTATCCATATCTACCATCTCTCAACAAGTTAAGCTCAAAGATGTGTAAATGAGGCAGCCAGTTCTACACTTCAGGCAGAAGTTCTATCATGTTGTGCTCTTTTTACATATTTCATCATCTAAAAATCATAGCTAAAAAAGAGCTTCAAACAAAATTTTAAACTTTTTTCAAAAACCCCTTGACATACAAGTCATTTGGTGCTATAATGCCGTCCACATAAGCCATAGAGCTTACAGACGAATGGGGTATAGCCAAGTGGTAAGGCAACTGGTTTTGGTCCAGTCATTCGGGGGTTCGAGTCCCTCTACCCCATCCATTTTGAACTCCGGTTCAAAATACTTTCTTCTGTCGCGGGATAGAGCAGTTCGGTAGCTCGTCGGGCTCATAACCCGAAGGTCGGAGGTTCAAATCCTCCTCCCGCAACCAATTCAAACTCCCATAAAATCGAACTTTCAAGCGTTTTAAACACTCAACGATTATTTAGCGATGTCACCACGCGTGGTGACACTCTTTTTGAAGGGGCGCCCATTCAAAACATAAGTGCAATTCACCTAAAATCAAGCAGCGATTTCCTTGCTGAATTCTTCAAAAAAGACCTCATAAGGCGTCCTGAATCCAAGTACTTTTCGCGGTCTGTGATTTAAC
>JALUXB010000017.1 GCA_027019175.1 Sulfurovum sp. | reverse complement strand
ATGCTCCAGCCGTGCTTTTGATGTCCGAAAAGTGCAAATGGAGTGCATCTCCCATAAAGATAAGCGGGATACAGAAGAGAATGAGTGTATCAAAATGTTCACTCAGGTCAATTGGGACAGCTGCCTTGAAATAAGTGTAGACAAGGTAAGAGCCTGTCAGGAGCAAAAAAACCGAAGGTATCTTCAAACGCTCGGCCAGTGTATCGGAGAGAATTACAAGACTCAAAATGGTAATGAGCATGATTTCAGGGGCAAAACTATGCATTGTCGGCATCCTTTAAAAGCTGTTCTATCTCGAGGTAGCTTCGGTACCCCTTCTGGCAGACCATATGGCCGGCATCATCCACAACAACGACGGAGGGAAACGAAGTAGCCCCCATCGAACGTGCCTTGGCAAAATCGTGTTCGGTAAGGGTCTCGGCACGTTCGCTCAAGAAGAAAAACGCAAACTTCCCGCTGTTTCCAAAGAGCTGTTCATAAAAGCCCTGAAGCAACCTGGGGTTGGTGATGTCGATACCCTGCGCGTAAAAAGCGTACTGCAGCTTGTGCAGGTAGGTAAAGGCAGCATCCGTCCCAAGCAACTCACGTACCGTCACCACCGCTTTGCAGGCAGGCGTGGTATCGTACTCGAAAACGGCCTTTTCAAAGAGGCTCTCATCGAAAGGCTGTCCTGTCTTTTCTGCTACCTGACGCCACTGGTATCGCAGGTATGATTTCGCCTTCTCATCCCATGGCATTTCACCTTTGGTACGCAAGCCGCCCATGACCAGCTCTATATCATAGCTGTCTGAAAGCTTCTGCCGTACCTCTTCAACCACCGGAGCAAAGCCCCAACACCACGAACACATCGGGTCAGCAACAAAGTAGAGTGTCGGCATCAGAAGAGTGTCCCGCTGTCATCAGAAGCCGGCTGCTGGGGTGCAACATGCGGAGGGTGGAGAGGATCGGCATCATCGCTATGCTCTTCATTGGGGTCTTCATCAATATTGATCGGCTTCGCATAACCCGTATCGTCACTGTCACTCTCTATAATAGGTGTGTCTTTTTCCGTAGCGATATTCTCTCCCGGATCATCCATAATTTGATAACCGTCATCGTCTACGCGATAGCTGGAACTATCCGTTTCCTCTCCATCAAACATATTGCTGCTCTTTTGAGCTTTGGGCAGTGGTGAAGTTTTGGTGTAAAGCTCCTTCTTCCCCTCATACTCGCCAATGAAAACCCCTTCTGGGATATCAAAGGTACGTTTGAGCTTAGGATAGAGTGCAAGCAAATGTTTGTAATAGTAGGCAAAAGCCGGTGCCGCCACTGCCCCTCCTGTCGCCCCGCGTCCAATGGGACGGTTATTGTCACGCCCGAACCACACAATCGTCTCGATTGTCGGTGAATAGCCGCAAAACCAGGCATCGACATTTTTGTTGGTTGTACCCGTTTTACCTGCCAGTTCTATCCCTTTTACACGCGCATTTCGCCCGGTACCGCGTTTAATGACATCTTCAAGGATACTTGTCATCAGGTATGCCTGTTCAGGGGTGGTGAAGTTGGCGATCTCCTTGGGTCTGGTCTCGTAGATGACCGCACCTTCTTTGGAGATGATCTTGCTGACCAGCCGCGGCTCGATCATATGCCCCTTGTTGGAGAATACCGTATAGATTTGTGCCATTTTCAAAGGACTCAGCCCCAGATTTCCCAGGGCAATGGACATATCATGCGGAATATGCGGTACATCAAGGAAAGCAAGACGCCGGATGATCGTATTGACACCGATGTCGGAAACAAGGTTGATCGTCGCCAGGTTGCGCGAATGCACCAGTGCTTCACGTAACGGAATGAACCCTTTGAAATTGCGCTCATAGTTCTTCGGTGACCATACTTTGGGTTTGCCGTTCTGGTAGTACTGGAAGGTACGCGCCAGATCGGTCAGCGGACTTGCCGGATTGTACCCCATATCGAGTGCTGTCTGGTAGATAAAGGGTTTGAAAGCAGAACCGGGCTGACGTTCAGCCTGTGTTACACGGTTGAATGCAGACTTTTTGTAATCTACCCCGCCTACCATGGACAGAATATCTCCTGTGGCATTGTCCACCGATACAAAGGCTGCATTGAGCGTCGATTTTTTGGGATCTTCCCTATAACGCTTGAGAACTTTGTTGTAAGCGTATTTCACCGCTTCACGTGCGATACGCTGCTGCTTCATATCGATCGTGGTATAGATCTGGTATCCGCCTGTCCGCACATCTCCAAGCTTGTTTTTAAAGCGGCGTACCACTTCATCGACAATATAGGGCGCGATGTTCTGGCGCAGCGAGGTTTTGTAAACCTTGGGAGATTCCTTGACCGCTTTAAGATACGCCGCTTCACTGATCCATCCCAGACTCTTCATTCGGTAAAGTACGTTGTTGGCACGGTTCAGTGCGCGTTTGTAGTGCTTTAGCGGATTGTAGTAGCTGGGTGCATTGGGAAGTCCCACAAGCATTGCCGCCTCTTTCAGTGTCAACTGATCAAGCGGCTTGTGAAAGTAACCGTCAGCCGCCGTCTTAACCCCATAATAGTTATTTCCGTAACTGATCTCGTTGAGATAACGCTCGATGATCTGTTCTTTCGTAAGTACCTCTTCTATCTTGATGGCCAGAATCGCCTCTTTAATTTTACGTGCAAGCTTCTTTTCGTTACTGAGTACTTTGTTTTTGATCAGCTGCTGGGTAAGCGTACTGCCGCCCTCAACGAACTTCCCTGCTTTGATATCTTTGAACATTGCACGCAAAATGGCATCGGGGTTAACCCCCTTGTGTTCAAAGAACTTGGTATCCTCCATCGCGATGAGCCCTTCGACAAGATAGCTGGGGATTTCATCGTAACGTGCATAAAGACGGTGCTGTTTTTTGAAGACATAGGCGAGTTTTTCACCATTGCGGTCATAGACCACCGAAGAGATTTCGGGTTTGTAGTGTATCAGCTTCTCCGCATCGAGAGAGATCTCTTCATAGGCATAGATGAACGCTGCAATAAGCGCAGCGGCGAAGATCATCGCCAAGATAATGGAACCTTTGATTAGACTGAACACAAACCCACCTGTTTTTCGTTCTATTGTACCAAGTTAAGTCTAATGAGTCTTAACAGATGACGAAGTTTCTCTGTCGAAACTTCGGTATTGAGGATAACACGCAAAATTGGCTTTTGTACCGTAGGCTGGCGAATGGCACCCACAAGGTAGTTTTGTTCCATCAGCCCTTTTTGCATAAAGAGTGCAAAATCATTGTCGGGTACTTCAATGGGCAGAATAAGACTCTCTGTCTTTTTACCAATCTCCGCTTCGGCTACTTCCTGACGCGCCTTTATCTTTTCCCGGAACTTCTTTGCATTCTTTCGGATGTATTTCATATTTACATAGGCAAGTGCCGTATCGAAAACGGAAGGAGCCGTGGTATAGATAACCGGCTTGGCACGGTTTTCAAGAAAGCTGATGATACTTTCGGAAGCAAGGATGTAGGCACCGTAGCTGCCATAGGCTTTGCCGAGCGTTCCCATTTTGATATGCCGTGCATTGGGTGTAATGCCGTAGTGTTCAAAAATACCAAGCAGTTTTTTTCCAAGCACCCCTGCACTGTGCGCCTCGTCGACAATGAGCAGCGCACCGCTCTCTTCTACCGCATCGAAGATCTCTCTGGCACAAAGGTCTCCTCCCATCGAGTAGACCCCTTCCACCGCGACAATCTGCCGGTTTGCGGGATGGGCTTGCAATTTCTGCTTCAAATCCTCCGCATCATTATGGCGAAAGGTTGTCACACGGTCTCCAAGAAGCTGTGCAGCCATTACCCCACTTGCGTGGTACTCCTCATCCATAAAAAGTCTGTCACCTTTGCGTACCAGCGATTCGATAAGCGCCAAGTTGGCCAAAAAGCCGCTACCGACCACCAATCCCTCTTCAAAACCGTTTTGCTCTGCCATCTCCATTTCAAAAATCTTATGGATAGGATGGTAGCCGTTGACCAGCATACTTGCTTTGGAGCTGACAGTAGTATACTCCTCGACCAGTTTGCACGCCTTTTTAAACTGCTTCTTTTTGGATGAGAGCCCAAGGTAGTCATTGGATGCGAAATCATCGAGCATATCAGAATAGAGGTGTCGTTCTCTGAAACGTCCCGCTTTCTTGAGGGCTTCGAGTTCTTTAGTGTACATCTGTTCTCCTTATCCACGGCAACAGTGTCTCAACCTGAAGTCCCATTGCCGTACTTTCGTACCCTCTGACCTCTTGAATATACTTTTTGCAAAAGCCCTCGACCATGCAGCCGCCGGCCTTCCCCTGCCACTTACCGCTTGCAAGATAAGCGTCAAGCTCCGCTTCATCAAAGGGGGCAAAAAGATAGTGTGTCGCCAAAGTATTGATAAAGAGCAGATTTTTGGTTTTATAGTGTACCGAAGAAACAATGCTTATCTGCGCACCGCTTTGCAGCTTCAAAATACGTCTGGCATCGTCAATATCTTTGGGTTTTCGCAAAATTTCACCGCTTTGGGTAGCAATGACACTGTCAGCAGTCAAGAGAGGGGTTTCAAGCCCGTAGTGCTGTTCTGCGGCCGCGAGTTTTCCCTTGCTTGCCAGATAGACGAAGTCTTTGGCTACCGTCGTGGTAATAGCATCTTCGTCAAAATCTACCGGTTTCTGCTCGAATGCAATACCGAACTTCTCCAAAAGAAGCGCACGGCTGGGGGATTGGGAACAGAGATAAAGCATCAAAACCCCCGAAGTGTAACGCCAAGCCAAAGTGCCAGTATGCCAAGCACAATATTCACAGGCAGAAGATACTTTGGTACGATCGCTACCGCCGCTTTGGCAGCGGGCAGATCCCCTGCATTAAAAAGTTTCTGTGCCTTTTGCCTCTTGAGGTACATCCAGGTGAAGTTGGCTGTCATCACCATCCAGATCACCTCTTTGATGTGCACGATCTGGTAAATGCTGTAAGCTGTCTGGCTGACAATATTGCCGCTCTCGTCAACTGCTGCTGCACGAAAACCGAGCCCCACCGCCATCAGTACCGCTGTAACGATGATGGCAATGATAAAAGGAATCACCAGATGAAAGAGGTTTTTGGTAATCTGAAGTGTTTTCCCCAACCTGATCTTTGGGTCTTCAATGCTCTGCATCACCGGATGTACCGCAAAACGGATCGCGATCATACCACCCACCCAGACAAATGCTGAAAGCACATGGGTAAAGACAATTTCATGTGCGTAGGTACCGAAAAGCTCTACCATTGTCTGTTTCATCAGTTGCCGCCCTCTACGATTTCGGCAAGATAGGTTTTTGCCTCTTCCATTGCCATACCGATTTTGGAAGCGTCTTTTCCGCCTGCCTGTGCAAAGTCAGGACGTCCGCCGCCGCCACCGCCTACTACCGGTGCAACTGCTTTGATCCAGTCACCCGCTTTGACGGGTGTGTTTTTCGAACCGGCAGCAAGGAGTACCTTCTCACCCTTTTTCTGGAAGAGCATGATGGCGATGTTGTCATACCTGTTCTTCGCTTCATCGATCATCTCTTTGATGTCACCCGCATCGACCTCTTCAACAATGACATTGATACCGTTCACATCGACAGGTGTCAGCTCTTTCTTGGTGGCATTGAGGGCTGCTTTGAGTTCACCTTTGAGGGTTTTGACCTCCTCTTTGAGCTTGGCAATGCCGGCAAGAGGATTCTGGTTTTTCACTTCCTCTTTGATCTGCTCGATCTCACTTCTGAGTCCTTTGACCTTCTCAACCGCCGCGCGGCCGCAGATCGCTTCGATACGTCTGACACCGGCACTCACACCGCTCTCTTTGGTAATCATAAAGAGTCCGATCTGTGCCGTGTTGTCCACATGGGTACCACCGCACAGTTCTACAGAAGCATCACCCATACTTACCACACGCACCTTGTCACCGTATTTTTCACCAAAGAGCGCCATAGCACCGGATTTTTTTGCCTCATCGATGCTCATAATCTCCGTTTTACGAGGGATAGCACGCTGTACTTTGTCGTTCACCCAATCTTCAACTTTCTGCAGTTCCTCTTTTGTGAGCGCTTTGGGATGAGAGAAGTCAAAACGCAAACGCTTGTCATCGTTGAGTGACCCCGCCTGAGAGATATGGTCTCCCAGCACTGCACGCAGCGCTGCATGCAGCAGGTGTGTTGCCGAATGATGCTTCTCAATCTCCGCACGGCTCTGATCGACAACCGCTTCCACCTCATCCCCCACAGCAAGCTTTCCTTCCACTTCGGAAAGGTTCATATCAAGAAATTTCTTGGTATCCAATACCTTAATTCCTAATTTCTCATTCCTAACTCTTAATTCACCTTTGTCGCCGACCTGCCCGCCAGACTCCGCATAGAACGGTGTCTGTTCCAGCATCACCCAGCCCTTGCCGTCAATGCTCTCTACTTCCTTGAAGTTCTCATCGAGCAGTGCCAGTACTTTGGTCTGCACCTGCGTGGTTTCATACCCCACAAACGTGTTCTCTCCAAAACGCTCTTTAAGCTGTTTAAAGTCACCGGTTGTCGCAGCATCGCCACTGCCTTTCCAGTTTGCTTTGGACTGCGCTTTCTGTGCTTCCATCCTGGCATTAAAGCCTTCAATATCGAGTCTTATCCCCTTCTCTCTAAGCATATCTTCAGTCAGGTCAAGCGGGAAGCCGTAGGTGTCGTAGAGTTTGAACGCCACTTCACCACTGAATACATCGTTGGTATTTTCAAGCTCCTGATTAAAAAGTTTGATCCCCGCTTCAATGGTATCGAAGAAACGTTCTTCTTCAAGCTTCATAGAGGTTTTGATCGCCTCAGACTTAGTCTGCAGGTAGGTGTAGTGCCCGCCCATGACCGCGACAAGGTCATCAACCAGTTTATGCATGAACGGCTCTCTCAGTCCCAGCAGGTAGCCGTGACGGATAGCCCGGCGCATGATACGGCGCAGCACATAGCCACGTCCCTCTTTGTCGAAGTTCACACCCTGCGCCAGAAGGAAGCTGACCGCACGCAAATGGTCGGCAATGACACGGTAGCTTGCAGAGTTGGGTGCATCGTAGTCGTACGGTGTGCCTACCAGTTTTCCGATGGCATCAAGCAGAGGCATGAAGAGCGAAGAGTGGAAGTTGTTGAACTTCCCCTCTTTAATGGCAACCACACGCTCCAGTCCCATACCCGTATCGATACTTGGTTTTGGCAGCGGATGGAGTGTCCCGTTCTCATCGCGCTCATACTGCATGAAAACGAGGTTCCATATCTCAAGAAATCTGTCACCCTCGCCCCCCATGACATCTTCCGGAGAGTTGAAATGCTCCTCACCCTGGTCGTAGAAAATCTCCGAACACGGGCCGCACGGGCCGGTATCACCCATCTGCCAGAAGTTGTCCTTGTCACCAAAACGCATGATGCGCTCTTCGGCGATGTGTTCTTTCCAGAGTTCGTACGCTTCATCATCACTGTCATGCACCGTTACCCAGATTTTGTCTACAGGCAGTGCCAAATACTCCTTGCCAGTGACAAATTCCCATGCATAGGCGATCGCTTCTTTTTTGAAGTAATCACCAAAACTGAAGTTACCGAGCATCTCGAAGAAGGTGTGATGGCGTGCGGTGTAGCCGACATTGTCCAGGTCATTGTGCTTTCCGCCTGCGCGGATACAGGTTTGCGAACTGGTCGCCCTTGGCGGGTTGGGGATAGGTGCATCCCCGGTAAAAATGTTCTTGAACTGTACCATACCGGCATTGGTAAAAAGCAGTGTCGGATCGTCAGGCACCAGCGGTGAGCTCTCCACCACTTTATGTCCTTTACCCTCGAAGTAGTCTAAAAAAGATTTTCTGATGTCCATCATTGCATATCCTGCGTTAAAAATTGGGATATTTTAGCCAATTTGTGGTTATTGGGAGGTAAAGCCCCCGCAGAAGGGAACCTCCAGGGTGCTGTGAAGGAGAGATTGGCAACACTTTCCTAAAAAGAAAATGTGCAGACATCATCAGGCAGATAATTGAAAAAACCGTCTCGATCCAGGTTAACATTGTATCCGGTCAAACCTGCATCGCCTCCGTCACATGCGTAGGCAATATTGTTTTTTCCCTGCCCGATATCATCTTCAATAAAGAGCGGGTCATCCGGTGTACCGCCGAAACCAAGCAGATCGAAGGTGCACTGTTCACCGGGATAGAATGAAAACTCACCATTGGGAGCAGTCACAGCATCTGCTGTCAAAGCACCGGTTGGATCGACACAGGTATAGTGCACCCCTGCGGCAGAAAAACCTGACAGGTCAATCAGGAACAACGTTGTCATGCCGTCTACCGGTACCCGTGCCCCATCATAAAACCCGTCATCGTAGCCATCCTCATATCCTGCATCGTAACTATCACCGCCCCCGCCGCCACAACCGGTCATTGTCAATGCTGCCACACCGAAAAGCAGTATCATCATCCATCTTTTTTTCATATCTGTTCCTTTCAAATACAGTTTCTGAAAGGAACTATAAAAAAAAATTGTTGGTAAATCGTGAAACGTTTAGAGATAGCGCTCCAAAAGAGTAGCAATCTGACGGCTGCCGTCGCGCTCAATACTCTTCATCAGTCCCCTGCTCTTTTGGGAAAGATCTTCATTAAACAGCGCAAGTACTTTTTCTTTCTCTATTTCGTTTTCACGCATTACCCACGCAAGCTCTTTTTCAACAAGAAACTTGGCATTGTAATACTGATGATCGCTTGCCGCATACGGGTAAGGAATAAAGAGTGTCGGCAGCGCCGTAGCTGCAAGTTCCCAGAGTGTGGACGCCCCCGCTCTTGCAATAGCGAAGTCAGCCTCGTTCATGTAGTCGGCCAGTTTTGTCGTGAAGCCGAATACTTCCGCATCGATGCCAAGCTCACGATACGCCTGCTGTACCGCATCGATATTGTTCGCACCCGCCTGATGGATAATGCGAATACTACGTGCTTTGAGTTCCGGAGCAAGGGAGAGCGCCAGCTCGTTGATGGCACGTGCTCCCTGGGAGCCGCCAAGAAAGATGACGGTTTTTACTTTTTCCCGGATACGGGCATTGTCAAAAAAAACCTCCTTGACAGGATAGGCTTTGATGGGACTCTCTTCAAGGTAGGAACTGATAAAAACATCGGCATAAGGTTTAAGCAGTTTGTTGAGCGATCCCAGAGCGGCATTCTGTTCATGGATCACCAGTGGCACGCCGCTTGTCTTTGCAGCAAAAGCTGTGGCAGCCGAAGAGAAACCGCCAACAGAAAAGACCACTTTGGCATTGTGCTGCTTGAGCAGTTTTCGCGCATGCAGATAGGCTTTGAACATCATCCAGAGCGATGCTAACTTGCCAAGCCCCTTCTGGTTGACCACCCCTTTGGTCTGCAAAAAATACTTCGCTTCAAAATCATCGTCATGCTCAAACCACTGTCTGTCCTGCCCTTTTTCAGAGCCAATGTAAACCAGGCTGGCATCAGATTGCTGTTCGCTGCCCTCTGTTACCAATGCCTCTTTCACTGCCCGGATGATTGCCAGATGGCCACCTGTCCCTCCGCCTGTCATCACAATACTCATATCTCATCTCCCCTTTGTCTGTTTCACACTACACCATTCTTCCATGGATATCTCTTGGTACCTTTTTGGAAATCATCAGTACCATACCGATAGCAATGCAGCTTGCCATAATATGCGATCCGCCGTAACTCAGGAACGGTACTGCGATTCCTTTAATAGGTGTGATACCGGCAATCCCAAATGCATTAAGCAAAAAGGCATATGCGATCAGCAGCCCCACACCGATACTAAAAAGATAGTACATGGGGTCTTTGACCTTCGAGGCGATCTTGAAAATACGGAAGATAATAAAGAGCAGGGTCAGTACCACAAACACGATACCGATAAACCCAAGCTCTTCGGCAATACCCGCAAGAATGAAATCCGTATGTACTTCCGAAAGGTAGCCGAGTTTAAACTGTCCGTTGCCCAGCCCCTGCCCGAAAAGTCCGCCGTTATGAATGGCATTGAGTGAATTGGAGATCTGCCAGGGTTCTTTCACTGTTGCCGCTACCCGAAGCTCCTGAAGCGGCTCAAAGGGAAGCCATGAGAGTACACTGTCCTGGATGCTGATCCACCAGCTTTTGATACGCGCCATTCTGTGGGGTGCAAGAAAAATAAGTGCAATAACGGCAGCAAAAGCCGAAGAGAGAAGCAGTAAAAAGAACTTATAGGAACTTCCGACAAAGAGAAAGAGTGTCAACAGTGCCGCACCAAGCACCACCACCTGTCCCAGGTCTTTCTGGAAAATGGCAACCAGTACCACCACTGCCATAAAGATGAAAAGGTAGGGGGCGAAAAGCCGTATCTCTTCTCCAAAGGACATATGGCCTTTATCCCCCAGTTTACGCTTAAAACTCCAGGCAAGGAAGGCAATAAACCCTACCTTGAAAAATTCCACGGGAGCAATGGAGACAGGGCCGAGATGAATCCACCGTTTTGCCCCTCCGACTGCTGTTACCAGTGAGTGCGGCAAAAAAGGCATGACAACCATTAAAAGAAAAAAGAGAACAAAAAGCCCGATCCCGATACGGGCAATCCATCTGTCCGGGTCGAGCCTGCTGAGAATCACCATCATCGTGAGCCCGGCAAACACTGCGATGCTCTGACGTATAAAAAAATGAAATTCGTTATAGCCAAAATGCTGCACAGTATAGACGGAAAGTGAATAGTCCATCACCAGGGAGAGTGTCAGCAGAACCATAACAGCGGCAAGCAGCGGTTTGTCTATCATAGAAGTATCACTTTATAGAGTTGAATGCCGTATTTTATCAGATATAACAGATATCTTTGATAAAATTCCACATAAACTGGGGGAATGATGAACAGAGAGATAAAAAATCAGGCGATGCAGCAGCGTACCAGCAAGATCACAGGGCTCTTCATCCTGTTGGTCATCGGTATGTCCATCTTTCTGGCTTCCATACTCAACACAGCTACCTCAGACCGTCATATTCCCAGCCAGCTTGCCACTATCCATGACCGCTCTTTCCGGGGTGCCATTCTTTCAGCAGATCACTACACCCTCTCTTCTTCTTTCAAAACCTACCAGGCAGTCATTCGGGGTGAGAGTATCGATCCTGACAGAAAAGCCCTTTTCATCAAACTTTTCAGTATCTACAGCGGCATTCCCGAAGCAAAACTCAACAAACGCTTCTTCGATAAAAGAGGCCGTAAGATCAAGGGTAACATTATCCTCTCCAAACATCTCAATGCAAAACAGGCAATGCAGCTCAAATCACTTGCCTACAAGCTGAGACAGCTGAAAGTGTTCCGCTCTGTAAAAACCCGTTCGGGTATCGAAGTGCTTTATGGTCTTGATATTACAGAGATTGGAGAAAGCCGCCGCTTTCCGCTGCATGATATACTCAGTCCTATCGTAGGCTATGTGGGAAAAAAATATGACGGCCGCTATACCCGCCCCGAAGGGAAAAAGGGGCTCGAACGCAAATATGAAAAATACATCACATCCAAAAAAGACGGTTATTTCCGGGGTAAACGTGATGTCGGCGGCAACATCATCCATGACAAAAACACGATCACAAAACAACGTGTTGACGGCATGGATCTTCACCTCAATATTCCCCTTGCACTGCAACGGCGTATTGAAAAAATGATAGATAGCATGAAGGCGCGTATCGACGCCGATGAAATTCTTGTGGGCATCATGGAGAGCAATACAGGAAAAGTTCTCGCGCTGGCAAGCACAGAACGCTACGACCCTTCGCACATTACCCAAAAAGACATCCCCGCACTCAGCCCGAAATTTGCAGAATACCCCTACGAAGCGGGGTCGGTCATCAAACCCCTGACACTTGCCATTGCTCTGGATAAAGGGGTGGTCACGCCCCATACCGTATTCAACACCTTCAACGGAAAGCTAAAAATCGGCAAGCGCCGTACCATCAGTGATGATGAAAAATTTGAATCACTCGATGCAACCGGAATCATTGTCCACTCTTCAAACGTCGGTATTTCCCAAATATCATGGCGACTGACAGGCAAGGAGTTCCGTGACGGGCTGCTGGGATTTGGTCTCTCTCAGCCTTCAGGTATTGACCTCTCACGTGATCTTCCCGGACATATTAAATCGCTGCATCTTCTCAACAACCAGATGCACAGAGCCAACAGCTCCTACGGCTACGGTATGGTGGTGACTTTTGCCCAGCTTTTCAAAGCCTACTCGGCATTCAACAACGACGGTGTAGCAGTCACTCCGCGTATTGCCGACTATCTTGAAGATGCCAAAGGCAACCATTACATTCTACCGCCTACCCGTGGCGATCTGCACCCCATCGGCAAAAAAGCAGCCAGAGAAATACATGAAATTCTCAAAGAGGTCGTTAAGCGGGGTACGGGTGTCAAAGCACAGTATCCGGGCCTTGAGATCGGAGGGAAGACCGGTACGGCACACATTGCTAAACATGGCCATTATGTCAGAGAGTACCACAGCAGCTTCTACGGCTTTGCCAATGACAAAAAGGGGCACAAATATACCATTGGCGTACTCGTGATCCGTGCCAAAAAACACCACAAATATTTTGCTTCACAGTCTGCCGTACCTACGTTTAAAAATGCCGTGCGCATTCTGGTCGACCAGGGCTATCTTCAGCCTGATCCAAATGCCGAAGAAAAAGTAGCGTGTGATACACCGCTCTACGGAGAAAAGCGCAGTGAAACAGAAGTCTCCGCACCGATTCTGCCACCACCGCCCAAACCGAAAGAGCCGCAACAGCCGGTTGTCGAAAAACCGCAAAAGGTGGTTCCCGTACCAAAACGCAAACCAAAAGCCGTGCCAAAGATCCGCAAAAGTCAGATCGAAGATGCGGCAGACCTCTTTTAGGTCTTAGATCCAAATATTGTCAATAAGCCGCGGTTTGCCAACCCATGCGGCGACAAGAATGATCGCATTCCCGATCTCAACTTTTTCAACAGCCCTGAAAGCACGGTCGACAATAGCCACATACTCCACCTTATCCGCCTCTTTGAGCACCGCAAGCATTTCCGTCTTGATCTTCTTTGCATCAAGCTCCCCCGACATGACCATTTTTGTCGCCTGCTTGAGTGAACGTGAAAGGCAGAGTGCCCGTTCTTTCTCTTCGGGAGTGAGGTAGGCATTACGTGAACTGAGTGCCAGCCCTTTTTCATCGCGCACAATTTCACAAGGGATAATTTCGACATCCATAAAGTAGTTTCTGACCATCTGCATCACCAGTGCAAGCTGCTGGGCATCTTTCTTGCCAAAATAAGCCCGTGTCGCCTGTGTCAGGTTGAGCAACTTCATCACAATCTGCAGCATTCCGTCAAAGTGCCCAGGACGCTTCTCTCCCTCAAGAATATAGCCTCGAATGGCAGGCGCACCGATACAGAGTTCATCCTTTTCATACATCTGATCGATCGTCGGCATAAAGAGTACATCCACCCCTGCCCGATCACAAATCAGCCTGTCTGCCTCTTCACGTCTGGGGTAGGCATCGAGGTCTTCCCCCTCAAGAAACTGTGTAGGGTTGACAAAAATCGATACGATCACAGCATCATTCTCCTCTTTTGCACGCTGAATAAGTGAAAGATGCCCCTGATGCAGTGCACCCATCGTCGGTACAAACCCTACACTGCCCTGCAGTGATGCTCTGGCTTCTTTCAATGCTTCGATCGTATGTACAATAACCATGCCTAACCCTCTATTTTGCTTTTGTTTGGTAAAATCATAGCAAAATATAACTGTAGGGTGTTGTCCCCCGACAACACCGAAAATCTTTTTACTATAGATGATGCATACTACTGTACCAGACTTATATGGTGCTGTGGGGCACAGCACCCTACAGGGGAAAAGGAACTTTTTCACGTGGATACTTATGAATACAGCGAACTGCTTAAATCACTGACCAACAAAATGGAAAATATCACCAATATCGTCAAACCCGACGAACTGCAGAAACGGCTTGATGAAATAGAACAGATGCAGCAGGATCCGGACTTCTGGAACGATGCGGCAAAAGCGGCAAAAATTTCGCAGGAAAAGACACGTACCGAGCGTATTTTGGAAACATATAACAATGCCAACGATGCACTGGCCGATGCCAAAGAGTACTTTGAATTAGCCAAATCGGAAAAAGATGAAGAGACGCTCGAGATGCTCTTTGAGGATGCAGAGAATCTTGAAGAGCACATCAAAGCACTTGAGGTACAGATGATGCTAAGCGGCGAACACGACAGCAACAATGCCATCGTTTCCATTCATCCAGGTGCAGGCGGCACAGAGAGCCAGGACTGGGCGAGTATGCTCTACCGTATGTACCTTCGATGGGCAGAACGCCACGGCTTCAAAACCGAGGTGCTCGACTACCAACCGGGTGAAGAGGCGGGCATCAAAGATGTCTCCTTCATCATCAAGGGGGAGAACGCCTACGGCTACCTTAAGGTCGAAAACGGCATCCACCGTCTGGTGCGCATCAGCCCCTTTGACTCCAATGCCAAGCGCCACACCTCTTTTACCTCAGTGATGGTCTCACCTGAGATCGATGATGACATCGACATTGAAATTGAAGAGAAGGATATCCGCATCGATACCTACCGCTCCAGCGGTGCAGGCGGACAGCACGTCAACACTACCGACTCGGCGATCCGCATCACCCACATCCCTACCGGTATCGTCGTACAGTGCCAGAACGACCGAAGCCAGCACAAAAACAAGGCTTCAGCGATGAAGATGCTCAAATCACGTCTTTACGAGTATGAGATGGAAAAGAAGCAGGCCGAGATTGACGGTGTTGAAAAAAGTGAGATCGGCTGGGGGCATCAGATACGCTCCTACGTACTTCAACCCTACCAGCAGGTCAAAGATACCCGAAGCGGACAAGCCTTTACGAATGTTGATGCCATCCTCGACGGTGACATTGACAAGCTTTTAGAGGGTGTGCTTATCGCGCAGGCAAAGTAACTTCTATCAATCCCCCTCCCTATAAGGTGCGTGGTTACGCACCCTACAGCTCTTCATCCTCTTTCTCATCAAGCTTTAGCCACTTCGAAAGCGTCTTGGTCACGACAACGGCAGCAAGAAATGCAAAAATGACCATAACGACGGTGTAGAGTATATGCATCAGGTCTATCTTCATGCTTCCTCCAGGAGAGTATGGTTTTCAAGACGGTAGACATTGTCACAGCGTGCAGCGATTTGCATATCGTGTGTTACCAGCAGCAGCGCGGCATCGTGACTCTGAATGTAGTCAAACAGCACCTCCATCACCAGTGAGGCAGTTTCGTTGTCCAGGTTGCCTGTAGGTTCATCTGCAAAGATGATACGCGGTTTCTTGCTCAGCACCCTTGCAATGGAGACACGCTGCTGCTGCCCACCGGAGAGTTCACCGATCTTCTGCTCCATCAGTTCTGCGATCTCCAGCTTCTCAAGCAGAGCCATATCGACCTGCTCCTGAGCAAGCAGTGTCGCCACTTCGATGTTCTCCATTGCTGTCATCCCCTTGAAGAGGTAGTGAAACTGAAAGACAATGCCGATATCGTAACGCCGAATCGCCTCTATGTCACTCTCGCTTTTACCGTAGACCTCTTCTCCAAAGAGCGCCACACTCCCCTCGTTTGGCTTGATGAACGTAGAACAGATGTGCAGCAGCGTCGACTTCCCCGAACCGCTGCGTCCGACAATGGAGAGACTCTGTCCGGGATGAAGCGTCACATCGACATCAGAGAAGAGCAGCGTATCGAAACTGTGGGAGATTCCTTTGGCTTCAAGGAGAGGTTGGGACATTGACACACCTTTATTGGGTTTGGGGTATTTTAGCATAAATTGGGAATGGTGTTATTAGTATATTGGTGTATTGGTGATTGGAAGGGAAAAGTTAAAAGTTAAAAAAATAGAAAAGTTTCTGATTTGCTGTAGGTTTTAGAGGTATAGAAAGAGGGGAGGTAAACTCCCTCGTAGATGCTCAAACCTTTTAGTTTGTCGTAGATTTGGAGGTTGTTGTGCAGGAGCTTACTAAAAGTAAGTGACTAAGCAAACTCCTCCAAAGATGCGGCAAAATAGAAGTGTTTTACGCCATTTGCTTGGCTACTTCGGCTGCAAAATCTTCCTCTTCTACCTCAATCCCCTCACCCACTTCAAGACGAGTGAACTTAACGATTTTCGCTTTACCGTTAGACTTCTCTTCGAAGTACTCACCTACGGTTTTGCTGTCGTCCATAACGAACTTCTGGTCAAGCAGACACTGTTCCTGGTCAAGCGTTGTGTTATCAGAGATGAATCTTTCCAGTTTACCAGGGAGGATTCTATCCCAGATCTTCTCAGGCTTGCCTTCTGCTTTGAGCTCCTCTTTGATCGCCTCTTCGGCAGCTGCGATGACTTCGTCTGTCAGTTGCGCTCTGGAGATATACTGAGGAATGTTCTTCAGCGGCTTTCCAAGTCTTTCAAGCTCTTCGTTCTCTTTTTTGATCGCTTCGATTCTGCCTTTGGTCTCTTCAGCAACATATTCAGGATCGAAATCTTTGTATGTCAGTGTTTTAGGTGCCATTGCAGCTGCGTGCATTGCAATCTCTCTGAGTACCGGTGTGATCTTTTCGCAAGTTTCAGCATCGTCACACTCTGCTGCAATAATAACACCGTTTTGTCCGTTTGAGTGTACGTAACCGCTTACAGCAGTCTTTTCGTCACCCTTGATGAGATCGGCACGTCTTACAACAAGGTTCTCACCGATAATGGCAATGTTCTGTGCAAGGAATTCACTGAATGGCTGTCCATTGATCTCAGAAGCATTAATCGCCTCTGCATCTTCAAGATCGTTTGCGAACGCATGTTCGATCACTTCGTTCATCAGGTTTTTGAACTTGTCATTTTGAGCAACAAAGTCAGTCTGAGAGTTGATCTCGACGATGACTGCTTTTGGTCCTTCGACTTTGACACCGATGGCACCTTCAGCAGCAGTTTTACTCGCTTTTTTCGCAGCAGCACCGATACCCTGGTCTCTGAGCCACTCAACCGCTTTGTCCATGTCACCGTCTGCAGCAGTGAGGGCTTTTTTACAGTCCATCATTCCCGCATCGGTCATTTCACGAAGTTTTTTGATATCTTTTGGTCCGAAATTTGCCATAATTACGCCTCCGCCAGTTCTTTTGCGTGTGCTACAGTCTCTTTAAAGTCACCTTTGAAGCTGTACTTCTCTTCCATTACCTGAATCTGCTCATCAGTCATGTTCGCAACATCCGCGAATGTGTGGAATCCTTCATTATTGAGCTTTTCAGCATACACTTTGCCCACACCCTTGAGCTTTGTCAGGTCATCACCCTTTTCCTCTGCTGCCGGTGCCGCTTCTGCTTCAGGTGCAGCTGCCGCTTCCTCTTTCGCTTCAGTTACTACCTCTTCAACTTCCGCTGAAGACGGTGCTTCCTCTACCGCTTCACCGTTCGCTTCTGCGTATGCCGCTTTACCTTCAATGATTGCATCGGCAATCTCTCTACAGAAGAGGTTGATAGAACGGATCGCATCGTCGTTACCTGGGATCGGGTAATCTACCATATCAGGGTCACAGTTGGTATCGAGTGGCGCGATGACTTTCATACCGAGTCTTCTTGCCTCTTTGACCGCGATGTGCTCTTTGACTGCATCGATGACAAACAGCATGTCAGGCAGTTTTTTCATGTGTCTGAAACCTTCGAGGTAAGAGTTGAGTTTCTCTTTCTTTCTCTTGAGCATCAGCGCTTCTTTCTTGGTAAGAAGGTCGATCTGTCCGTTCTCTTCCATCTGCTCGATGATCTCGAGTTTTCTGATGGATTTTTTCATTGTCGGATAGTTTGTCAGCATACCGCCGAGCCATCTTGTTGCAACGTAAGGCATACCTGCTCTCTCTGCGTGCTCTTTGACTGCCTGGCGCGCCTGTTTTTTGGTTCCTACGAAGAGTACAGTCTGGCCTTCAGCTGCTGCGTCTCTAACGACATTGTATGTATATTTGAAGTATCTGAGTGTCTTTTGAAGATCGATGATGTAGATGTTCTTTCTTGCACCGAAAATGAATTTCTTCATTTTTGGATTCCATCTTCTAGTCTGGTGTCCGAAGTGAACGCCGCACTCCAGTAGGTCTTTCATTGTTACCATAATTTTCTCCTTGGTATAACTGTTAAATGTAAGAAGCCGATCGCTTCACAGTGGTTTGAGCCCTCTGTAGTCCTTAACGCATAATGCGCAACCGTTCAAGGAATAACTACATGTGTATTTTCCAACCCGTACAGAATTGGGAACGCGATTATATCCAAATGTTTGTTAAGATTTTTTGAAATGGGGTTAAAAAGTCCGGTACAGAGACCGGAATGGCAGGAGGTTAGGCGTTCTGAAGCTCGGCAAGCTTCTCTTTGACCGCTTCGACATGCCCTTTGACACGCACCTTCTCCCACTTTGCGGCGATCTTGCCGTCGGGGTCAATGATGAAGGTGGAGCGTACCACACCCATATACTCACGCCCGTAGTTCTTCTTCAACTGCCATACGCCAAACATCTGGCATACCTCTTTCTCCTCATCGGCCAGCAGGGTGATCTTCAACTCTTTTTTCTCGATGAAGTTGCGGTGCTTCTTGGGAGAGTCGGGGCTTACACCGAGTACCAGCGCATTGAGACCCTCGAAATCGGGCAGCGCTTCGGTAAACTCCAGCGCCTCGGTCGTACAGCCGGGGGTGTTATCTTTTGGGTAGAAGTAGAGCACGATCCACTTGCCCTTGATATCTCTAAAGCAGATCTCCTCCTCATCCTGGTTTGGCAGACAGAAATCTGGTACCGTATCACCAACATTCAACATAAAAACTCCTTCTTGATTTAATTTTTAACTTTTAATTTTTAATTCATTCGGTAGTATATCAAAATGAATGAAAAAAACGGACCCGACAAAGCCAAACTGCTCGAAGAGATCGAAGAACTGATCGCATACGGCAGAGAGGAGCCCACCATCAATCCCGACCTGCTCGTCTATCTGAGTGTAGAAGATCTGATCAATATCAAGCGCAAACTGCTTGAGCGCGTAGGCACACTCTCCGAAGAGGACAAGGCGTGGCTTGAGCAGTTCAAAAAATATGAGTGATATTCTCAGTCATCCCACAACGCGTGCATCATCACTTTGATCGCCTCTGCATAGTTCTCGCTCTCCGCAACATCGGGGAAATCCTCACACATTTTAAGCCTTTCATAAAGCACTGTTTCGGACGTTTTTTCCAGTTGCGGCGGCCTTTTGAGGTAGCACTGCGAAAGGTACCAGAGCAGCACGAACGCACTGCTGTGGCCGTTGAGGTATGCAGCGCAAAACGCTTCAAAGTCTTTCTGCCCGCTTGCTTCGAAACTTGTTATGAGTGTCTCAAGCAGTTGCCTTAGGTGCTTCAGCGGTACGGAGGGGAAGATGAGCCGTGCGGGCGCACCGCCGCTGCTGTACTCACCGCCAAGATAGACGCGTGCGGCCTTCTGTGTGTCACCAAAGAGATTGGTACGCAGCCCCACCAGTCCGATGTCACAGTGGTGGTGCCTGCCGCACCCCTTCAGACAGC
>JALUXB010000016.1 GCA_027019175.1 Sulfurovum sp. | reverse complement strand
GTCTGGAAGTGTCTCAGGCACTGGAGCCTGTTTTTACCGATGCATTTGTCTCTTACATTGAGCGTAAAGGCTTTGTGCCGTATTTCAGGGAGTACAAGATCGCAGACGGGGTTTATATGGCGACAGAACTAGTGCATGACCGTGCCACAGAAGCGGCGGCAGGCAAAGAGTTTGTCCCGCCGATGGCAAGCAGATCGATCGGCGGCGGTGCAAAAACAAAGGCTCATATCGGTATCGCCGATCCTGATGCCAAAAAGGGTGCCCAGGTTGCCGCCAATGCTGCCGATACACCGATGGAGGTTTTTGAACGCTACCTCAAAGTACTTAAAGCACACAACAAAAACCCAAATCTCGATATTTATACCGATGCCACCAAAGCCTTTTTCAGAAAATGGACGGTAACGGATATCAACCAGGATCATGAAATACACAATGTTGCCCCCTGTAAAGCACACTATGAAACACTCTACGATACAAAAGATGAACATGCTGTACTTGCGGCACGTCCTTACGACAAGTATCGTAAGTGTGCACCCTATTTCTTTAAAAAAGAAGAGGGAAAGTGGAAGCTTGATATTGCCACCATGGCACAGACATTGCGTTTTAATGCACAGATGGCGTTTCATTTCGATAAACAAAAACGGTTGCAAAAGGAAGGGAAATATTATGCTTATGCGTTTGACGGATATTGGCTGAACAGAGACGGGTATCCGTATAAATATGACAAAGCAACAAAAGAGTGGAGTAAATACCGCTGGAAATATACCTGCAACGGCTATTACCATCCCGGAGACAAAAAAGAAGATATGCACTGCTGGATAAGATATGCACTTCCGGGAGGGCCTGCGAATGTACGTCTCGGGCTTGAAGGCGGTGAAAAAATCTATGGCTTTGGCGAAGAGGGGAGCCGTAAGATGAAAGTGACTATTCGCGAGCTTATAAACTATCTTAACAGTGTGCCAAGCGGTGAGGTGGCGACTGTTATTTTGGAGCACTACTATGTAAACGGCAAGGAGACACACAACTTTGATGCGATTCTAAACCCGAATATTGAAGTGCGTTACGAGACACGACAGGGGATTGCACCGTAATATATCTGTAATGAGCAATACAGATATTGTCTTGTTTTCATATGTGCGAAGGTGGGAATAGAAATGAAAGTAATACTTTAATGAAAAGGCAAAATATGAGAATTATCTGGTTGATGCTATTGACAATGCTAATGCTTCATGCGACGGGGAAAGTATCGCAAGTAGATCCATTCAAAAAAATTGAATACTTCAAACTTGACAACGGCATGCAGGTCTATTTGTTGGCAGATCCCAAGGCGGAGAAGACACAGATAGAGCTGCGTGTCAATGTCGGGTACGACAATGAAACAGACAACAATTACGGTATTTCCCATCTTGTGGAGCATCTGGTTTTCCGTGACAGACGTGTACCGCACCATGACTACCTTGACTATATCAAAGAGGAGGGCGGTACTCATGTGAACGGCTATACCAAACGTTATGAAACCGGCTATGTTGCGACTGTACCGGCTCAAAAATCATACTGGGTAGCAAAAACCTTTGCTCAAATGCTCTTTGATAAAAATGTTACAGACAAAGATCTTGAGATTGAGCGCAAGGCACTGCAAACGGAAATTGGTGAGCCGCACTGGTACTATCGGCCGCTTATGGCGTTGAAGCACTTTTTTGATCTTATCGGACCGCCGGCGGAGAACTTTTACAAAGATGAGTTTTCCATTCCAAAAGCCAAAGAGCTCCCTGATCGCTATCATGCACAGGAGAACAACAAACGCTTTACACTCGATGAGGTGATGGCACGTTACAACGCCTATTACTATCCTGCCAACATGAAACTGGTCATTGCCGGAAATTTCGATCCGGAGAAGATGCGCAGCATTATAGAAAAGAATTTTGGAAAAGTTACCAAAACAGGGTCTCTGAAGGTGAAGGAACCTCATTACACACCGAAGCTCAACGGTAAACCGTATGAGCGTTTTTATGAGGGGATGCCTGAAAACTATGCCTATGTGGGTGCGAAGTATGTGCTCGATGACTATAAAAAGTATTTGGTTTTGGACATCTATACCTATTCGCTGGCACAGCGGCTCCAGCAGCAGCTTCGTAATAAACACGGAAAGACATACAGTGTCAACGAGAGCGGCTTTTCCGATAAGAATGCCGGAGCTGCACTGATAGGCTTTGACGGGCTTGCAGACGTCTTTTCAGACAATATTGCCGAAGCCGAAACGATGATCGCACAAGACAGCAAGAAAATGGAACCAGCTGACATTAAAAAAGCGATGGAACAGTACGAGAAGCGTTATTATGCCTCCATCGAGCATGACAGCGATACACTGATGGGACTTGTCGATATGGCGGACTATCTGCGTGAAGAGCACAACATCACTGACAAAACTTCATACGATATTTTCAAGTCTATCACTCCTGAAGCGTTTCAAAAGACAGTAAGCCAAACGTTTACACCGCAAAACAGATACCGATATATTGCGCGTGAATACTACTATTTTCCTATGGAAATGGGACTGCTTTCTTTGGTAGTACTGTTCTTTTTTATTGTGGGCTATGTGGGACTGTACGGCTGGCAGCTTCGCAAACAGGGTATCAGGCTTACCCAGCGTGACATTCGCTTTCAGCGCAGGCTGAGCAGCCGCTTTATGGGCTTTTTGATCCTGACAGCAACGATCATCATTGCTTCAGTTGGCTTTGAATGGATAAAGTATCTGCTTTCCAAGTGGATAATGGGAGACCCCTACTGGCTTTTGACGCTCGATGTACCCTACAGCTATATTGCCACAGTGCTTGACGCATTTGTATTCCTCCTGTGGTTCTTTTGGCTCTATGTGACTTTATGGCGCTACTATGCACGTATCATTGTTACGGACGACTATATCATTGCAACGGGTAACAGGGTAGTGGCCATTCCAAAAGTACAGATAGCCTCTATTACCATAGTCCCTGCAAAAGAGCGCAGGTGGCGCCGTACGCTGGGGACGATGTTCCGTTTCTGGAAACCGGTACTGAAAGTAGAGTTGAAAAACGGTGAGTATTATTATCTGCGAAGCGGTAATGCAGAGCATTTGAGAGAAGATCTGCAGAAGTGGCTGGATACATAGAAGTGCTCTAAAATGTTAGTCAGGTAACATTGATGGTTTGCCCAAAAGTGCTATACTTCTTCCATAACATACTTTAAAGGATAATATATGGGACAGACAGCATTGAAAAAAGTGGTGATCATCGGTTCAGGCTTTGGCGGATTGCGGGCACTCTATCGCCTGAGTGAATACCATTACCGTTTTGAAGTGACAGTAGTTGATAGAAACGACTACTCTCTGGAGCGTCCGGCACTGCCTGAGGTGGCACTGGAAGAGAAACCGGTTGAAGCGGTGCACATCGAAACACCGCCGCAGTTTCGAAGACACAACGCTGCCTATGAGCAGGGTGAAGTGGTACGCATCGATGCCGATGCACAGAAGGTAGTGCTTGATTCGGGGAAAGAGCTCTCCTATGACTACCTCATTATTGCAAGCGGCGCGGTCAAGGATTACGATGCGATAAAAGGATACCGTGAATATGGCTATTCGGTCTGTGACGACAGGGAAGCGGTACGACTGCATGAACATCTGAAAACCTTTGAGAGTGGCAAAATCGTCACTGGTGCGGCAAAGAGCGAATTTGGTACGCAGGTGGATGCACCGCCATTGAAGGCACCGTGTGAAGGCCCTATTGGGGAAGTGATGTTTATGCTCGATCACAGACTGCGAAAATCGGGTAAACGAGAG
>JALUXB010000015.1 GCA_027019175.1 Sulfurovum sp. | reverse complement strand
AATCACCCGCGGCAGTGTTTGCGGGCGTGTGATACGCAGCTGTTTGTTGACATTCATCCGTCCAAAGACCACTTCTATCGCATGGGGTTTGACTCCGAAAACTTCAGCAAGCCATCTAACCATATGGTCGGTCGCATAGCCGCGTACCGGTGCGGCAGTGACACTGATGCAGAGCTGATTGCCTTTGGGTTTGCCGATGACATCCCGTTTGGCGTTAGGCGTACCCAGTATATTGAGCACCAGTACATCCCCGTCCCATGCGTAAAACCGTTCCATCTTCTCCGGATGGAACGCTCCGACATTCACTGTCTCGGCAAGCTCCTGAAGGCTCATCCATGCTTCACGTTTTTTTGCCATGCTTACCCCTGACCTATCGTATGCAGATAGTCTATGCTCACAGGCAGCAAAAGTGCTGCCAGACAAAGAGCGAAAAGCACCAGTGCGGCAAGCTCACTGCCGTAAACCTTTTTCTCCTCCGTTTTGCCCTCATACTTCATCGACTGATAGACAGCGACAAAACGGTAGAAGATCACAGAAAGCAGGATCAGCAGCAGCAGTACCGCACCGATCATCGCCAGCATGTGGTGGCTCTGCTTTGCCGTATCAATCATGGCGCCAAAGCCGTAGAGTTCGCTGAAGAACATCGGACTTGGCGGCAAAGAGATGATTGCAAGTAAAAAGAGTGATACCAGTACCCAGAAGAGTTGCCCTTTTTTGCCATGGTAGCCTCTGAGCGCTCCGGCGATGCGGTACTTGCCGTTGGACTCCAGTACCCCAGTCGAGAGGAAAAGTGCCGGTTTTAAAAAGGCGTGCGCTCCAAAATGCAGCAGCGCGGCAAAAGTACCGCCACTGACCCAAAAAAGTGCAATGAGCGCCATATGTTCAACCCCCGAAAGCGAGAAGAGACGCATGAAGTCTTTTGCCCGAAAAATCAGAAAGGAGACGATAAAGATCGTCAGCAGTGTATAGACAAAGACAAAGCCGAACAGATGCGCGTAGTTGACCTTTTCGGCAATTTGACTGAAACGGAAAAAACCGATGATCACAGCAGACTCCAAAATACCACTGAAGAGTGCCGCTACCGGATAGAACGAAGCACGTTCGATGTTGGCAAGCCAGAGGTTCATCGGGAAGAATCCCATCTTGATGAACATCCCGAGTGTGGCGATGGCAAAGCCCATCTCAAACAGAAAGGGCGAAGGAATCCTGTCTGCTTGAGATAGCAGCAGATCAAAGCGCATCGCCTCTTCACCCAGTATCGGCTTGGCCGAAGCGTACATCAAGATGATCCCAAAGAGCACCAGTGAAATGGCGATGGCACCTACGATCATATAATTCCATGCCTCTTTGTGTGCGGCAGGGGTGTGATTGGTTTTGATCATATAAACCGTCGAGAGTGTCGCAAGCTCCAACCCTATCCAGTAAACACCCATATGATTGGCAAGGATGGAAACCGTCAGTCCGATCCAGAAGATCGCAAAGAAGCGGTAGAAACGGCGGTACGCTTTTTTGGAAACCTTTACATGCTTGTCCAGTGTCAGCAGTGCCAGTGTCACACCGATGCCGACAAGGGAAGAAACCAGCAGCACATACGTGTCGAGCCTGTCTGCAACAAGGTAATTACCTAATAATGCATAGGGTTTTGGCAGCAAAAAGAGTTTGACTATCGGCAGCAAAATCAGAAACGAGCTTGCCGGAAGCCAGAACTTCGCTTTATCGTTTTTAACGAAACTCACGCCGAACATAATGAGTGCGGGAAGCACCAGCAGTGTCAGCATCATGACTCCACCTCCTCTTTGTGAAAGAGCAGGTTGATGACCACAATCGCCATCAGCAGATCAAAGAAGATCCCCAGCTCCACCAGCATCGGCATACCGTCAGTTGCGGTGATTCCCAGCAGGAAAAGCGCATTTTCCATACTCAAAAACCCGATGATCTTGGGAGCGACATTTTTGTGCTCCATCATCAAAAGCAAAGAGAGGAAAAGTGACGAAATACTGATGGCGACATAATTGGCGTTGCCGTGGATCATATGAGTGATCGGTTCGGCAAGATAAAAGGTAAAAACCAGAATCGCCGGGATGAGGATAATGGCATAGTGCACTTTGATCTCCGGCTGTATCTGGCGTACAAAATGGAACTTTCCGCTAAGGTATTTCAGCAGATAGGGAATGCCGACGGCTTTGATGAGAATGGTCGCCACACCGGTAATGAGCATGGCAGTGTCGCCAAGCTCCTGCCCGATCAGAAGTGCCAGAATCCCCAGCATCAGCGAGTTGAGTGAATACCACATAATGAGACGGTAGAGTCTCGAGGTAAAGAGCGCCGTGATCAGTGTGGCCAAAAAGAGTCCGATGAGAAAATCAACACCCATGCTTACGCTCCCAGTACATAAAAGGTAATCAGTGACAAAAAGGCAAAGACAATGGCGATGCCAAGCAGGTTGGGGACTTTGAAAAGGCGCAGTTTGGCGGTATTGACCTCAATGAGCGCTACCGCAGCTGCAATGGCAAAGAGTTTGAGGACAAACATCCCAATCGCTGCGGGCGCACTATACTCCAGTCCAAACGGCAAAAAAAGTGAGGCAAAAAGTGAGGCGAAAATAACGAACTTCACCGACGATGCCGTCTCGATAATGGCAAGGTAGACACCGGTAATATCCAGTACCATCGCCTCGTGCACCATAGTCAGCTCCAGGTGTGTCTCCGGGTTGTCCACCGGTATACGCCCGTTTTCGGCAATAAGCAGGATGAAAAAGCTGATTGCGGCAAAGAGGAAACTTGCCATATGCTCTTTGGGGAAATGCGCGGCAAGATTGACCCCTGCCTGTCCGACACCTAGATCGCCCGCCATCATCGAGACACTGAAGATCGTCAGCACCATCGCAGGCTCCACCAGTGCGGCAATGAACGCTTCACGCGAACTCCCCATGCCGCCGAACGCACTGGCACTGTCGAGCCCCAGCAGCATCAGAAAGAAAGTTGAAAGTGCGATCAGCCCCGTAATGGTAAACGCATCGACAAAACTGACATAGTACGCCCCATGCACTACAGGCGGTAAAAAGAAGAGGATCACCAGCAGCGGTGAGAGTACCAGAAAAGGAGCCACACGGGTGATAGCGCTTGCCTCTTCGGAGACGATGGTCTCTTTGTGCATCAGTTTGGCGAAGTTACGGTACCCCTGCCAGATGGAAGCGGGTTTTTTGAAGAGCAGGCGCATCTTGAGTGCCTTGATGAAACTCAGCAGCAGCGGTGCAATCAGCAACAACAACACAATAGTCAACAGATACGCAATCATCGCTTCTCTCCTATGATGAGCACTTTGATCGAGATGATCATCACCGTCCCTTCGAGCACCAGTGTCGCCCATGAAAATTCGTGCGCAAAGATTCGGTAGCTGAAAAGTACGGTAAGCATGAGGTTAAAGATCATCGCCGCATAGCGTGTCTGCTCGAAGTGTGAAAGCCGGTAAACCCAGTAGCTCATGAAGTTCGCCGCTTTTGCTACGCTGTCATAGAGCGATCTCTCAAAGAGCGGCTTGACATGCACCTCATAGTGTGAGTCGGAAAACTTGCTGCCGTGTCCGGCAATGCTCTCTTTGTGAAAATGCTCGTCGGGCTTGTAGAGCCAGCCAAAAAAGCGGCGGATCGGTCCGGCAAAGCCCGTTGCTGAATACTGTGTGCGCGCACCGGTTCGGTAGCCGCAGCTCCAGGTACGGTGTATGCGCTCTTTGACATTCAGCGCTTTGTAGCCGAACATCAGCAGTACCGTTACCCCCAGCAGTGCGCCAAGCAGAATCAGCGGGGAGACCACCCCGCCGTGCATACCTGCAGAGTGCATATGCCAGATACCCTCAGGGAAGAGCCGTGCATAGACCGAAGTATGCCCCAGACCTACCAGTGCCGCGTCAAACTGGCCGATATACCACGGGGTAAAGAGCAT
>JALUXB010000014.1 GCA_027019175.1 Sulfurovum sp. | reverse complement strand
AGCACTTCGACCGATGTGGCAGACTGGAACGTGGTGTAGGCCAGACCATTGTGGTTGAAAAAGCCGCTTGACTGCACGGGAATACCGTCTTGCATAAAGAGATAGTACGGACCCGTTCCTATGGGCATACGAATAGATGTCATATGTCCTATCACCGAACCGGTCTGTTCTATCCTTACGCCGCTTAGCGAGTTGAGCAGATCTTTTTGAAAAATGACCTGATCAAGTTTGGTCTCATTTTCATCTTTTGTCGCAACACTTACTGGCTGTGTCAGACTCGTTTCGTCAACACCGGTTGCGACTACATTGACCGGTGCCAAATTTACAATACTCTCCGCTGTCAGTGCAGACAGCACAAGAGATGCTCCTACGATACTTTTTTTCATACTTCCTCCGTTTTTGGTTACTCTGGAGTTGGTATGGTAGTAAACCACTGTTAATTTTGTGTTAAACTACATTTTTATGTGGATAAACGCTTCTCTTTTTACTGATAATGCACCACCACCTTCTCAACAAATGGCATCTGCGCTTTGATACGGGATTCTATATCGTGAGCAAGGGCATGAGCCTCTTTGAGTGAATCAGTATCCAGTGAAAGATCAAGCTGTACAAACTTGAAGCTGCCTGCATTTCTCCCCGTGATGTGCAAAACTTCTTTGACTTTTGGCTCTTCCTTGAGAATCTCTCGTATATTGTCCATAGTCTCATGATCCAAAGAGGCATCAAGCAGGACTTTAATAGCCTCTTTGAGAATTTCAAATCCACTGTGGAAGATAAAGTAAACCACCACAACAACAGCTATCTTTTCAACAATAGGATAACCAAAGTATTGCCCCAAAACCCCGACAAGTACAACAAGTGCTGTATAAAAGTCTGTTTTAATATGCTCGGCATCTGCCAAAAGGCTGGGAGAATTCAGCTCTATGGCTTTTTGTTTTTCCCAGCGGGAGTACAGATAGGTGATCAAAACTGTTATCCCGATGACCCCTATGGCAACCAGAAGATTCTTGATCGGTTCAGCCTCCCCAAAAAGTACATCTTTTGCAATCTCGTAGCCCGCAAAAAAGATGGCAAAGGCACTCACAAGTGCGACAAGGTTTTCCACTTTGTAAAGCCCCTGTGGGAAGAGGTCCGACTTTTTGTTGGAGATAACAATCCCGACATAGACACTCAGTGATGCAGCCAGATCCGAAAGGGAGTGTACCCCGTCCGCAGTCAGTGCCGCACTGCCGGAGGTCATACCCCCTACAATTTTAATAAGAGAAAGTACCAGGTTTACCCCAACAGAATAGAGTGAAATCTTTTTCTTTTCATTGTGGTTTAGCACTTTGTTATTAGCTGTTTCTGTTTTTTCCATTTTTATCCTTAATAATTTATTCATTAACTTCCTACTCTGCACTATCAAATAACGTCAGTATGTCAAGCTAGGTTTGTATATCACCCAAGGAGGATGCTATTATACTTACAAGATCGCCACACCCTCTTTGGGTACAGGCTCTGAAACCACCTTCTTATCCTCAATCTTCAAAATACGGTCACACAGCGGCAGCATCGCTTCATCGTGCGTTACCATGATGACAGCCACATTCTGCTCTATGGCAATCTTCTTGAGCATCTTCACCACATCGACGGAGCGTTTGGAGTCAAGGGCTGCGGTGGGTTCGTCAGCCAGTATGATCTGTGGTTTGTTCGCCAGAGCTCGAGCGATGGCGACACGCTGATTCTGTCCGCCGGAAAGAGCGCTTGGCATAGATCTGGCCTTGTCACCGATGTCAAAATACTCCAGTAGTTCCATAGCTATCTTGTTGGCTTCTGCTTCACTTACACCGTTTGTCTGCGGTACCAGTGTAACATTTTCAATGACATTGAGAAACGGGATGAGGTAGTGCGCCTGGAAGATGAAGCCTATCTTTTCACGGCGGATCTTTCGCGTCTCTTTTGTCAGCCATTTGTCTTCATAGACCTTTTCATCTCCCAGCCAGATGGTACCGCTGGTGGGCTCCTCGACACATCCGATCATCATCAGCAGCGTGGTCTTCCCCGCACCGCTTGGGGCGATGAGTGCGACCAGTTCACCCTTGTTGACCTCGAAACTCGCCCCTTCGATGACACGCACCAGCGTATCACCCTTGCCAAAGTGCTTGTAGAGGTTCTCTACCCGTATGCCGGCTTTACCTGCCATCCTATCCTCCTATTGCCGCTTGCGGATCGGCACTGATAACCTTTTTGATCCCTGCCAGTGACGCCAGCAGTGAAGCGACGATCACCACCGCAAAAAGCATCCATGCATCGGGAATCTCCAATACCACCCGTTTGGGGAACTTACTGTAGATCAGATGGGAAAAGAGGTTGGCAAAGATGAATGCCAAAACACCCAGCAGCAGTGTCTCCTGTGCAATCATTTTGACGATCATACTGTTGGGGATACCCACAAGCTTCATAATGGCGATCTCCTTAATCTTCTCCAGTGTCATCGTGTAGATGATCAATGCGATGATAATAGTAGAAACCACTACCAAAATACCCGTAAACATCCCTATCTGCTTGGATGCCATTTTAATGAGATTCTGCGTGAGCAATGTACGCTCCTGCGTTGCGGTAAAGACACCTTTATGCAGGGTCGTTTCAATGTTTTTTGCCACCTCATCGATGCTGTAGCCGGGTTTGACACGGGCTACGATGGCATTGACCATATGTCCTTCTGCTCCCTCAATGCCCCGTGCCCTGTCGGTACGGATACGGTTGTTGGAGTAGGAAAACTGCAGCTCCTGCGCATCTTTGAGACTGACATAGATCAGTGGCTCTCCCCCTGAAGAGACAGTACCGTGTGTCACCCCTACCACGTGGTAGTCATGGCGCAGCAGCCTGATGACATCACCTACATGGTAGCCTGTTTTGTCCGTAACGACCATCTCATAATGGCTGCGCATCAATCCCCGTCCGGCAACCATACGCTTGGAACTGACCGGGTTGACCGTACCAAAGGGGTCGAAGCCCACAGCCACGACCCTGACAGGACTGGGTTTTTGCGGCAGCTGAATATTTTGAAAGGTCAGTGCTTCGGCACTCTTGACCCCATCGATGACACGTACCGTATCACGCAGGTCTTCATGGACACGGGAAGCTTCGGCAAAAGGCCCCAGTGTATCCTCCTGCACTACCCATACATCCGCCCCGATGTCATCAAGCAGCACCTGTGCATCGATGATCATACCACGGTAGACTCCGATCATAATGAGTACGATACCAAGCAGCATCCCCACCCCCATGGCCGTGACAAGAAACTTGCCCAGCGTATGCTGTACATCTTTTTGCGCCAGATTGATCATAGGTGGATACGCATCCCGTCTTTAAGTGTTCTCTTTTTGGGATCGGGCAGAAGCACAGTCGTATCTTCGGCAATACCTGATACCGCAACCTCTTTATGGTCGCGTGCCAGTACCTTGACCGGCACAAAATGGGCTTTACCCGACTCAGCTGTCCAGACACCAGGCTCTGCCCGGCGATAAACCACTACAGCAGCAGGCAGTTTGAGCACGTGCTTCAGATTACCGGTAACAACGGTCACCTCTGCCTGCTCGTTTATCGAAAAGGGCTTTGGCAGGGTTTTGAAGCCTACATCGACGATCTTTTCCAATGTGACAGGATCACTTTGTGCTTCGATACGCTTCACAATGCCCTCAAACGTGCGGTAGGGTTTGGAGCGCAGTACAATGGAAGCGCTCTGCCCCGCTTTGATCGATCCGCTGAGACGTTCGTCTATAAAGGTGCGTACCCAGACCGTTTTGGGATCGACAATCTTCAGGATCGGCTGTGAGGGTACGACTGCCTGCGCCACCTCCGCCTCTCTTGCGATGACATAACCGTCCACCGGTGAACGTACCGTAAAGCGTGCCAGCTTCTCCTCGAGCGCTTCGACACTTTTTTGCAGACGCTCCACCTCTACCTTTGAGGCATCGATGCGCGCTTTGGTCGCTTTGATCTGTGCATTGACCACATCAAGATCGGCTTTGGTTTTGTCATACTCCGCTTTGGAGGCAAAGCGCTGTTTCTGCAGCTTCGCATAGCGCTTGAAGGTGATGAGTGCCAGCGACTTCTGCGCCTCGAGGCTGTGCAG
>JALUXB010000013.1 GCA_027019175.1 Sulfurovum sp. | reverse complement strand
CGATAATACTGCCGGCTACGCTGGTGGGAATGTAGGTCGCTGCCACTTTGAGTTTTTCCTCATTTCTTTTCTTCAACTCTTAACCTTAATCAAATTACTCTTTACAACATGAATTATTCACCTTATTCTCTTTTTATCTTCATCTACGCTATATACCTGTATATACCTCCAAAGATTCTCTTATTAACAAATTATCAACAAAATTTTTACCATCCATTTACGTGCAAGTGTTATACTTTTCATAGAAAAAGCAGAGACTTTGAGAGGGTTTTGTTTTACTCCTTGTCCAATTTTTGTAAACTTCCTTGTTTTTCCCTTTCAAATTCTGTTTTTTAGCTTCATTACTTCAGTGTATCATTTCCCCTTCTATTTGAGATACGCTGAAGATTCAAAAAATTTTAAATCTATTTGGATATAATTACGCCCTAAAAGTTGTCTCAGCAAAGACTGTTGCAGCGACCCTATCGAAAGATATGGAAGAGTCCAGGTTGTTTTTGGACTGGAACAGGTTGGTTGCCTGTCACAAAATAACGATATAAAGGTCTCATAATGAGAAAAGGTATTCACCCTGAATATATGGAATGTAAAGTAAAGTGTGCTTGCGGTAACGAGTTTGAAGTAAGATCAAACAAACCGGAGCTTTCTATCGATATCTGTAACGAGTGTCACCCGTTCTTCACAGGTTCTGAGAAGATTGTTGATGCTGCAGGTAGAGTTGAGAAGTTTAAGAGCAAATACAAGCTCGGTTAATCTTTTGGTACTGGAGCGTTGCTCCGGTACTGACATCTATGCTTACTTTTATCCCTACGCCAATCGGCAATCCTCAAGATATTACCATTCGTGCACTTCGTGAATTTGAAAGAGCTGAACTCTTTCTATGTGAAGATACCCGTAAGACAAAGCACTTGCTCAACCTACTTACTAACCGTTTTGATATGGTTTATCCTGATGCAGAGTTTATTTCCTTTAATGAACACAATGGTATGCAGCGCATAGAAGAATTCGGTAGCATATTTGCACAAAAGCGTATTGTTTATGTCAGTGATGCCGGTATGCCTGTTATTTCTGATCCGGGACAGTTACTTGTAGCATATTGTCAAGAACACCATATTGATTATGATGTGCTCCCCGGTGCTTCAGCCGTTACAACAGCCTATGCCGCATCCGGCTTTGAAGAGGGAAAGTTTCTTTTCTATGCTTTCTTGCCCCACAAAGGTAAAGAGCGTAGCAGTGCGCTTCAGGAGGCACTTGGAAATGGCTACAACACAGTATTGTATGAAGCACCTCACCGTCTGATTAAATTGCTTGAAGAAATTGCACTGATAGATGCCAAAAGAGAGCTTTTTTTGGCCAAAGAGCTTACCAAGCGCTATCAGCGTTACTATCGTGGAACTGCAGAAAATTTACTTGAAACATTGTCGGTAGGCAATGTCAAAGGTGAGTGGGTTGTGATTATCAAGGGGCAAAAAAGTGAAACAAAATCACTTGCCTTTTCAGAAGTTTTAGCGCTTGAAATACCGCCAAAAATCAAAGCCAAACTGCTTGCACAGTTGAGTGAACGAAGTGTGAAAAGCTGGTATGAAGAGCTTGTAGGCAAATAGTCTACTCCTGCTTCAACTTCCTCCCCGCAAAAATGAAGTAAAAATTCGATAAAATCTCTTATGATTATTTATGGTAAACAAGTCTGCCTTTATGCAATGCAGAGACATCCTGAGACAGTGAAGACCGTCTATGTAGCAAAAAAAGGTGTGCTTCCAAAGCCTCTTTTTCATCAGTTTCACGACAATATAAAATTTCTTGAAGAGAAATGGGCACAGTCGATGAGCAAGGGTGGTAACCATCAGGGATTACTGCTTGAGATAGATGATTTTAAGCAAAGCACACTTACTGAAGTGAAGCAAAGTGATTTTATTGTAGTGCTGGATGCCTTGACTGATGTCGGGAATATTGGTGCAATAGTACGTAGTGCCTATGCACTTGGGGCGGAAGCAGTGATTGCTACAGGTGTGAAACAACTGAACTTTTCAGCAATTGCCCGTACGAGTTCCGGTGCACTGCTGGATATGCCTTTTGTGATTGAGCATAATATTCTTGATGTATTCAATGAGCTCAAACAGATGGGATTTACCGCATACGGCGCAGCAATGGAAGGAACTCCGGTACAGGATATGACGTTTTCACATAAGCGGCTGCTTGTTTTGGGAAGTGAAGGTAAAGGTATTTCCAAAAAGGCAAGATCGAAACTGGATATGCTGGTTTCTATAGAGATGAAACATGCTTTTGACTCACTGAATGTCAGTGCAGCAGCAGCAATTTTAATACACAGGATGGGATATGCAGTTGAATGAGATACTTGAAGAACATACAGTAAAATCGATCAGCGAGAAAACCAATATTTCTGAAGAAAACCTTGAAGCACTTTTTAACAAAGAATTTGATCTTTTGAAACGTGTTAAGGCATTGGGTTTTATTTCTATTATAGAACGGGAGTATGGCGCGGATCTTGCTGCTTTAAAGAAAGATGCTATCGCCTATTATGATTCACATCAGGAAGATGAGAGCGTTGTGCTTGATGCCCCTGTTATTGAAAAAAAGAAGGATAAGTCAAAACTGTTTATTGTTTTAATAGTGATACTGCTCGGCGCAGCATCATGGTATTTTATAACCCAGTTTGACCAGGAAAAACTGCGTGGTATGTTACCGTTCAACGAGGAAAAGATGATCCCCTCAGTTGATGATGAAAGTGCTGTCAAGCCGGAGTTGAGTATTGAAGAAGCTGTTTCGGAAGCAAATGATACCGAAAGTGATAGCCATTCAGAGAGTAATGCTGAGAAAGTGAAAGAAGAGAATGGTACAGAAAGCTCACTGTACCAAAGCCATACGAATTTATAAAAAGAGAGAAACGATGTTTGATGAAATACAGTTCGAAAAGATAAACCGTTTACCAAAATATATTTTTGCAGAAATCAATGAGATTAAAATGAAAATGCGTCGTGATGGTGCTGATATTATTGATTTTTCTATGGGCAATCCGGATGCAGCGACGCCGCAACCGATTATTGATAAATTATGTGAGACAGCGCAAAAGCCAAAAACCCACGGCTATAGTGCCAGTAAGGGGATTTACAAACTTCGACTGGCTATGAGTAACTGGTACAAGCGAAAGTATGGTGCCGAACTTGACCCTGATACGGAAGTTGTGGCAACAATGGGAAGCAAGGAGGGGTATGTTCACCTGGTGCAGGCAATTACCAATTCCGGTGATGTTGCCATTGTGCCTGATCCGACTTATCCTATTCATTCTCAGGCATTCATTCTGGCTGGTGCCAATGTTGAAAAGATGGAAGTGACGTTTGATGAGGATACTTTTGAGGTTGATGAAGAGAAGTTTCTTGCTGATGTGAATGAAGCACTGGAAAATTCCATACCCAAACCAAAGTTTTTGGTAGTAAATTTTCCGCATAATCCGACGACTGCTACGGTAACTCCCCAGTTCTATGAGCGTCTGGTTGCTTTGGCAAAAGAGAAGCGGTTTTATATTATTTCCGATATCGCTTATGCCGATATTACCTTTGATGGCTATAAAACCCCTTCTATCATGCAAGTAGCCGGAGCCAAAGATGTCGCGGTAGAATCCTATACGCTTTCAAAATCTTACAACATGGCGGGCTGGCGTGTAGGCTTTGTTGTCGGAAACAAAAAACTTATCGGTGCCCTGCAGGCAATCAAATCGTGGCTTGACTATGGCATGTTTACGCCTATTCAGGTTGCGGCTACAGTAGCACTGGATGAGCATGGCTATGTGCCGGATCAGGAAATAATCCCCCGTTATCGTAAGCGGCGTGATGTAATGATTGAATCGTTCAGCAACGCAGGCTGGGAATTGAAGAAACCAAGTGCCAGTATGTTTATCTGGGCGAAGCTGCCTCAGATTGCCCTGGATATGGGGATGGGATCGATGGAATTTTCCAAACGTTTGCTGCAGGAAGCAGGTGTTGCAGTGAGTCCCGGTATCGGATTTGGCATTCATGGTGACAAATATGTGCGTATTGCGCTGATTGAGAATGAAAAGCGTATCAGACAGGCAGCACGTAATATCAGACGTTTTTTGAAAACGCTTGAAGAGGAACATAATAATGGTTAAGATTGGTATACTTGGTGTTGGTACGGTAGGAGAGAGTGTTGCAAAAATACTTGAAGCCAATGCAGATATTATAGAAGCGCGTGCGGGTAAGAAGATTGTGGTCAAATCCGGTGTTGTCCGTAATTTGGACAAGACACGTGATGTGAATATCCCGTTGAGTGATAACCCTCTCACGGTGATTGATGATCCAGAGATCGATATTGTCGTTGAGCTTATGGGCGGTGTGGAAGAACCCTATGTGCTGGTCAAGCGTGCACTTGAAAACGGGAAAGCAGTTGTGACTGCAAACAAGGCACTGCTTGCTTATCACCGTTATGAACTTCAGGAAATTGCCGGAGATATTCCGCTTATGTATGAAGCAAGTACTGCAGGAGGTATTCCGGTTATCGGTGCATTGCGTACGGGATTGGCAGCAAATCATATTGATGCGATTCAGGGGATTATGAACGGTACCTGTAACTATATGCTGACCAAAATGATTAATGAGGGTGCGCAGTATGATGAAATCCTCAAAGAGGCACAGGAACTGGGATATGCCGAAGCGGACCCAACCTTTGATGTGGGCGGATTTGATGCGGCACACAAACTGTTGATCCTCGCTTCTATCGCCTACGGCATCGATGCGAAGCCGGAGGATATACTTATTGAGGGGATTGAGAATATTACCCAAACCGATGTCGCTTTTGCCAGAGAGTTCGGTTACGAGATCAAACTGCTTGGTATTGCAAAAAAGGTTGATGATGGTGTGGAACTGCGTGTCCATGCAACGATGATCCCGAGTGAGAGCATGATTGCCAAAGTTGACGGTGTGATGAATGCCGTTACAGTGGTTGGTGACCGTGTGGGAGAGACGATGTACTATGGCCCGGGAGCCGGCGGGGATGCAACTGCTTCAGCGGTGATTGCAGATATTGTTGATATTGTCCGTGGGAATCAGGGACCGATGCTTGGTTACAAAAAGGGGCTTGAGAGTGGACTGAAACTGTTGCCAAAAGAGCAGATTGTTACACAATACTATGTACGTCTTGAAGTAGATGACAAGAGTGGGGTGCTTTCGAAGATTACTTCAAAACTTGGCGAGTACGGTATCTCCATCGAGTCGATGCTGCAGAAGCCTACAAGTGATGAAAGCATCGCCAAACTTCTTTTTACGACCCATAAAACACAAGAAGCCAAGATGCAGGATGCAGTGACTGCTCTCAAGGCACTCGAGGTTGTCCACGGGGATGTGGCGATGATGCGTATAGAGAAATAGGACAGGAGGCAATATGGCAAAAGAACACTATTTTGACATTTCGGCAAAGCTCGATATGATGGAGATGAAAAATGCCATAGAACAGGCGAAAAAAGAGGTTGCTACCCGATTTGATTTTAAAGGCATTATGGTTGATATTGAACTGAATGAAAAAGCTAAAACCCTCAGTCTTTCAAGCTCAAGTGACAGTAAAATCGATGCGCTTAAAGACATTGTTATTTCGAAAATGATCAAACGCGGTCTCTCTCCAAAGTCACTTGATGAAGTGAAAACGGAAGGGATCAGCGGTGGAAATGTAAAGGTCATTTACCGTATTGTTGACAGCATCGAAAAAGATGAAGCCAAAAAGATTGTCAAGGCGATCAAAGATGCAAAGCTCAAAGTGACGCCGTCTATTCAGGGTGATGAAATTCGTGTAAGCGGGAAAAAAATTGATGATTTACAAGCAGTGATTGCATTGGTAAGAAAGATGGAAGAACTGAAAGCGCCGTTGACGTTTGGGAATTTTAAATAATATTTTCCATTTTTGGATGGCAATCATCCGGATACCATTATTGCAGGATACGTGACCACGCACTGTTAAATTGTTGTGAAGCCTGACATACAGACATTGAAGGTGCGAAATATCGCACCCTGCGCGGAGTTTGCATTACCGATTAGCTACAGTGCCCGCCTCCACAGCATCCGCTACCACTCTCTTCTCTTGGTTTTTCTTCGACATTGATACGAAGTGTATTGCCGTCTTCTTCTACCCAAAAGAGATGTTTCTGGCAGAACTTTTGGTTCATGTGGCTCTCCATCAGTTTGGCCTGAAGCAGAGCGTCATCTTTGTTGTCAAACTGCATATTGTTCTCATAACTGCTCTTTTTAAAACAGCCACACTCTTTTGTCACTTGAATTGTAAACATATTACATCCTTTTTGTTATAATTTGTACCGATAATAGCCAGCAGTGCTTAAAAAATGTTAAATTTAAGTCTAATTAGGATAGATTTTATCTTATTTGTCTCGAAAGAGACTATTTTTGATGAAAAAAGGCAATGTGATGACAAAAAAGGTAGAGAGACAGGAGATAGAGAGTGTCTGCACCTACTGTGGAGTAGGGTGTGATATTACCGGTGTGGTGGAAGATAACAAAATTGTCAAAGTATTTGCCCAGAAAGATGGCGTAGTCTCCGAAGGAAAACTATGTATCAAGGGAAAATACGGCTATGACTTTGTGGATGCGAAGGATCGTATACGTGAACCGCGTATTAAAAAAAGTTTTTTAGAGAAACATCCTGATATTGCTGCGAAATATAGTGAAAAACTTATAGAATTCGATACCGACTATATGACCTGTGATGTAGAAACGGCAACGGATATTGCTGCAATGAAATTTTCGCAGATCAAAACACGTTATGGCGGGGATGCTTTCTGTGCTATCGGCGGGGCAAGGACTTCATGCGAGTCAGCATATGCTTTTCAGAAGTTTTGCCGTGAAACGATGGATTCTCCGCACGTAGACAACTGTGCACGTGTCTGCCACTCTCCCAGTCTCAAAGGTATGCGCGCAACCATAGGCGAGGGAGCAGCAACCAATCCTTATAACGATATTTACGAGACAGAATTTATGGTGGTCATCGGTTCCAATACAATGGAAGCGCACCCGATCATTGCAAACCGTATTGTTGATATGGCAAAAAAACATAACAATCTTGCTGTCATTGATGTACGAGAGACGAAACTGGCACGTTTGGCAAAACATAACTGTATCATTCCGTTTGAGGCGAATCTGCTGGTACTGAACATGATGGCCTATGTCATTATTGACGAAGAGCTTTACGATGAGCGTTTTGTTCAAAACCGTACCAAAGGTTTTGAAGCATTCAAAGAGAAGATATTGAATGATCCGTATGCCAATCCCGCATTCTTCAATGAAGTGGAAGGGTATGAGTATCTGGCGAAGATGATTCCGAATATTGCCAGGGAGTATGCAGTCAAAAAATCGATGATCTTCTGGGGACTTGGTATTACAGAACATCTGGATGGTTCCCATGCTGTGATGGCAATTACCCATTTGGCGCTGATGACAGGAAACGTCGGGAAAACCGGTGCAGGTCTCATGCCGCTGCGAGGGCAAAACAATGTACAGGGTGCATGTGATATGGGATGTCTGCCTTATTTTGCACCGGATTATCAACGGCCTGAAAAAGAGGGGCTTATGACACCGCAGCTTATCGATGCTATGCTGGAAGGACGTATCAAGGGATTGCTTAATATGGGTGAAGATATTACCCATATTCATCCAAACCTGAACAAAATCGACAAAGCCATAGAGAAACTGGAGTTTTTGATGGTTCAGGAACTCTTTATGACTGATATCGCCAAGCGTGCCGATATGGTGATAGGGGTAAAGTCTGCCTATGAGAAAACAGGGGTATATGTCAATGCAATGCGCCGCCTCCACCTCTCTCAGCCACTTGTTAAATCTGACCTGCCGGATGACTGGGAAGTACTGACCCAGATGGCAAAGAAACTTGGAGATGAAGAGAACTTTGATTTTGAAAGCAGTGAGGATGTCTGGAATGAGGTGCGGGAGGTCGCACCAAGACGCTTCAGCGGGGCAGACTACTACCGTCTTGAGCGTCATCGCAAAAGAGGTATGCAGTGGCCTATCTATCATGAAGATACCCCTATTTTGCATCTGCTGGACTTCCGTACTGAAGACGGGCTTGGGAAATATGTATATAAGCAGTATGAACCGCGTGGGATGGTACAGGAGATACTGGAGCGAAAATTTTACAATGATTCGCTTGAAGGGTATTATCTTACAACGGGGCGCACTTTGGCACACTACAACAATGCAGCCCAAACCAAACGCAGCAGCAAACTCGATACCAAATATGACGAAGATGTACTGTTGGCACCTTTGGAAGATGCGGAGAAGTTTGGAGACAAAGTCATTTTGAAGAGTGTCTATGGAGAGAGTGAAGCATTGAGTGTCAAATTTACGGACAAAGTACGCAGCAAAACACTCTTTTGTACGTTTCATCATGCCAAAAGCCGTATCAATGCGCTTTTTGGAGATGAGTGTGACGAACTGATTATGACGGCACGCTTCAAGTCTGTCAAGGTTGATGTGATCCCTGTCGGGGACGAGGTGGCGTGTAGCTGATGCGTGAACTTCCCAAACGTTTCGGTGATCAGAGCGAAGATCTTGCGACACTGTTTCTTGAACAGGAAGGATATATCATTGTTGAGCGGAACTACTTTGCAAGGAAACTTGGAGAGATAGATATTATTGCCCAAAAAGATGAAGTACTGCATTTCATTGAAGTGAAATCCGGCAGGGCTGACTTTGAGCCGGCATACAATTTCACCCCTGCCAAACTAAGGAAGGTTATCAATTCTGCACACTATTATCTCAAAAGCAAACAGATTGACCTTCCTTTTAGTATTGATGCACTTATCATTCGTGGAGATGAGGTTGAATTTATCGAGAATGTTACGCTATAATCACTGCTAATACAATCCTAAAGAGTATATTATGACACTCAGCGATGAACAGCTTTCCCATTTTCGAAAAAATGGTTTCCTTGTATTGCCAGGGTTTGCAGCAGAAGAGCTTTGCGATACCATTAAAGACATTGCCCTTGCGCACCTTGATCACAAAGTACCGCCGCTTGAAACGGAATATGAATATGCAGTCAAGAGCAAAGAAGAACGGGAAAAGACTGTTGGTACGGGAGTACCTGGATATGTTAAAGAGGTGAGTATACGGAGACTGCGTCAGGTCTATGAACGTGATATAGTCTTTCGGGAGTGGATGGAGGATGAGTCCATCCGCCCCATACTTAGCCAGGTACTGGGAGAGACTCCTGTCATTACACTGGCACACCACAATTCCATTATGACAAAAATGCCCCATACCTCTACCGAAACACGCTGGCATCAGGATTTTCGCTACTGGCATTTTGAAAACGACAACCTTGTGAGTGTCTGGCTTGCACTCGATGAAGAGAACCGTCACAATGGTGTATTGGAGTTTATTCCCGGAAGCCATCAAATGCATTTTTCTCCTGAGCAGTTTGATGAAAAAGAGTATTTTTCAGATGTTGTGCCTCAAAACCGTGCGCTCATCGATACCAAAGTGAGTCATTCCCTCCAAAAGGGAGATGTAGTGCTTTTTCACTGCAAATTGCTGCACCGTGCCAATAAAAACCTTGATGACAAGCCGAAGATTTCATTCGTATACACCGTTAAGGGAAAAAGCAACAAAGCACTGCCCGGTACCCGCTCGGCACTCTTTGATGAGGTTGAATTGCCAATGGCAGCGTTACCATAGGTACCCTTTTTACAAGAGGGAAGTATTGATTGAAAAATAATAAATATAAGTTAAGCCCTATTAATGAAAATTGGCTATAATCTTTGCATCAAATTATCATAAAAGGATTGAATATGGCAAAATATGTAGAATTGACAAATGAAAACTTCGACGCAACAGTAGCAGAAGGTGTTACAATGGTAGACTTCTGGGCACCATGGTGTGGACCTTGTAGAATGATTGCACCGGTAGTCGAGGAGCTTGCTGAAGAGTTTGAAGGAAAAGCAACCATCGGAAAAGTAAATACTGATGAGCAGCAGGAACTGGCTGTTAAATTTGGTATCCGTTCTATTCCTTCTATCCTCTTCTTCAAAGACGGTGAAGTGGTTGATCAGATGGTGGGTGCAGCAAGTAAAGATGCATTTGCTGAAAAACTGAACGCACTCCTGTAAGCACAACACTAATCTGTGCGGAGGGTTTACCTCTCCGCCGCTTTCCAAAACATACTCAGAAAACTGCTTTTCCAAAATTATTAACCAAGTATTTAAAGTGTATAATTGTCTAAATATTTGTTTGATTATTTACTAAGGATTTGAAATGTTGGATTGTGCGATTATCGGCGGCGGACCTGCCGGCCTTACAGCGGGGCTTTATGCTACACGCGGCGGGCTGAAAGCGGTTACGATGTTTGAAATGGGAATGCCCGGCGGGCAGATTACCCAAAGCTCCGAAATAGAGAACTATCCTGGATTTTTTGAGCATGACAAAACCGGTATGGATTTTATGAATACCTGGCAGGAACAGTGTTTTCACTTTGGGCTCAAGCATGAGATGCAAAAGGTCGAACGTGTCGCTAAAACAGGTGACCACTTTACCATTACGCTGGAAAACGGTACTACAGTGGAAGCAAAAACTGCCATTGTCTGTACCGGAAGTACACCAAAGCGTGCCGGATTCAAAGGGGAAGAGGAGTTCTTTGGACGCGGAGTAAGCACTTGTGCTACCTGTGACGGCTTCTTTTACAAAGACAAGCCCGTTACGGTACTGGGCGGTGGCGATACGGCGCTCGAAGAAGCAATCTATCTTTCCAATATTGTATCAGATGTTTATCTTGTCCATAGACGCGATACATTCCGTGCGGCACCTTCAACCATTGAACGTGCCAAAAGCAAAGCAAATATTCACTTTGTACTTGACTCGGTTGTTGAAGAGGTGATGGGTGATGCAATGGGTGTGACCAGTGTGCGTGTCAAAAACCTCAAAAGCGGTGAAGAGCAGGTACTGGAAACACCGGGCATTTTTGTCTTTGTCGGACACAATGTCAACAACAGTGTTCTCAAGGATGAGAACGGCAACTTTATCTGTGAAGTCAATGACTGGGGACAGGTAATTGTAGATTTGAGTATGCGTACTTCTGTTGAGGGGCTGTATGCGGCGGGTGACCTTCGCATCGAAGCACCGAAACAGGTAGTATGTGCGGCAGGAGACGGTGCTACAGCGGCACTTCAGGTTATTTCATATATTCAGGAGCAGGCGTAATGGCAAAAGTAGGGATTGTAGGCAGTACCGGAAGAATGGGGGAGCACCTCATTAAAAATATTTTGGAAGATGAAACACTCACACTCAGTGCACTGCATGTGTATGACGAACTCAAAACAGATGTACCTGAAGATGTTCTTGTTACCAACAGTATGGATGCGCTGCTTGAGGCGTGTGATGTCGTCATTGACTTTTCCGCACCTGTTGCAACAGAAGCACTGTGTGAAGCGGCTTTGAAAAACCCCACCCCTCTGGTGGTGGCAACAACAGGGTTTACTGAGCATCAGCAGAACTTGCTGGTTGAAGTCAGCAAAGAGATGCCGGTACTTTACTCTTCCAATATGTCCGCAGGAATCGCATTGCTTAAACAGTTGGTTGAACAGGTCTCCGAGACATTGAAAGATTTTGATATTGAAATTGTTGAGCAGCACCATCGTCATAAAGTCGATGCACCAAGCGGAACAGCGCTGACGCTGGCAGAGTTTGCCGCAAAAGGGCGCGGACTTGATTTGGATAAAGTACGTGTCAGCGGCAGAGACGGACAGGTGGGGCCTCGAACCAAAGATGAGATTGCAGTGATGGCGCTTCGCGGCGGCGATATTGTCGGACGCCATACAGTCGGTTTCTACAATGACGGTGAGTTTCTTGAGCTTAACCACACGGCGACCAGCCGTGAAACCTTCTCCAAAGGCGCCATCAGAGCGGCCAAATGGCTGGTAGGTCAACCGGCAGGTTTCTACACCATCAATGACTGCCTGGGCATATGAGTTAAAAATTAAAAGTTAAAAATTAAAAAAGAGAAGTTAAAAATGAAACATTGTCACTCTTCACCCTTTACATTCCACTCTTCACTCTTTTCTCAAGGAGAAAAGTAATGTGTGCCATTGTTGGAGTATTCGGAGCCAAGAAAGCCTCTACAATTGCGTATTATTCGCTCTTTGCCATGCAGCACAGGGGACAGGAGGCAACAGGTATTTCCACTGCGAACGGTGAGAAGATCAAGCTTTATAAAAAACGCGGTATGGTCTCCGATGTCTTTTCCCAGACGACACTTGACAGTCTCGAGGGGAGCTGTGCTGTAGGACACAACCGTTACTCTACTGCGGGCAGTGAATCGCAGGGAGACGCGCAGCCAGTGTTTGCAAAATACAAGTTAGGTGAAATTTCGGTAGTACATAATGGGAACCTTGTCAACAAGCAGGAGGTAAGAAACGACCTGATTGCAAAAGGGGCAATTTTTCAAACCGATATGGATACGGAAAATATCATACACCTTATCGCCAAATCACAGCGTGACTCACTGGTGGATCGTATCAAAGATATGCTTACCCGTATCGAAGGGGCATACTGCCTGGCAATACAGAGCCGGTCGAAGATGTTTGTCATTCGTGACCGCTACGGTATCCGACCGCTTAGCCTTGGTAAACTGAAAGACGGCGGCTGGATCGTTGCAAGTGAGACCTGTGCATTCGATCTTGTCGGAGCAGAATTTGTTCGTGATGTAACACCCGGAGAGATGCTTATCTTTGAAGAGGGTAAAGAGCCAATTTCCGAGCAGATTTTCGAGCCGGACTATCACCCGTGTGCATTTGAATATATTTACTTTGCCAGACCTGACAGTATTATTGACGGTAAAAATGTCTACCAGACACGGCTTCAGATGGGGCGAAAACTGGCACAGGAAGTACCTGCTGACGTTGATCTGGTACTGCCTGTACCCGACAGTGGTGTAGCTGCAGCCAAAGGCTATGCCGAAGGACTTGGTGTTCCGTTTGAAATGGGGATCGTGCGTAACCACTATGTGGGACGTACGTTCATTGAACCTACGCAGGAGATCCGTGATCTGAAGGTGAAGCTCAAGCTCTCTCCCATCAAGCATCTCATTGCGGGCAAGCGCGTGGCGATCATCGATGATTCACTGGTTCGCGGGACGACTTCACGGCAGATTGTCAAGATGCTAAAAGAGGCGGGTGCAGCTGAGGTGCATATGCGTATTGCCGCACCGGAGATCAGGTTCCCTTGTCGTTACGGTATTGATACACCTACCCGCGCAGAGTTGATTTCGGCAAATCTTTCTGTCGATGAGATTGCAAAGAAAATTGATGCAGATTCACTTGGATTTCTATCGGTTGAAGGTCTTGTAGATGCGCTTGGGCATGACAGAGAATATTCCCTGGTCAGCTTTGACGGCAACTATTTTGCGGGAGGCAATGCGGATACCCCGGGCTGTGCCGGAGGGTGTTAGGTATCCCACATCAAAAAGGTGCTGTCGAGGCAGCCCTTACGACTTCTTCCTACTCTCTTTCTCTTCGATACCACTCATGCCAAATCGACGTGCCAGTTCCTGCTTTACTCTGTCAGGTGAAATGTTGCGGTACCCAAGACCGACAAGGGTATGGTAGAGCAGGTCGGCAGATTCATAGATAACTTGTTCGTCACTTTCGTGATCAATGGCATCGACAACTTCCTGCGCCTCTTCGGTGATCTTGCTGAGCATCAGCTCCTTGTCATCAAGCAGCTTTTTTGTCCATGACTTCTGCTCTGCCGGTGCATTTTTACGCTCCAAAATGGTGTGGTAGAGGGTGTCGACCACACCGTAGATGGTATCGGTATCGACCTCTTTGTCCAGAATAATTTTATCTTGCATGACTGAGGTGAAAAAGCAGCTTTTACGTCCGGTATGGCAGGCGACACCGTTTTGTTTTATTTTGAGTACGACTGTGTCAGCATCGCAGTCAAGCAGTACGTCTTTGATCTCCTGCGTATGCCCCGAGCTCTCTCCCTTTTTCCAGATGCGCTGCTTGGAGCGGCTGAAGTAGTGGGCGTAGCCTGTAGAAAGTGTTAATTCATATGCTTCTTTGTTCATATAGGCAAGCATCAAGATTTCGTTGGTATCGGCATCTTGTGCGATAGCGGGAATGAGGGGGGTTTTGTTCCAGTCTATGGTCATGATAATTTCTCCATGGTAGGGTGTTGTGCCCTCACAACACCATTTGTATATCTATATATCGGTATTGTTTGGGGGACAACACCCTACAGAATTATTGTTGCGCCGAGACAGCTTTTTGCGCTTTGCCTTTTGTGTCAACCCAAATGTTGGGTACTGCCCCACCGGGGGTCAGGAATATTTGTGCATTTTTGTTGACCTTGAGTGCTTCATTGAACTTGGACTGTGTTTTGATCTGTTGCATCTGGAGCAGTTTGTCTGTCAGTGAATCGGCGATGATCTTGTTGGCTTTTGCCTGTGCACCTGCTTCGATACGGATTTTGTCGGCTTCACCCTGTGCTTCGATACGGTTCTTCTGGGCTTCACCTTTGGCAATTTCGGCTTTTCTCAGAGCTTCCTGTTTGGCTTTCTCTTTCATCTGCTCGGCGATGGTTACTTCCTGCTTGGCGATCTGTACACGTTCGATCTGTTCTTTGATCTTGGTAGGCAGGTTGATGGTGCGAAGCTCTACCGAGGTAAGAATGACCGGTTTTCCCGGAAGTTCTTCTATGCTCTGTTTGATCTTTGTCTCAATTGCAGAAGCAATCTCGTTACGCATTTCCGGAAGCTGCTCGGCAGTGTATTGGCCTACGACATCACGTACGACTTCACGTACTTTGGAGTTAATGATCTTCTCTTCCCAGCTTGTACCCCATTTTTCAATTGTTTCCGGAGCGCTCTCCGCGCGGAGTCGATACTGTACAGCAAGGTCGATGTTGACTGTCAGTCCACGGCGGTCAAGTACGGTAATCGCAGGGTTGCGTTTGAGTCCACCCTCATAATTTTGGTATCCGTCTCCAAGAGAACCGGTATTGACATTGGAGTAGGTAATGAGTCTGATTCTGGTGTTGACCGGTACGATCTTTTGCAAAATCGGAATATAGAAGTGCAGACCGGGGCCAAGCGGTTTGTCTTCGAATTTACCGGTGTTGATTTTAATGCCCACTTCACCGGAATTGATGATGGTAAAAGGCTTGAGCAGAACAAATCCGAGTATAAGTGCTACGATAACAATGAGCCAGGTGCCTCCTTTCCCTCCCATATTGTTGAACGGATTGTTGAAGCTTTGGTTGTTACCGTTGTTATTGTTGTTATTCTGATTTTGACTGTTGTTTGGTTTTTTCTTTTTAAAATAGTCGTTCATGTCTGCTGGCATGAGGATCCTTTGGTGTGTTTTAGTATAGCCATTCTGTCATTCTCTATCTGCATACTGGAGATGATATATGGTTAGGAAAATCCGAAGAGAACTTCGGAATGGCCGGGTTTTAGTTTATATATGTCAGGTGTTGGATATAGTCTGGGTTTTTGCCTGCAACCGCATCAAAATAGGCTGTTTGCAGCTTTTCGGTAATAGGGCCTCTGGCGCCTGTACCGATGATACGTGCATCGACTTCTCTGACCGGTGTGACTTCTGCGGCAGTTCCAGTCAGGAAACATTCGTCTGCTATATAAATCTCTTCGCGGGTAATACGTCTGCGGACTACTTTAATGCCCATATCGTGTGCAAGATCGATGACAGTTGCCTGCGTGATAGACTCGAGTGCGTTGTCGCTTGGCGGTGTGATCAGTTTGCCGTCACGTACCATGAAAAAACAGGCTCCCGATGCTTCGGCAATGTAGCCCTGATCATCACGTAGCAGTGCTTCGTCGTAGCCTGCTTCTACCGCTTCGAACTTTGCCATTTGACTGTTGAGGTAGTTGGCAACCGCTTTCGCTTTGCCCATACCTGACGTATTGGGTGTTCTTGTCATCGATGCAATTTTGAGGCGAATCCCTTTTTTAAGACCCTCTTCACCAAGGTAAGCACCCCATTCCCATGCGGAGATGGAGACGTTGACAGGTGCTTCTTTGTGGTAAAGTCCCATAACACCGTAGCCAAGGTAGACCAGCGGGCGAATGTAGGCACCTTCGAAGAGTTCGTTCTCCTGCAGAAGTTTCACCTGTGCCTCTTCAAGTTCTTCACGTGTGTAGGGTACATCCATGAGTGTCATTTTTGAAGAGTTCAGCAGACGCTGGGTATGCTCTTTGAGTTTGAAAATGGCACATCTGCCGTCAACGGTCTTGTAGGCTTTGGTACCTTCAATGGCACCGTTTCCGTAATGCAGCGTGTGTGTCAGAACGTGGACTTTGGCATCATCCCAGGGGGTGAGTTCGCCGTCCATCCAGATATATTTTGCTTTGTTCATGCGCTATGCTCCAGAATCTGCCGGTTTTTCGGCAGAATAAAAAATGAATGGGAATATTTTATCGAAAATGTGGTTAATAGGCGGTTATCCGGTCATCAGGCAAAGCGGAGGAAGATGCCGACAAGCAGTGAAAGAAAAATGATCATGCCAAACAGAAGGATATTGTGCCACTTTGAAGGGACATTGACTTTGGTTTCTATCCAATCAACGATCTTCATAGCGGGAAAAGCCATGAAAAGCAGCATAACGATGCTGAATACGAGGGTTAAGACAAGATCGATCATGATTTGACTCCGTAGTAGTGACGGACGAAATCGAGTTCTTTTTTGTCTTTTAGCGGCAACTTGCTTTGCACCGTTCCGTTATCATCCAGAATAAGCAGCGTCATGCCTTCAAGCCTGAGGTGTTTTTTGCCCCACTTGTATTCAAGATGTTCAAACTCTTTGAAGAGTGTCATGTTGTCCGGTTTTTCCTTGAATGCCGGATCTGTTTTACTCCGGATCTCCAGCCCTCCGAAACGTTTCTCAAGATAATAGGGGCTGTATTGCTGTACAGCTTTATAGACACGTGCATCTTTGGCCGTAGGTTTGCTCTGAAAAAAGGCGCTCAGTCCCAGCATGAGAAAAGCGGCAAAGAGTGCAAAGGGAAGGTATTTGGAAAATTTCTGCATAGTATCACTTTTTTAGGAGAAGTATAGAACGTTTTTGCTCTATTTTGCTTGACGGGTGTCAATTGGCAGGTAAAGAAAGTGTGCTACACTTCAGTAAAATATTTTGAAAAAGACAGGACATTAACTATGCATACATTCTTTTTGCTTGAGGGAGCCTATCTCATTTTGGCAGGCGTTATTTTACTGGTTACACTTTTTGTTACTACACGCCCTTTTATGGGGAAAGGTGCGGTTAAAAAGGGGCTTGGCTGGGTAAGTCTGGTACTTGCAGTATTGATCGGAGGGCATTATTGGGTGACGACGAACCGTATGGCAAAAGTTGCCAAAGCGTTTGAAGAAGGGAAACCAATACTGTGTGAGAGCCGAATGCTAAGAAAGGCGTCACAGGTGGTAGAGGTACAGAAATCCAGAGAGTGGCGTATTGAAAACAACAACTTTGTCTCTCCTTACTATGAACGTCCTTTTTTCCTTGCCAGATGTATCGTTAAGTAGGCACCCCGCCTGCACACTACTATAAGTAAAACTTCTTTTTCATTTTTATCACTTTAACTTATTAAAATCATCATTTTCTCTTGAGTTCTCCTCTTTTCTTGACATAAGTCAATACGAATATTTTGCGAAACTGTCATAATACTCCCATGCTCGAAGGATCTTTATCCCTTGCAGTAAATAGATAATTCACAGGAGTTTCCAATGGATACGTTGATTGTATGGCCTACGTTGGCACCGGATCAGTTTCTGCCCATTTTCATAGAATCGACGCTTGTACTCGTTTTCGGAGTAGGGTATGCTGCGATCATTACCCTCGCGAAGATGGGGTATTTTTCCAAACGATGGATCCCTGTGGGCTATCTGTTTTGGGCATTACAGACATATTTCCTGTACGACTTCGCAGTGCTGATTCAGAGTAACCACTTCACGATGAAAGTCTTAATGGTTACGATGGTGGCATATCTCTTTGTTCCGCATCTCTATTTCTACCTGATCAGTTCGGCAGATAAGAGATATGAGGATACAGAGGAAGAAGTGCAGGGCGGAAAGCACTAGGTGCGCTCAAGCGCGGATAAAGTTAAAAGGAGGAGTCATGGCTAACGAAAATGAAAATCTTTCGGTTTGGACCAGTATTTCGTTCTGGCGCCGTTCAGCAGCGTGGGTTACCGGTTTTGCGGTAATTTTGCTGATCTGGCTGACGTTCGATACAATGGGACAGATTTCGATGGGGACAGATGCAGACCTGAAAAAGGCTGTAGCAGAGAAAAAAGAGCTCAACAGGGTACCTGCACCTACAGTAATCAATTATCATATTGATTATAAAATGAGTAAAAGAAGAGGGCATGAAGTACCGGTTATCGGTCCCAAAGAGCCTTTCTTCGGAAAAGAGTGGAGTCCAAAAGAGGCTGCGGCACTGCTGCATCTTGGAAAGCTTACTTCACAGGCAAAAAACTGTATGGATTGCCATACACTGCTTGGGAACGGCGCCTACTATGCACCGGATCTGACCAAAGCATGGCTTGATCCGGCTTGGCAAAAGGGTGGTCCAATGCAGGCAATGACAGGGAAAAATACAAAGGAAGAAGCAATGGCAGAATTTTTGCAGCATCCTTCACAGTACCCGACCCATGCACGTATGATGCCAAATCTTGGAATTACTGCCAAAGAGGCGCAGGGACTTGTCGCATTCCTCAAGCATATGAGTAGTATCGACACCAACGGTTTCCCGAGAAACTTCTCGAAAACAGTTGACCAATTCAAAACAGGAGGAAGCAATGCTCACTAGTATTAAAACAAATGAATTTGCGGGCAGTGAGTCGAAAAAGCTGGCAATGATGTACTTCAGGGTAGCCATTATCCTGTTCGGTGCGCAGCTTCTGATGGGGCTTATTGCCGCGATCCAGTTTCTGGCACCAAACTTCTTGTTCGAAGTGTTCGATTTTAGTGTTGCCAGAATGGTACACATCAATGCGCTTGTTGTGTGGATGCTCTATGCAATGATCGGTTCGGTTTACTATATGCTGCCGGATGAAACAGGTATTGAAACGGTTGGCATTGGGCTTGGGAAGCTTGCTTTCTGGGTACTGACAGCGGCGGTCACAGTAGTTGTCCTGGTATTTATCTTTATTCAGGTAGGTTCAGGGACAGAATCGTCAATCTGGCTGATCAACGAAGGTAGAGAGTACCTTGAAGCGCCAAGATGGGCTGATATCGGTATTGTCGTGGTAGTATTGACTTTCTACTGGAACGTTTTTGCTACCTATATGAAAGGGCGTAAAACAGGTATTATGACCGTTATGGTTGCCAACCTGATGGCACTTGCAGGTCTTTATCTTGCAGGTATGTTCTTTACAGACAATATCTCAATGGATCAATACTGGTGGTGGTGGGTTATTCACCTTTGGGTTGAAGCAACCTGGGAAGTATTTGTCGGTACGCTTGCAGCCTATGCTCTTATCAAGATCATTGATGCAAAACGTGAGATTGTCGAAATGTGGCTATGGATCGAAGTACTGATGCTGTTTGGCTCAGGTATCCTGGGACTTGGACACCACTACTTCTGGATCGGTACACCTGAGTACTGGTGGGAGATTGGTGCGCTCTTCTCTGCACTCGAACCGGTACCTCTGGTAGCAATGTTCGTACACGTCCTCTACGACTGGGGAAAAGAGCAGGGGATTGCAAAAGCCGAAGGCAAGCAGGGTGCTGTTATGAAAAACGGTCCGGCGATGGCATGGATTGTCACCAACGCCTTTGGAAACTTCCTGGGCGCAGGTATCTGGGGATTCTTCCATACACTGCCACAGGTTAACATTTATACACACGGTACACAGTTTACCGCAGCGCACGGTCACCTGGCATTCTTTGGTGCCTATGCAACCATTTTGATCGGTATGATGTATCTTGGTATCCAAGGTGCTTACGGTATTGACCGTCTGAAAGCGACATTCAAGTCAAAAATGGCAATTGTCCTGATTACCTTTGGTGTACTCGGTATGACAGTTGCTCTGACAATTGCGGGGTATGAGCAGGTACTGGTCGAAAGAGCAGAACTTGGTGCAGGCTGGAATGCATTCTTTGTGGCACAGAACCTACCATGGTATGTGCAGGCACAGGTTTGGAGAGCCATTATGGGTGTAGTGACCTTTGTAGGATTCATCTACCTTGTATGGGATCTTCTTACTATCGGTAAAAAAGAGCAGACAGCAGCATAAACAGATCGGTGCGGGAAGTTCCTGTACCGACGCTATCAAAAGGAGATAAAGATGTATGGATTGTTTGAACCATTCACAGATGTGGTACCGAGTTTCTTCGGTTGGCTGAACGAAGGGCCTTTGACATTGACAATATTTTTGCACACAATCATTATATTGCCGATGATCTGGATCTACTTCGATGAAAAGAAAAAACTGAAAAATAAAAAGTAGGTTGAAAGAGGGGATGGCCAGACTGGTCGTACTTTAAAGGAAGTGAGGACGGGGTAGCGTCCTCACAAAGTGTCTATCTAAGAGGTAGAAATAGACACGCGATTGTATTCACATATGCTTTAAGTGAAGTTAAAAATGTGAATCATGCTGAAAAAGGAGCACAAAATGAAATTAAACAGAATTGTGGGATTGGCTATCGTTACAAGCGTTACAGCGACAATGGCGATTGCGGGAACATCAAAGATGGATTTTGCCAAAATGTACGAAAAAGAGTGTCAGGGGTGTCATGGACCGATTCACCAGGGTGGTGTCGGATCTGACCTCAGACCTGCCGCACTGAAGAAAAAAGAGCATTACAAGCTTGTAGAAACCATTCTGAACGGTAGAGAAAATACGGCAATGCCGGCTTGGAAAGACAAATTTTCCAAAGATGATGCTTCCGGTATGGTTGACTGGCTTCTGAACTGGAAAAATACCGTTGAACTGAAGCTCGACCTGGACAAAGTCAAGGGAACCTGGACAAAGCTGGCTGACAGAGAAGCGCTTGCCAAGAAGTATCCGGTAGACAAAGACGGCAACATCAAGTACAAGGGCGGTGATGTCAAGAATGTAAAAGACATTACGTTTGCAACAGAGCGTGATGCCTCTTTGGTTGACTTCATCGACTCGACAACAGGAAAAGTACTTTCACGCCACAAGGCAGGATTTGCGGTACACGTCACTGTAACCAACAAGCATGAACCGCGTTACGCCTATTCCATTTCACGTTCGGGGAGACTGACCATGTTTGACATCGGTGCACCGGGGCAACCGGCACTTGCATCTGTTCAGGTTGGTCAGGAGTCACGTGGTCTGGCAGTAAGCCCAGACGGCAAATATGTCATGGCGGGCGATTACAATCCGGGCGGTGCAGTACTGTGTGATGCCCATACACTCGAGCCGCTCAAAGCATACGACACCAGTCGTGTTATCGATCCTGACGGACAGATC
>JALUXB010000012.1 GCA_027019175.1 Sulfurovum sp. | reverse complement strand
GGAAGGTAGGCTTCATCCGCAGCTTTGAGCCCTTTTTTGCTTGCTTCTACCCTTGCATTGAGAGGCTTGAGCGCAAAAATCTCTCCTCTTTGCACATTATGCTTCAGATGAAGCGGCACACTGTGTGTCAGATGCACCCCTGTAAGCGTCTCTATTTTAGATGCAAGCAGGTTGATATTCTGATCAATATTGTTGAGTGAAATATCCAAATCATTAATATGGCTGCTGAGAACAAACAGGGCACTCTCGGGTACCCTGCCCTCCTTGACCTTCAGCTTTGTGCTTACCATCGTCTGCAATATGGAACGCTTTTTGGCTCTGAGTGCCATTTTAAGTGCCTCAAGATACCGCAGCTGCGCCACGCTGCCTACAACTACCGCTTCACGCTGAATCAGCGAAAGCTTCTGTTTTTCACGTGCGGCAAGATTGAGAAAGCGTGCCTTCTCTTTCAGGGTAAAAATGGACTTGATGAAGATGGGCCAGGTAAAAGAAGCACCTTCCCGCATGATCTGTTTGGCAAACGGCTGCGGTACGGCAGGATTGTTTTTTACCATATGAATCAACTCATTTGGAGGGACCGGTACCATGCCGTTTGGAGAGTTGTATATCTCATAACCGACATTCAAAGTTGCACTCGGCAGCAGTTTGTCACTCACAGCCTGTTCTCCAAGCGCACTCTTTTGGATTGCCAGCATATCGAGCCGGTTCTCAGGTCTCTTCTCCAAAGCATTGAGCAGTGTGGTAATGTTTGTTGCATAAGCGGCGCTTGAAAGCATCAGTGCAACGCCTAAGGTTGTTACGGTTTTTTTCATTTGGGTTCCTTGAGCATCTGTTTGATTTTTATAATAATATAGTCGGCAATTTCATCTATGTCACATCCTGCACACGTATCCAGATCTATATCCTCAAGCTTGGCCGCTTCCAGCCGAAGCGGTTTGGTCGTCACCATCAGATTGAGGGTTCCGATCACCATAAAGTAGAGGATCATGGGTATCGCATTGTCAAAACATCCTTTTTCCTCTCCACGTTTGAGAATGTCACTGAAGAGTGCAAAGAGCTGACGCATAGAGGTAAAAAGCATTTCCGGAAAGACTGCACCGCTGTCACTGAGCTCTTTAAGCAGCAGCGCCGGCAGATACGGATGTTCACACGCATATCTGGCATAGGTACGAATGAAACCTTCCAGCTCTTCTATGGGTTTACTGTGGGTTTTATTCTCTTCTGTGATCGCCTCCTGTATCTCAACAAGCACTTCACGCATGACCGCTTCATACAGCCCTTTTTTGTTTTTGAAGTAGTAAAAGACCATCGCTTTGTTCAGCCCGCAGCGTTTGGCGAGTTCATCCATCGAAGCCGATGCATATCCTTTTTCCGAAAAAAGAGATTTTGCATGGGTAATGATCAATGCCTTAGACGCCTCGGCATCCCGTTTCTGTATTTTTTTAGACATTACACTATCCTATCAATTAACTGGTTAGTTAATTATAGCTCCCGACAGCTAAAATTAACTTTAAAAAATAAAAGGCTGGGAAAAGATTGGTTTATATTTCGGAGAGGAAGCGGTTTTTATACCAGCTCCACACCCTTTTGGCCGGAGACGAGCTCTCCAATGACATAGCCGTCAGTATTGGCAAGTACACTATCGACATCTTCAGGTTCTACAACCCAGACCATGCCCACACCCATGTTAAAGGCACGGAACATCTCCTCTTCGTCAACATACTGGCGCATAAATTCAAAGACAGGAAGGACTCTGATATCTTCTTTTCTCACTATAGCCCTGATGCCTTCAGGCAGAACCCGCGGCAGGTTTTCAACAATGCCGCCACCCGTGATGTGCGCCAAGGCTTTAATGTTCGCTTTGTTCGCTTTGTACTCTTTGACGTAGATGCGTGTCGGTTCCAACAGTGTTTCAAGCAGCGGTTTGCCCTCAAACTCTGTGTCAAGTCCCATTCCGAGTTTGTCGAAGAAGAGTTTTCTTACCAGAGAGTAGCCGTTGGAGTGTACCCCGGAACTCGGCATTGCTACAAGCACCTGCCCCGGTCGGACATTGGAAACGGTATCCATCTCGCTGCGTTCGGCAATCCCTACGGCAAAGCCTGCAAGGTCAAAGTCATTCTCACTGTACATGCCTGGCATCTCTGCTGTTTCACCGCCGACAAGCGCACATTCGGCTCTGCGGCACCCCTCGGCGATACCGGCTACGACATCCTTGGCATTTTCGGGCAGCAGTTTGCCTGTGGCGTAGTAGTCAAGGAAGAACATCGGCACGCCGTTGTTGCAGATAAGGTCATTGACACACATCGCTACAAGATCGATACCGACTGTGTCAAGCTTGCCACTCTCAATGGCGATCTTGAGCTTGGTCCCGACACCGTCTGTAGCAGAAAGTATTACCGGCTCTTTGTAGCCTGCAGGAAGGGCATACGCCCCGGCAAATGACCCAATGCCGCCAATGACATTTTCATCGAACGTCGATTTGACATCCGCTTTGATCGCTTCTACGAATTCATTTCCTGCATCGATATCGACACCGGCATCTTTGTATGAAATGTTTGACATTTACGCTTCCTTCTTCTCTTCGCACTTACACGGCGGGAATATATTTTTCAGGATCATCAGCCCCGGACAAAAACCGGTCAGGCCGGCAATGAAGAGCATTATCATCATTAAAAAAGTCACAATGAACGCCGCAGCGAACATCTTCGAGCCTGCCAGTCCCATGATCAGTCCCAAAATGATCGCCTGTACGATCCGCTGCATTCTTTCGGCACACAACATCAACAATCCTTCTGTCTTAATTGGAGAGTATTATAGCCAAAATTAGCTGTTTAACTTGCGTCCGAGCTTCGCCTCGACAGAGCCCACTTTCTTTTCAAGTCTGCCCACAGGTCCCTCTCTCCAGTCGATCTTTATGGAGCTGTAGACCCGGCCGCAGTCTTTTTGCAATTCCTCGTACGCGGCATTAATGATATCAAGCGCCTCTTTGACCGTTGCCGCTTCAATGATCGTACCCATCGGTGTCAGCTGGTACGCCAGCCCGCTTCGGTCGACAATGTCAAGCACCCTTGCGACAAACGCGCTTTTGCTCTGTGTCTTCTCTGTCGGAAACATCGAAAATTCTACTAATGCACTCATCTTCTACTCCTTTTCATAGGTTTTTAACTCTCTTCTGATTCTTGAAAGTGTCACAGGGGTGATACCAAGATACGATGCAATATGGTATTGCTGTACCTGTGTCATGAGTCCGGACATACTTTTTTGAAGCTCCAGGTAACGCTCTTTGGGCGTTTTTGTCAACAGTGCATAGTAAAAAGTATCCATGTCAATATAGGCAAATTCTGCCATCAGACGCCCAATATGTTCCCATGTTTTATATTTTTCGTAAAGAGAGAAAAGCTTTTCCCTGGAAAAACGCAGTACTTCACTCTCTGCAAGTACTTCGAAACCGCGATTGGACGGTGTTTGTGTCAACATACTTGTCAAATCGAGCACAAAAAGATTGGCCGTACGTGACTCGGATGTATTGAAATAGAACTGTCGTGTAAAATCTTTCCCCTTGTCATTGATGATATAGGAACGGATCAATCCGGAATTGATATACATGATATCCGTCCAGATATCATCTTTGAACATGATTCTGTCACCTTTTTTGAAATGAACCGTTTCTATACTTTCTTCCAGCAATCGCCACATTTCATCACTGACACCGATCCTGGAACAGATAAATGCTTTGAATGCAATCATTTTATAACTATTATTCCTGAATTGATATACGTTTATTATCATTTGTTAATGACAGGGACGTTGGCAGTGAGGTATTATATTGCTTTTCAATTAAGAGTTTCAAATATTTCTGTAGCTCTGACTGAAAAATATTACCATCATTACAAAAAGGGAGAAGATGTTATGAAGCTCATACACATTTTTGCCATCGGCCTTATGACAGTGACAAGTCTTATGGCAGACTACACAACCATTGTTACCAAAACAACACCCTCAATGCAGGGAGGAAAAGAGATCTTTTTCGGTACCGTATCGGATTATAGCAATTACGTAACCGAAATTTCAAAAAATGTTGCAGCACACGGAACGCTTGGTGCCGTTGACGGCATGTCAAAAGGAGCACAGGCACTTGCAAGAGGATTCTATGGGGAGGGGCTGAAGTATGCCGGAGCAGGCGCTGCCATCGGTATTGTAGTCGGACTGCTCGATCCGTATGTAATGAGTATGTATGCAGACCAGGAATATATGCTGGTACGTACTGACGGCAAGGGAGAGTTGGAATCCATTCTCTTCATAGGTGACAAACACCCCTCTTTGTCCGAAGCGAAAATTCACACCATTCTACAAAGCAAATAGGAGCAAAACATGAAATATATTCTTTTGGTCATCACCGCTCTGTTTTTTCTAAGCGGCTGTACAGAACCTTCAAAGAAGATTGAAACAGAAAACCTCCCCGGTGTTGAAAATGTCACTGAAAATAATAGCCATATTTATACATTTCACGGATCGCTGAAAATCAGAGGGGCAAACGCTATTTTCGGCGAAGGTAAACCTTCCGAAACTTTGAAAAATGCTATGAAACCGGTTTTTTACAGTATTGCAAAATTCGGACTTTCCAAAAATTACAGATATATGGCTGTTGTCAACGACCGTTTCAACAATCTCTCCGGCTACCCTGTAAACAGCTGGAAAGCACTTGAAAGCTATATGAAACTCTATGGAACAAAGCACTATCGTCCAAGCATTACAGACAAAGGCGGTATTGAAAGTCACGGGCGCGCCTCCGTCAAAGTTGTTTATTTCAAAAAAAGACCCAAAGGCCTTTTTCTGTGGGATCTAAAACAGCTTGAAAGAGATACCCAACAATAACAAAAAACAAAAAGAGGGTATATTTCTGAGTATGTTATAATCTTTTCAAGAATAACAGAAGGCATATGATGAATAAACTTTGGTACAAAGTGGCACCTACCTGCATACTGATTTTCATAGCTGGCTGTCATGAAGCCGATAAAGTCCTCTACCCCATAAGTCAGGTTTCCGAAGAATTGAATGCTACTTCTACGCACTTTTCACTTCCTATCGGGGACCTTCCTTTTTCAGACATTCACTTTAAACACCACTCATTGGTCTTGGAAAAGAAATTTTAATGCAGCAAAGCAAAAATGAACTGATCATTGTCGGCGGCGGTGCGGCAGGATTGGCAGCCTCTGTACTTTGTGCCAGAAACGGTATTGACGTTACACTGCTTGAGCAAAATGACCGTGTGGGCAAAAAGATCCTGGTCTCGGGCAACGGCAAATGCAACATCGGCAACACACATATCTCTACACAACGTTTCCACTCCCAAAACCCAGATTTTGTAGAACAGGTTCTCCAAGGGTACGATGCCAGTACTGTAAAGAAGTTTTTTCACGCCATCGGACTCGAACTTGTCGAGGAAAAAGAGGGCAAACTTTTTCCCATGTCAATGCAGGCTGCCAGTGTCGTCGAACTGCTCGCATTTGCCGCGCAGGAGGCAGGTGCCAAAATTGTCTGCAACTGTACTGTCAAGCATATTGACAATATTGACAACCACTTTACAGTAGAGACTTCTCAGGGAACCTACACAACCCGCAGGCTGCTGCTTACTTCGGGATCGGTGGCTGCACCCAAACTTGGCGGCTCTAGTGCCGGTTATGCCTTTGCCACCCGCATGGGTCACACCCTTGTACCACGACATCCTTCGCTTGTACAGCTTGTGAGTGAAGAGCGCTGGGTGAAGCAGTGTGCGGGGGTAAAACTGCCCGGCATCGCCACCCTCTTTGCCAATGGGGTACAGACAGCCCAAAAAGAAGGCGATCTGCTCTTTACCCCCTACGGTATCAGCGGTCTGGCCATACTTGATCTTAGCCGGGAAGTAAGCCTTCATCTCGCACAGTTTGACTATTGTGAACTCTCACTCGATCTAATGCCCCGATTCACCAAAGAGCAGTTGACGAATCTGCTGCTTGGCAGGATTGATGCCGCAAGCCACAAACCCATTACACTCTGGCTGCAGGGTGTTCTGCACAAAAAACTGGTATCGCACATTCTTGACGTGTCAAAATGTAAAGCCAAAACGGAAAAAGAGCTGAACAGAAAAGAGATAGGCAAGCTTGTCTATACCCTGAAGCATCTGAAACTTAGCATTTCGGATACCAAAGGCTTCGAACATGCCGAAGTGGCAACCGGCGGGGTTGATACCTCCGAGGTGAACCCTGAGACAATGATGTCAAAAATTGTGAAAAATCTCTATTTTGCCGGAGAAATCCTCGATGTAGACGGTGACAGAGGCGGATTCAACTTTCACTTCGCCTGGATAAGTGCCATGCGGGTGGCGAAAACGGTATCAATTTAAACATAGAAAAGTAAAGCCCCTGCCAAAACATATTTTATTTCAATGACTTACCCTAACCTCTTCTACCATCAGCTGCAGTGTCGTATTGCCCCTGAAATGGTTTTCACTGACAGTGTAGACAATATCGGCTCTCATTCCGGGTTCATAGACTGCTTCTGTCTTGAACTGTACTCCCTGGTGCGTCACACCGTCCTGTTCAAAGAGAAAACGCAAATGGTTTCCCTCTTTTCCCATTTTGCCTGCCTGAAGAATCTGTACATTCCGCGTAAGAAATTTCGGTACAGGATTTCCCTGTCCGTAAGGTTCAAATTTTTTTAGCAATCCGGTAAGACTGAAAGAGATGTCATTAAAATGCAAACTGCCGACAATATCAGGATCTTCCAGCGCCATCTGGTCATCTGTAGTTTCATAATGTTCCTGAAGCGCATCGATAAAAGAGTGTAGGTTGCACGCTTCCAAACTCAAACCGACTGCTGCAGCATGGCCGCCGAACTTCATAAGCAAGGGACGTGTTTTATCTACCAGCGCAAAAAGGTCGCAGCTGCCGAAACTCCTGCCGCTCCCCTTCAGCACACCCTCTTCGCTTTTACTCAATATAATACACGGTTTCTTCAATGCTCTGGCCACTCTTGCGGCAACGATACCCACAACCCCTTCATGCCACGCTTCTCCGGCAACCACAATCACGGAAGCATCTTTGTCGGCTGCGGCGAGAGCCTCTTTTGTAATTTCCGATTCTGTCGCTTTCCGTGCTTCGTTGAAGTCAATAAGCCGCTGCAGTCGTACTCTGGCATCGTAAATATTTGAAGCAGTAAGAAACTCAACGGCATAGGAAGCATCTTCCATACGTCCGGCGCTGTTGAGCAGCGGGCCGAGAAAAAAACCTATGTCTTCTGCACTCAATATCTCTTTTTGTGCATATTCTCTGTAGGCTCTGATGGCAGGGCGATTGCTTCTGGAAAGAGACTGCAATCCCGCAATCACCATGGTTCGGTTGATATGTCTAAGCGGCATCATATCCGCAATAATGGCAATCGCTGCCAGCTCCATATAGAATTTCATATCGATCGGCACATTCAGACTGTTTTTCAAAGAAGCGATCAAATACCACGCTATTTGTGCACCGCACACTTCATCGTAAGGAAACGTACATTCAGGCTGTTTCTGGTCAATAATGGCATAGGCCTCCGGCAGTTCAGGCGGCAGCAGATGATGGTCGGTAATGATCAGATCAATTCCCTTCTCTTTGCACAGCTTCGCTGCATATACTGCGGAAATACCGTTATCAACGGTAATGGCAAGATCGGTATCTTCGATTCGCGGAATGATATTTGCCGAGAGTCCATAGCCGTCTGTAAAACGGTTGGGAATAATCCATGCAACAGGGTAATCGATCTCTTCAAAAAAAAGACGCATCAATGTAGTAGAGGTGACACCGTCCACATCATAGTCCCCGATAATAGTGATTTTTTCTTTATTTTGGATGGCTTCGACAATACGCGCTGTCGCTTTTTCCATATCTTTGAACGTATGCGGTTTAGGAAGATCGTTTAGGGTAAGAAAACCCTCTTCAAAGCGTGCCTGAAGCAGAGAGGAGAGTTTATTGAGGGTAAGGGGCTCAGGCATCTTTTTGGGATGCTGCCATGGCTGCTTTTACAAATGCCAAAATAGCCGGGTTGGCATGCTGCAGACGTGAAGTAAATTCGGGGTGGAACTGTACACCGAGGAACCACGGATGGTCTTTGACCTCTACCGCTTCGATGAGACCGTGTGACTCACCGGTAATTTCCATCCCTTTTTCTTCAAAAGCTTCCCGGTACTTCGGGTTCGCTTCATAGCGGTGTCTGTGACGCTCATAAATCACAGGAGCATCATATGCTTCTCTGAGTCTGCTTCCTTCTTTGGTTTCACACTCGTATTCACCGAGTCTGAGTGTCCCGCCCATAGGAGAAGTGGTAGTACGTACCTGCTTGGAGCCGCTGGCATCGATAAATTCATCGATCAGATAGATAATAGGATGTTTTGTATGTTCATCAAATTCTACAGAGTTGGCATCCTCATACCCAAGCACATTTCTGGCAAACTCTACCATACTCAGCTGCATACCAAGACAGATACCAAGGAACGGTATTTTGTTCTCTCTGGCATACTGAATCGAAAGAATTTTTCCTTCTACACCGCGCTCGCCAAAACCTCCGGCAACCAGTACACCGTCAACATTGGACAAATATTTTGCTGCACCATCCTCTTCCACCTTTTCCGAATCGACCCATTTGATATTCACACGGCTGTCAAGATGTGCACCCGCATGGATAAGCGCCTCAGTCAATGATTTGTAAGACTCTTTAAGGTCGAGGTATTTTCCGACAAAGGCAATTTTCACTTCCCCCTGTGGCATAATGATCTTGTGTACCAGATCTGTCCACTCGTCCATTTGCGGTTTGCACTCACTCAATTCCAACTGTTTGCAGATAGGAGTTAAAATATCCTGTCTGAGGAAATTCAGCGGTACCTGATAGATTGTAGCAGCATCTTCTGCAACGATCACAGAGTCCTCTTCCACATCACAGCTGTAAGCGATTTTACGTTTAATATCACTGCTTACAGGCACTTCCGCACGCAATACCAGCATATGCGGGGCAATACCGATACGGCGCAGTTCCTGTACCGAATGCTGTGTCGGTTTGGTTTTCAGTTCTCCTGCTGCCTTAATATACGGCAACAGTGTGACATGAATGTTCATAACATTGTTTTTGCCCAGTTCATGCTTGATCTGACGGATGGTTTCAAGAAAGGGAAGTCCTTCAATATCACCGGTCGTTCCGCCAAGTTCGACGATAAGAATATCTTTCCCTTCACCCGCACGGAATACCCGTTCTTTGATCTCATTTACAATGTGGGGAACAACCTGAATGGTTTTGCCAAGGTATTTCCCTTTACGTTCATTTTCAATAACTGTTTTGTATACCTGACCTGTCGTAAAGTTGTTGTTTTGGGTCAATGACGTATCAAGGAACCGTTCGTAATGTCCAAGATCAAGGTCTGTTTCTGCACCGTCTTTGGTAACAAAAACTTCTCCATGCTCAAGAGGAGACATGGTTCCGGGGTCAACGTTGATATAGGGATCGAGTTTAAGGACTCCGACCCTTTCACCTGTATGCTTAAGCAGTGTTCCGATACTTGCAGCAGTAATACCTTTTCCCAGAGAACTGAGTACGCCACCTGTCACAAAAATATATTTGGTTGAATTTTCATTCATATGCATAGTTTCCTTATCCTACAATCGGCATGATGATAGTGATGAAATTGCCCTCTTTGACAATGAAAGGGGTACTTGATTCATTGAATTCCATGAAGAATTCTCCTCCGTCTACCTGAGAGATAAAATCAAGAATGTATCTGCTGTTAAAAGAGATCTCAAATTTTTCCTGAAGTCCTGTTGCAAGTTCGATTTCTGTTTTTGCCTCTACATTATCGGCACTTAATGAATTGAAAAGAATGACATCACTCAAAAGTGTCATTTTAATATCCTGGGAGATCGTTGTAATCATTTTAATTGCGTCAACCATCTCTTTTTTAGGCAGTTTGATACTGTGCTTGACACTTGCAGGAACTATACGCTGATAATCAGGATATTTTCCGTTGATCAAACGGGTATAGAAATAGTAGTTTTCATTGGCAATAATAAGATTGGTTTCATCATAAAAGATATCGATCTGGTCAAGAAAAAGTTTTTGAATTTCAAGAATCGCTTTTTTAGGTACGATAAGTGAAAGTGTCTCTTCGCTGATACTTGGGATGGTAGCGATGGCAAGTCTTCTGGTATCTGTACCTACCAGATCGGTTGCATCGTTTTTAATATTGATCAATGCACCGTTAAGTTCAAATTTGGGATTGTTAGTATCGATTGCCGGAGAGATTTTTTTCAAATTTTGAATAAGGCTGAGAGAGTCAAGTGAAATTTTCGGTTTTTCATCTGAAGAAGGAAAAGCTGGATACCCTTCGGGGTTAAATGTTGGCAGTTTGAATTTGGAATGTCCCTGTTTGATAATAAGGGTATCATCAAGGAGTTCAAGTGTTATATCACCCTCTTTAAGAATTCTAATAATATCAAGCAGCTTTTTACCGTTTGCGGTAAATACCCCTTCGGCTTCTATAAGAATATGATCGGTAATAATACGAAGTCCAATCTCCCCGTCAGTTGCTTTAACGACACATTTTTCACCTTCTGTTTTGAAAAGCACATGGGAGGTGATTTGGCTGGCGTCTTTTTTTTCAAGAAAAGGCTGCAGGTTGATAAGTATCGATTCGATGATCTGTTTGGGTGCTTTGATCTTCATTGACTCTCCTTAATTTTTATAACTTTAGTAGATAGCAGTAGCCCGCCATGAAAATGTGAAAAAACGTTCCAAAGCCCTTTACAGCGTTATTTACAGCGTTATTTGGCATTTTTGTTTTTTCACATTTGTTCACTGTGTATAATTATATCTTTTTTTTATTCAAGTTTTTAGTGGTTTTTTCTCACTTTTGAGCCGTCTTTTCGGTATCGGTATGTATTTTGTTGGATAGTTCTTCAAGAAGGACTTTGAAGTTTTCATCATTTTCGATGATTTCGTCAATTTTTTTCATAGCATGGGAGATGGCACTGTGGTCTTTCATACCGAAATAGAGTGCGATCTGCGGCATAGAGTTGGGTGTAAGGTTTCGTGCCAGATAGATGGCGGTACGGCGGGCATTGACAACATTGCTGGTACGCTTTTTCGATTTGATGTCACTGGGTTTGACATTGAGTTCACGTGAGACGATTTTAACGATGTCATCAATGGTGACATGCTCTTTCTTTTCTTTGAGCTGGTCTTTAATGGCGTTTTGTGCAAAATCAAGGGTGATTTCCTGGTTGAGCATCGATGCAAGGGCATTGATACGGATAATGGTACCTTCAATCTCCCGGATATTGTCTCCCATATGTGTGGCGATGAAGTTGATCACTTCGTTGGAGAGTTTGATGCCGTCGAGTTCACATTTTTTCTGGATAATGGCAATCTTGGTTTCAAGTCCCGGAGGCTGGATGTCGGCCATCATACCCCACTCGAAGCGTGTTCGCAGTCTGTCGACAAGTCCTGCTATTTTGTTGGGGGGTCTGTCGGCAGTCATGACAATTTGTTTGTTGGCATTGTGCAGTTCGTTGAAGGTGTGAAAAAACTCTTCCTGCGTCTGTTCTTTTCTTGAGAGAAACTGTATATCATCGATCAGCAGGAGGTCACACTCTCTGAATTTTTCCCTGAAACGGTCCATGGTCTGTGAACGCAGATGGGAGGTGAACGAGTTCATAAACTGTTCAAGTGTGGTATAGATGACGGTATTGCCGATGGTAACATGGTAATTTCCAATAGCCTGAAGCAGGTGGGTTTTCCCCAGCCCTACTCCCCCGTAGATGAAGAGCGGGTTGTAGAGACGTCCGGGCTTTTCGGCAACGGCTTTGGCCGTGGTATAGGCAAACTGGTTGGATTCCCCGACAATAAAGCTTTCAAAGGTCAGTGAGGGGTTGAGGTATGTACTTTTGCCATGGCTTTTTTCTACCACAGCTTTGGGTGCAGAGGCATTTTGTTTGCTTCTGGCTTTTCCAACGGTGATCTCTATTTGCGGTTTGACATCGTTTTGAAGTTCAAAAAGATGGGCAAGTTTGTCACTGTATTTGGTTTTGATATATTTGGCTACCAGCATATTGGGTGCATTGAAAACGGCAATATTGCTTTTGGATCGCCGGGTATCGTACACCAGTTTTTTAATGTAGCGTTCATATTCCGTCTGAGGAATCTCTTTTTTCAGTTCAAAAAGTACTTTCTGTCCGATATTCATGGGGGTAAAACCGCCTGTTGCCAAAGATTTTCACATTTTATATAGGGGTGAAAAGAAGATGTGAATAACTAATGCAATTTTAGCTTAGATTAGCTAAAATAAGGCAACTAACGCATCGTGAACAGTTTTATTCACGATGTGAACAAAGGTGTGAATGAATATTTTGGGAATCGACCCGGGAAGCCGTAATCTCGGCTATTGTATCCTTCATTGGGACGGGAAAAAGTTTTCACTCGTAGAAGCGGGGCTGCTCAAGATTAAAACCACCGTGCTTCAGGAACAGATCGTAGAGTTGGTGGAGGGGTTTGATATCATTTTAAAATCCCATACTATCGATGAAGTGGCCATTGAAGACATCTTCTATGCCTACAACCCCAAAACAGTGCTTAAATTGGCACAGTTCCGTGGAGCACTTTCATTGAAAATTTTGCAGGAGGTAGGATATTTTTACGAATATACGCCGCTGCAGGTGAAAAAAGCGGTCACGGGCAACGGAAAAGCGGCAAAGGAGCAGGTGGCATTTATGGTTAAACGGCTTCTGGGGATCAAAAAAGAGATCAAACCGCTGGATATTACCGATGCTATGGCAATTGCGCTCACACACCTTCAGCGGGTGAAGATGCGCAAAACATAGATCAGTTGCTCAGAGGTTTTTGGGTAGCTTTCTGTTCTTTCATAATAATAAAACGTTTTTTGGGAACGGTAAAGGTCTCTTTTTTGTGTCCTGCTGTCGACTCTTCGATGATCTTGTCATAGAGGTAGATGTCATGTTTAAAGTAGGCAAGGCCATTCTCTTCGTAGACAGTAAAGTAGACAATGTGTATGGGAATGGGGCGTTTGAGCCGAATGGTCGTCGGCTTGTCTGTTGCAATGATTCTGTCGATATCTTCCTGCGTGTAGTGTCTGCGAGCATGTTCGAGTACAAGGCGGGCAAGATCGAAAGGCTGTTCGACACGCATACAGCCTGAAGAGTAGACTTTGTATCGGCGGTCAAGCAGGTTTTTGTTGTCGGTATCGTGCAGATAGACGGCATATTTGTTGGGGAACATGAATTTAATGCGCCCCAGTGCATTGCTGTCTCCGGGGAACTGCACAAAACGCCATGGCACTTTCTTGTCACTATGCTCATAGGGGTCAAGGTCTTCCTGTGTAATTTCAACTTCTTTGCTGCCACGGAAAACATGGATGTTGTGATCGATAAGATAGTTGGGGTTTTCACGCAGTACATGAATAAGGTCACGTTTAATGAGATTGTCCGGGATGGTCCAGGTAGGGTTGATGACCACATACTCCAGTTTGTCGTCAAAAATAGGAGTAGGACGGTCTATACGCCCGACAACGACCCCTTTTTTCATGACCATCTCCCCGTTTTTGTAGTAGCGCAGGTTGAAATCGGGAATGTTTACTTCAATATATTCGTCTTCAAAGTGTTTGGGATAGAGTTTGGTTTTGTCAAGATTGACGATGATGGCCTGAATGTTCTTGCGCGCAGGCTGGTTGAGGTACCAGGTCATTGTCTTGTCCACCTGACCGGTTACCTTGAGCAGGTACCGTTTCTGATAGGTAATGACTGCACGGCGGAGTGTTTCATCAAATCTGTTGTCGATAGGAGCGTTTTTGGGGTAGTCTCCGGAAATCTGAAGCCGTTTTTTGACCAGTTTGACGCGGGAGGAGTAATCACCGGGTTTAAGGGGTGTATTGCTATAGGGAATCTTTGGAAATGTATCCATACGGCGGTATTCTTTGAGAAGGTCTACCAGTTTACGGTAGCGTTTTTCCAAAGGAAGAAGTGAAGTCAGGTAAGGATAGATATTGCCATTTTTGGCTGCAGCAATAAGCGGACCGTGGGGTGGAAAACGTTTGGGGTGCATCTCCCAGACAGCTTTAATGTCATTGCTCTCTTCGAGGGCTTTGAATTTTTTCTGTACCAGTCCCCAGTCAACATCACCCTCAACAATGAAGCGCACCAGTCTGACATAGGAGTTTGTCAGGAGCAGATCGAGCCGTGCATAGACGGCGGCCTTCTTCGCAGGTGAAATAGCATTGTTGTCAAGATAGAAGAGCAGCTTTTTGATCGCCTTCTGGTCAAAATGTTTGTTTTTGTAGTTAAAGAGCGGATCTTTGAGCGCCTGGATCAATTGTGCCATTTTCTCTTGATTCTCCGCACCGATCCAAAGCGGTTTGTTTCCGGTTTTGGCATACACTTCTTTGACAATGGCACCGTCTCTGCCTTTGAGTTTGGTAGCAATGCCCTGCTTGAGGTTGGCAGTGATGTTTTCCAGCGTGAGAGGCTGTGCAAAAGAGAGACTGCATGCAAGCAGTAAAAGTATAACGGGTTGTAAAAATTTCACGTAAATGTGTCCTTAAAGGGATTTGTACTGTTTGTCGATCAGCTGCAGGTACTTGACCGGAGTCACCGCTTTCATCGCTTCGGCAAGCCAGCGTATCTGGAACCATGCTGCGCCGCTGTCTCGCAGATCGAAATAGTTTTTAAGACTGCGGATGTTGAATGTGACGACCATGTCAACTTTCCAGTTGTCCGAGACGATGTGCTTGAAAGCATCACCGACATTGCGCTTTTTCTTGCCGCACTCGAGTGCTTCGTAGAGTGCCTGGGCATCGCCTTTGTGCTTTTCAATCAGGGGTAGAGAGGATTTGGCTACGGCATTGGTGATGAAATTTTCATCTCTCTCAAGCTGGAAGTGGAGCTTGTCGTAGATGGCACGGATCTCGATGGCAAGGTACGCTTCATCGGCAATGACAAAAAGATCAAGTGCAAGCATCTTTTCAAGAAAGAAATGAAATCCTTCATTTGCTTCACGTGACGCGACAAACGCATTAATGACCGAAGACATGGTATAGCGTGTGGAGCGTACGGAAATGGCCTGTATCCGGTGGCGTGCATGCTCCTGAAGTACACCTCTGGAAGTACCGCGGATGAGGTAGCTGAGCGTGGCGTGTTCGATAATGGAGTGGTGGTGGTGTACCCATGCAAGGTTGGCAAGTAGATCGGAGCGTTCAATGGCATTGATGGCATCGGTATCGAGCTGCTCGGGAGCGGCTTTGATACATGCGTTTTCGGAGTTTTCGAAACTGTCATAGCAGGTGCGTGCAGCGATCTCGGCAACACCGAGACCGCTCTCCTGAAGCAGGGTCACTTCGGGTTTTTTGTAGAGAATGTGGTACTTTTCGCTTGTTTTGCCGCTGTCCATAGCCCGCTCCGGTTTGATTTTAGGTACAATTATAGCAAAATAAAATAACGCGACATTTCCCAAGGAAAAATATGAAACCCTATGAACGATTTTACCCCTTTCAAAATGACTTCAGAGACCCTTTTTCCCGTGACCGTGACCGTGTCATCCACTGCAGCTCTTTCAGACGGCTCGAGTACAAGACACAGGTTTTTCTCAACCACGAGGGAGACTATTTCCGTACCCGTTTGACGCATTCTCTGGAGGTTAGCCAGATTGCCAGAACACTGGCACGCCAGCTTGGACTTAACGAAACACTTGCCGAAGTGATTGCTCTTTCACACGATCTGGGTCATACACCTTTCGGACACGTGGGCGGAGATGAGCTTGACCGTCTGCTCAAAGCCGACGGGCATCCATTGGGATTTGAACACAACTTTCAGTCCTTCCGTGTATTGACAAAGCTGGAAAAGCGTTACAAGGAATTTGACGGACTCAATCTTACTTTTGCTACGCTTGAGGGGGTACTCAAGCACTCCTATCCTTATGAAAAACCTTTTCTCGAAAACATAGATGCCCGTTTCGCACTTGACAAACATCCCAGTCTCGAGGCGATGGTGGTCGACCATGCCGATGAAATAGCCTACACATCACACGATATAGATGATGGGGTGAAGTACGGACTCATCACCTTTGACGACCTGCTCGAAGAGCCGCTTTGTCAATGTGTAGATGCGATGGTGGAAGAGGAAGGCGTCTCCCGTGATGAACCGCTTTACCGTCACCGTTTTGTTGCAGGGCTCATTAAACTTCTGGTAGAAGATTTTATTGAAAATTCTCGAGAGAAGACTGCGTATTACAGAAAAGAAGAGCCTATTTGTGCGACCATTGATGCGAAAGAACCTTTGCCTGCAACCTTCTCCAGAGAAACAGCAACTCAGCTGAAACTGCTGAAGAAACGTCTTTTCAGACAGCTCTACAAACATGAAAAGATTGCCCGGAAAATGTATGCAGGGAAACAGTGCATGCAGGGACTCTACAAAGCGTTTAGCGAAGACTGTGACCTGCTACCCTCTCATCAGAAAGCACTGTTTGACATACGCAGCCCGCACCGGGTGGTTGCCGATTATCTTGCCGCCATGACCGACCGCTACGCAATGAAAACCTACCATGAACTCTACGGGCTTTCACTCTAAATCCCAAATATAGTAAGTTTTGGATATAATGCGCGAAAATTAGAGGGCTGCACGCCCTTGATACGATAGGAATTTTCATGCAAAAAATCAAAAACATCGCTGTTATCGCACACGTCGACCACGGCAAAACCACACTGGTAGACGAACTTCTCCAGCAATCGGGTACTTTCGCTGCCCACCAGCAGGTAGACGAGCGTGTCATGGACAGCAATGACATCGAAAAAGAGAGAGGGATCACCATTCTCTCCAAAAACACTGCCATTACCTATGGTGATCACAAGATCAACATCATCGACACTCCGGGTCACGCCGACTTCGGTGGTGAGGTTGAGCGTGTTCTGAAAATGGTCGACGGCGTATTGATGCTGGTCGATGCACAGGAAGGGGTTATGCCTCAGACCAAGTTCGTTCTCAAAAAGGCGATTGAGCTTGGACTCATTCCGGTTGTCGTTATCAACAAGATCGACAAAGACGGTGCAGAACCTGACCGTGTACTCGATGAAATGTTTGACCTGCTCGTTGCACTCGATGCAAACGAAGAGCAGCTGGAGTTCCCGGTACTCTACGCAGCAGCGCGTGACGGGTATGCCAAATGGAACCTTGAAGATGAAAACAAAGACATGACACCGCTCTTTGAAGCGATTTTGGAGAAAGTCCCCTACCCCGAAGGATCACCGGATAATCCGACACAGGCTCAGGTTTTCACACTTGACAGTGACAACTTTGTCGGACGTATCGGGATTACCCGTATCTTTAACGGCAAGGTGAAAAAAGGTGACGAGTATATGCTGGTCAAGGCTGACGGAGAAAAGGTCAAATCCCGTGTCAGCAAACTGATCGGATTTAAGGGACTCGATCGTATCGAGATTGATGAAGCAGAAGCGGGTGACATTGTTGCCATTGCAGGATTTGCCGACATCGATGTAGGTGATTCCATCTGTGATCCTGCCAATCCTGTACCGCTCGATCCGATGCATGTCGAAGAGCCGACACTCTCAGTTATTATGTCTGTCAATGACGGCCCTCTTGCAGGAACCGAAGGGAAACATGTCACTTCCAACAAAATCCGTGAGCGTCTTGAAAAAGAGATGGAAACCAACATCGCTATGCGTATGGAACCGATGGGAGATGCTTCTTTCAAAGTTTCCGGCCGTGGGGAGCTTCAGATCGGTATTTTGGCAGAAAATATGAGACGTGAAGGGTTTGAATTTCTGCTGGCGCGTCCTGAAGTCGTTGTCAAAGAAGAAAATGGTGTCAAAATGGAGCCGTTCGAACATCTTGTTGTTGATGTTCCAGAAGAGTTCCAGGGGGTTGCCATTGAGAAGCTTGGAAAGCGTAAAGCAGAAATGACAAGCCTTACACCTATGCCTGACGGTACGGTGCGTATCGAGTTTGAAATTCCGGCACGCGGTCTCATCGGATTCCGTTCGGAATTTCTGACCGACACCAAAGGGGAAGGGATCATGAACCACTCGTTCCTTGAGTACAGACCTTACAGCGGTACGGTTGTCAGCCGTACTCCGGGAGCACTTATTTCTATGGATGACGGTGAGGCCGTTGCCTTCTCCATCTTCAACCTTCAGGCACGCGGTACTCTCTTCATCAAACCGCAGGACAAGGTCTACAATGGTATGGTCATTGGTGAATCGGCACGTCCGGGAGACCTTGAAGTTAACCCTCTCAAGGGAAAACAGCTGACCAACATGCGTACTTCGGGTGCAGATGATGCCATTAAACTGGTACCGCCAAGAGAGATGTCTCTGGAAATCGCCATGGAGTGGATCGAAGATGATGAACTGATCGAAATTACTCCGGAGAGTATCCGTATCAGAAAGAAACATCTCGATCCGGCAATGCGTAAGCGTGTTCAGAGAGACAAGAAGAATGCAAAATAGGTTTTTTATCAAAGTTTCGATAAAATCACCCAATTTTATTTAATGTAAAAAGGATAACTGTGAAAGTTGAAGTAAAAAAGATTGACGATGCAAATGTATCTGTAAACGGCGAGATCGAACAGAGTGTGATCGATACAAACGTCGACAGACTTGCCAGAGAAGCGGGCAAGCAGATGAAAGTGGACGGCTTCAGAAAAGGCAAAGTACCGGCAAATGTCGTAAAAAAACTGCATGGTGACAAACTGCAGCAGGATGCCGAAGCGGACGCACTCAAAGCACTGATCGACCTCGGTATTTCCCAGGCGGGGATTGACAAAGCTGACATTATCGGTGAACCGAACTTCAAGAAGTACGACAAAAAAGACGGAAAAATCGATGTTGAACTTGAAGTTTCTCTCAGACCGGCAGTCAATACCGAAGGGTATGAAAAAGCAGTGCCTTCTTATGAAAAGCCTGAAGCAACGGAAGAAGAGGTAGAAGCCAAACTTGAAGAGATCGCTCAGCAGCAGGGAAAACTGGAAAAGATCAAGCGTAAGCGTATGGTCAGAGACGGTGATACTGTTATTATTGACTTTGAAGGTTTCCTTGACGGAGAGCCTTTCGAGGGCGGGAAAGCGGAGAAATTCGCACTCAAAATCGGTTCCGGACAGTTCATTCCCGGCTTTGAAGATCAGATCATCGGTATGAAATACGATGAAGAAAAAGAGATCAAAGTCACTTTCCCTGAAGAGTATCAGTCAAAAGAGCTTGCAGGAAAAGAGGCAACTTTCAAAGTGAAGCTTCACGAAATTCAGGAGCAGGTACCTGCCGAAATCAACGATGAGCTGGCTCAGAAACTCCTCAATGACGAAAAAGCGACAGTAGAGACTCTGAAAGAGAGACTCAAAGATCAGATCGTCAATGAAAAACTTTCCAAACTCTATCAGGAAGAGCTCAAGCCGAAACTGGTAGAAGCACTCGTAGAAGCGTTTGACTTTGCTCTGCCGAACAACATTGTTGAGCAGGAGATCGACCAGAAGATCAATGCCAAAGCAAGAGAGATGAGCGAAGAAGAGCTTAAAACATATCAGGAGAATCCTGAAAAAGTAGAAGAGCTGCGTGAAGAAGTCAGAGGAGAGGCTGAAAAGTCTGTCAAAGCGACCTTCATCGTCGATGCACTGGCAAAAGAACTCGGTGTCACTGTTGATGACCAGGAAGTTTCCCAGGCAATCTACTATGAGGCAATGATCAGTGGTCAGGATCCTCAGGCAATCATTAAGTACTACCAGGAGAACAACCTGCTTCCGGCAGTCAAGATGGGAATGATCGAAGATAAACTCTTCGGTAAACTCCTCGGATTCGACGAGAAATAAGCATGCGGATGTGCCGTTAACCGGCCGCCGCTTCCCATTAATCTTTTTTTTGTATATTCTTTACATATAAATAAATCACTTTAATACCATTCATATAAAGGCAAACCTATGAGTTATATCCCTTACGTAGTCGAACAGACCGGCAGAGGTGAACGCAGCTACGATATTTATTCGAGACTTCTTAAAGACCGTATCATCATGCTCAGCGGTGAGATAAATGATGCTGTCGCCTCTTCTATTGTTGCACAGCTGCTCTTTCTTGAAGCGCAGGATCCCGATAAGGACATTTACTTTTACATCAACTCTCCGGGTGGCGTGATCACCAGCGGATTTTCCATTTTCGATACGATGAACTATATCAAACCTGATATTGTGACTATCTGTATCGGCCAAGCGGCATCGATGGGTGCATTTTTGCTGGCATCGGGTACAGACGGCAAGCGTTACGCTCTGCCGAATGCACGTATTATGATCCACCAGCCTCTTGGCGGTGCGCAGGGTCAGGCGACAGACATCCTTATTCAGGCTGAAGAGATCAAGCGCCTGAAAGATACCCTCAACCATATTTTGGCGGAGAAGACAGGCAAGAAGGTCAAACAGATCGAGAAAGATACCGACAGAGACAATTTTATGTCGGCCAAAGAGGCAGTTGAGTATGGCCTGATCGATCAGGTACTGACCAAAAGCTTTATATAGACCGGAGGCAGAAGTATGGTCAGAGAGATCGTTGTCTATCCCGACAAACGGCTGAAACAGGTTTCCAAACCGGTGGAGCATTTTGATGAAGAACTTCATACACTGCTCGATGATATGTACGATACGATGCGTGCAAAAAACGGTGTAGGCCTCGCTGCCATTCAGGTGGGTATTGACAAACGTGTACTCATCATCAATATCCCGCTTGAAGGTATCCCTGAAGGTGAAGAGGAGCAGCCGCGCGAAAATACACTGGAGATGATCAACCCGGTTATTATCGAAAAAGACGGCTCTACCAAGTTTCAGGAGGGCTGCCTCTCGGTTCCTGGTATCTACGAAGAGGTGGAGCGCGCCAAACATGTCAAAGTCGAATATTATGACCGCCACGGTGAAAAGCATATCATTGAAGATAATGACTTCCTCGCCATTGCAATGCAGCATGAAATCGATCATCTCGAAGGGCATGTATTTATTGAAAAGCTCTCTTTCATCAAACGTAAAAAGTTTGAAAAAGAGTGGAAAAAAAGAAAAAAAGCTTCGTAGAATGATGATGAAGGTGTATTTGGATACGCTTTCAAGACATACATTAAACCCTTCATAACATCTAACCATAGGTGTAAAAATATGACAATATGAAATATTTTTACACCTTTCTTCTTCTTTGCTGCATAATGGCACCATGAATGCAAAACAAAACAATGTAGAAAAAAAACAGCTCAAAATCAAGCAGAAGTCCAAAGAGGATGCGATTGTCAACCGGGTTTTGTGCGCAACACTGGAGGGTGTCAATGCGCAGGTAGTAGAAGTTGAAGCGACCTTTACAAAAGGTTTGCCTGGTTTTACGGTTGTGGGGCTTGCCAGTTCGGATATTCAGGAGGCAAAGGAGCGGGTGAAGTCAGCACTGCTGACCAACGACTTTGTCTTTCCGCCGTTAAAAATAACGATAGGGCTTGCACCGTCGGAGTTGAAGAAGTCCGGCAGTCATTTTGACCTTCCCATTGCACTGCTGATTGCTATGAACAAAAAGGCATTTGATGAGCCTCAGCTTTATGTTTTTGGGGAACTGGGGCTGGATGGGCGTATCA
>JALUXB010000011.1 GCA_027019175.1 Sulfurovum sp. | reverse complement strand
CTCTGTGTTTGTGGACGCGTATTATAGCACCGAACGTCACCCTTGTCAAGGGTTTTTTCGGTTTTTTTCGTTTTTTTTTGAAATTTTTTTAATTTATACGTTTTACATACATTATTATATAAAAGAGTGCTACTTTTTGCCATTTCTAAGATTTGTTTCTCTACAATGCCTGCACGCAATACTTATTGACAAGGAGTTTTATATATGCGCAGCCTGTTTTTTTTATCACTTTGTAGTATATTTTTTTTTAGCGGATGCAGTCAGGAAGAGCCAACACCCCCGTCGCATCAGGAAATAGAAGCGAAATCAGCAATAGAGACCAACCGCACGGATGCAAAAAAAGCGCAAAATGAGTATCTTGCCCTACAGCGTAAAAGAAAAGCCGAAGAGCGACTGTGATTAACCTTGGATTAATCTGACGTAATTATACTTGCACAAAAACAATCACCAATGAAAAAGGATTTACATGGCATTATATGACAGAGACTATACAGCTGCCCGACAAACGGGTTATGTTCAGGAGGCGGCAACAGTCGACTTTATGAAAAAAACGTATCAACTGCTTGCTGCAAGCATGATTGCCGCCGCAGCCGGGGCATACGTGACAATGCCTTACGCAGCAGCAGTTATGCAATACAAATGGTTTATTTTTGGGGCAGAGCTTCTTGTGCTTTTCTTCGGACTTGGACTCTCAAGAGGTAAACCGGGACTGAATCTGGCAATGCTCTTTCTGTTTACATTCCTCACAGGCGTTTCACTTGTGCCACTGCTGGCTTCTTTCATCGGCGCAGGTATGGGAGCGGTCATCGGCAATGCTTTCCTAATGACATCAGTGCTTTTCGGAGCACTCAGCCTTTTTGCAATCAATAGCAAAAGTGATTACTCAAGTTGGGGAAAACCGCTTTTTATCATTTTGATCGTTGTGATCATTGCATCACTGGTGAACTATTTTCTGCTTCACAGTCCCATGATGCACATCATCATCACAGCAGGTGTACTTGTGCTGTTTGGATTCTTCACCATTTATGATACCCAGAATATTGCCAACGGTGCCTATGATTCGCCGGTGGATGCAGCAGTGTCACTCTATATTGATTTTTTGAATATGTTTACCACCATTCTTCAACTGCTCGGTATTTTCGGAAACGACGACTAAAACAAAACCATATTGGGGAAGTACTTTCCCCCGATGGTACCCCTGACTCCATTTCATTTTTTCACATTATCGTACTTTCAATATGGTTTGGGTATAATCGCCCAAAATATTGCCCGCACATAAGCGGATACGCGAAGAGGATTTTATGACATCTACACTGCTAATTGTACAAATTATTCTGGCAATTGCCATCACCATTACTGTACTGCTTCAAAAAAGTTCAAGTATCGGTCTTGGTGCCTACAGCGGAAGCAACGAGTCCGTTTTCGGAGCAAAGGGTCCTATGGGCTTCCTGGCCAAAGCCACCTTTACATTGGCACTGCTTTTTATTGTCAATACACTGGCATTGGGATACTTTTACACCAAAGAGAACCAAAGCTCGGTAGCTGACAAAATTGTTCCGAAGAACAACAAAGTCGTACCTGCTGCACCCATAAAGCCGGCTTCAGATACCCCTGCTGCACCGGCAGCACCGCAGACTCCAGAAAAATAAACACCCAGAACACATTTAAAGCCGGGGATAATTTCCTGGCTTAGCCCTTCCTTCAGACACTATTCCCACATACCTTTCCATGAAGTACGCAAAAAGGTAAAAAAGGGTAAAATTCACTCAAATAATCCTTTAGGAGAGAATATATGATTGATGAAATTTTCGAACATACCAAAGAGCATATGGACAAGAGTATAGAGGCACTGAAGCGTGATTTTGCTTCCCTGAGAACCGGTAAAGTGACTACCAGCATTGTTGACAATATCAAGGTTGACTATTATGGAACCCCTACGCCTCTGAACCAGGTAGGAAGTGTCATCGCAACCGATGCAACGACCATTGCCATTACGCCATGGGAGAAAAACCTGCTCAGTGACATTGAACGGGCAATCCAGGAAGCCAACATCGGTGTCAACCCCAACAATGACGGTGACTTCATCAAGCTTTTCTTCCCGCCAATGACGAGTGAACAGCGCCAGGAGATCGTCAAGCAGGCCAAGGCGATGGCGGAGAATGCACGTGTTGCGGTCAGAAACATCCGTAAAGATGCCAATAACAAAATCAAGAAACTTGAAAAAGACAAAGAGATCAGTGAAGATGAATCCAAAAAGGCACAGGATGAGATCCAAAAGATTACCGATGCACATATAGCAATGATCGATGATCTCTTTAAATCCAAAGAAGCAGATATTCTAAAGGTTTAAAATGAATGTCGAACAAATTTACAAAGATGCTGATGCACTGCTTGAGGGGCATTTTCTTCTTGCCAGCGGCAACCATTCAGCGCGCTATCTTCAGAGTGCAAAAGTACTGGAGTACCCTGAAACAGCTGCCAAACTTGCAGATGCCCTTGCCAACATGATTCGTGAAGCCGGTGTCGAAGTCGATACTGTGTGTGCACCGGCACTTGGCGGTGTTCTGGCCGGTTATGAACTCGCACGTTCCCTTGGTGTGCGCTCTATCTTTGTTGAAAAAATAGAGGGCGGCATGGCGCTTCGAAGAGGTTTTGAAGTCAAACCGGGGGAGAAGATCATTATCTGTGAAGATATCATCACTACAGGCGGCTCCGCAGTGAAAGCAGCAGAAGCCATTGAAGCACTTGGCGCAAAAGTTGTTGCATTCGCCTCACTTGCCAACCGTGGTTTTTGTAAACGTGTCGGAGGAGAAGCCGAAGCAAAGCCTGAGTGTAAGCTCCCTGCCGATGTGCCGCTCTTCTCTCTGGCAGACTTTACATTTGAAATGTATGCACCTGATGCATGTCCTATGTGTCAAGAGGGAAGCACTGCCATCAAACCCGGCAGCAAAGGGTAGACGGGCTAAAAGTTACACGCCCCTCTTCCCATAAATACTTCTCCGCAATACTGGCTGGTTGTATTTGCATTGCCGCTAAGACGAATCGTTTCATACTCTTCAATTACTTTTCCCAGCTTGTCCGCATCCGGGGCACGTCTCGTTGCCATAAACCCAACCAATTCACCCTTATCATTACGCTTTGGCTGAATAGTCATTTCAGTCCAATAGCCTACACCTTCTTTCGAAATATTGCAGATATATCCGCTCCATGTCTTTCCTGCAGACGTCTTTTGACACGCATCTTTAAAAATGGACTGGGGCATCGTTGGATGCATGTGGGCACAGTGTGGAGAACCGATCACCTCTTCCTTCCCATAACCACTCACTTCGATAAAACGACGGTTGGCATAGGTGATGACACCATCCATATCGGTTTCAACAAGTAATGGCTTTCCCTCATAAATAAACTCTTCCTCTTTGGTCTCTTCCCTGCTGACAACGTTCCCCGTTTTTACATTAGTAAATGTAACCATATTTATTCTCCTACTTTTTATATATTAAATATAATAATAAATGGAGAATATTATAGGACAATCTCTTTTAAAACTACTTTATCTATCTATACACTCAATATTAATTTAGGCACGCCATACAAGAGCACAGCTTTCTACATCAATATCAGTCTTTCTCGGCTTGATTCTAAACTCGGTAACTTCGCAGTTTTCCACACTGTACTTCTCGTTCAATGCATCTATTTTTTGTTCAAGTTCTTCTTCAAGGGCATTGATGTCTTCTTCAATGGAGGCTACCCGTTCCTGCGCACGGCTCATCTCTCCCCGTTCTTTGAGAATCCGTCCGCCCTTATTGACAGCTCTGCCTACTTTGCTGACACTTGTTTTGCCAAAAAGTGCTCCCAATACAGAAATACCTGCCTCGATAATACTGCTTGTAGAATCTGCCTCCTCTTTTGCTACACGTGCTTTGGCACGCTCCAGACGATCCATCAATACTTTTTCTTTTTTGCCATAACGCTCTTTGAGCTTTTCAATCGCTTCTTCTTTTTTCTCTGCAAGTATATCCTGCAGGCGTACCATAAAGTCTGCCCGGGACTCACCGGCTTTTGATTCAAGCTTTGGCATCCTACAGCGCCATAGCTGCAATGATTCACTCTGGTAAAGATACTCTTTTAATTCACGTACACATTTACGCAAACCTTTGTCCTGAAGTACTGTTTCCGGAAGCGTCGCAAAGTGGGCACCGGTGGGTACAGTACGCGGAAAACGTTCAAAATCTACAGAGTCCTCTTCTGCCGCTTCCCAGTCAATACGGGACAGTGATGCCTCAATCGGCAGGGAGAGCATCAATGTTTTCTCTTCATCGATACCCCTGCTTTGATTGAAAAAATGTACAGTGGCTTTTGCTGCCAACGTTGGAAAGTAATCATTCCTTCCTGTAGCATCCGGCTCAAAATACTGAACAATGGATCTGTCAACCTGCTGATAGGTCTGTGTTGCACTCTCCTTATGTATTGCATGAGCTGATGATGGGGTAAATTTCCTTGCAAGAACTGCTTTCTTTTGCACCATCAATGTGGCGATCTCGTCTTTTTTCAATGGTCCTTTAAGATAGCTCAATACCCAACGGGTCGTAAAGAGTCTAATGTCATCCAGATGTGCACTTTTAAGAAAGAAAGTACGTTTGGCAAGGTTGGAGAGCAATGCTTTGATTTCATTCTTGTCGAAACTGGAACCTACCTTGCCGCCAAGCCCGTCAATGACCCGTTCGATGTCCTGTGTTGTCTGTAGCCGCCCGATGAACCAGGTACCGATATTGGCAAGCCCTTTGTAGTCAAGATCGACCGGATTTTGAGTACTGAGTACCACTCCAACCCCGAATGCACGTGCCTGTTTGAGCAGTAACAGCATCGGCTCTTTGCTTGGCGGATTTTTGCTTGGCGGGAAGAAACCAAAGATCTCATCCATATAAAGCAGCGTCTTAAGCCGTGAAGTACCGCTTTGTCGCCGCATCCACGCAATGTAGCGGTTGAGCAGCAGCGTGACAAAGAACATCCGTTCCTGATCATTCAGGTGCGCAATGGAAAAAATGGCAATTTTTGCTTTGCCATTCTCATCGTAGAGAAGTTTTTGGATATCGAGTTCTTCTCCTTCCAGCCATGATGAAAAACTCGGACTTGCAAGCAGTGCATTAAACCTTGTTGCCAGAGAAAAACGTTTTTTTTGCGGGAAAAAGTCTTCCAACGGCAACACGCCTATTTTTTTGAACGGCGGATTGATAATCTGCCCAATGATCTTTGCAATATCCATCTCTTCATCCGATGTCCAGGCATGCATCAGAATTTGTGCAACAAGAATATATTCAGGGGTATCAAGCGAATCGGTATCTTCCCCGATGAGTGCCAGCAGACTTGAAGCCGCACTTTTGAGATAAGAGGCAAGTGTGTCGCTCTCTTCCATAATTTCTACCGGCGGTTTACCAAGGGAAGATAGGATATTTACCGATACACCGGCAGAACTTCCCGGGGTATAGATGGTTTTCTCCACTGCGGCAAAACGTGCAACCCTTTCACTGCTTTGTTGCCAGCTTTCAATGCCCTCTTTCCACATTTGAGCCACTTTTTGGGCATAAACAGCAGGTACTTCGCCTTTTGCTTCCGCTTCATCCCGTACCCAGGGTTCAAACTGCTTTGCAGAGAACTCCGGATCTGTCAGACAAAGATTCCCCATATCACCTTTGGGATCAATGACAATAGCCGGGATATTGTCAATAGCCGCTTCTTCAATCAGTGCTACACCCAGTCCTGTCTTTCCTGAGCCGGTCATACCGATAATTGCAGCATGGGTAGTAAAATTTTTATTCTTGAGCAGTGTCAGTATTTCCGTTGGCTGCTGTGTCTCTTTGTCTACATCTTTCCCAAGATAGAAAAGTCCCAGTTTTTCGTACACTTCCTGCATTGTTACATCCTTTGTATAGCATATTGCATATGGGATTATTGTACCAAAATCAAAAGCCCGTCAGCTTACCTTGCCGTCATCAGAGTGCCAAGGAAGTTTTTTTGTCTGGCAAGGGTGTTTTGGCAGTATGAGGTTCCTCAGGCTTACGGTTCCGTTTGAACGGCTTTGTTCCTTTTGGTTTTTTGGGCTTTGCTTTCTTTGGTTTTGGCTTGGTAATGCCCTGTATCATGAAACTCACAGGTTCTTTCCCTTTTTGCTGAAGGATAACAAGTACCTTGTCTCCTTTCCAGTAAATATCAAACAGGCTCATCGCCTTCATCACAGCATCTACTGCAACCTGTTCGTCCTGTCCTACAGGAAGATGAAAATCGGTTCCCTCCACCCTTACCAGTATTTTATGTTCTTTCAGTACCATCCAGCAGACTTTTGCCTGAGAAAGACCATAAAGTGAATTGTTGGTTTTTTCTATACAGAGGCGGTCAAATTCATCTTTATGCAAAGTCAGATTACCGTCACTGCTGGCAATATCAAGAAAGAGTGTTTTTGTACTTTTGGCCTGATCTTTTGCTTTTAAAAGATATCCGAAAAGATGGCTGTTGGAGTCACGCAGGAGGGTAACACTTTTGTAGAGTGCCGGCAGTATGATCCCCAGCAGTGCAATGGAAATAAGTACTTCAATGAGGGTAAATGCCGCGCGCTTTCGCATCAGCCGTCCATCAATCCTACCCGGATCGCCTCTTCATAGCTGGTCTGTCCGGCAATGAGCATTTGCCTGAGCTTATCGGAAATAGTAGCCATTCCTTTCTGCTTCATCGCTTCACGGATTTGGTGATCATTGTAACCATCTTTCATCATCAGCTTAACATCATCATCCACGATAAAGAGTTCACCGATTGCCTGCCTGCCCTTGTAGCCGGTAAAATCACACTCCTTACAGCCTACGGCCGTGTAATAGGTGTGGGAGGAAGGAAGCCCGGCCTCTTCCGTGACTACCGGAGAAAGTGTTGTTTCAGCCTTGCAGTGGACACAAAGTTTACGCGCCAAACGCTGCGCCAGTACCCCAAGCAGTGTTGAAGAGATCAGAAAATTCTCGATCCCCATATCCATAAGACGGCTTAGTGAAGAGGTGGCATCATTGGTGTGCAGTGTCGAGAGCAACAGGTGTCCTGTGAGTGCCGAACGCAGGGCAATATCCGCTGTTTCGGAGTCTCGGATTTCCCCAACCATAATAATGTCGGGATCCTGGCGCAGGATCGAACGCAGCCCTGCCGCAAAAGTCAACCCTACTTTGTCATTAACCTGTATCTGTGAAATGTTATCTGCGTTGTACTCTACCGGATCTTCTACGGTAATGATGTTCTTGTCCGGTGACGCAATGTGCTGCAAACAGGCATGCAGGGTGGTCGATTTACCAGACCCTGTCGGGCCTGTCACCAAAATCATGCCGTGGGAATGTGTCAAAAGTTTGTAAAGACTTTTGGTAATGTCTTCGGAAAATCCAAGCGATTCCAGTGTAGGGATGTGCTCACTCTGTGCCAAAATACGCATGACCACCCGCTCTCCGTGATAGGTAGGGAGAATAGAGACCCTGACATCAAGCGTTTTGCCCGAAATGGAGATCTGTGTACGCCCGTCCTGCGGTACACGCTTCTCGGAAATATCGAGGTTGGAGATGACTTTGACACGATTGATCACCAACCCTATGACCGTCTTGTCAAGATCGAGATGCTTTTTCAGTGCCCCGTCAATACGAAGCCGCACATCACCTTTGCGCTCTCCGCTTTCAATGTGAATATCGCTGGCACCTTTTTGAATGGCCTGAAAAAAGAGGGAGTTGACCAGTTTGATAATCGGTGCAGAGGCTTCGCTTGAGAGCAGATCCTGTGAATTTCGGATGAATTCCAGAAGATCTGACTCGACCTCGATAAGCTCCTCGGTTGCCGTCGACATCTCTTCAAACTCAGAGCCGCGCTGAATTTCCAGAAACTTGTTCCTCAGCCGTTCAAAACTCTCTGCATCTACTACCGTAACAGGATACTCAACTCCCAGTTTTGCCAGATGGTTAAGGGCTTCTCCCATTGTCGCTTCTTCGACAACTGCACGTTTTTCACCATCGATACGCGAAAAAAGAAGATTATGCCCGATAGCCAGTTTGTGATTGATCTCCTCCTCCCAAAGCGGCTCGAGGTTGACATCTTTCAGACGGGAAAACAGCATTTTAAAAGGCTCCTATAATACTGTCGCTGCTGTGGCGGTAGCCGGTTGAAGACGGCTGTTTGATGCGATGTGCCGAAGGTGCTACGGGAATCACTTCACTGACAGGCTTTCCCTCTGCCCTGGCTTCTGCGACCTTTTCATAAAGACGGTTATACTCTCGTTGCACCTTTTCCAGCTCATCCAGGTGCCGTCTAAGTTTTTGCAGTTCATCACTTCTGCGTACAATATAGGGAGTAAGATAGATAACCACATTGGTTTCACGACTTAGATCAGAAGTATGCGTAAACAATAATTCTCCAAGCACTGGAATATCGCCAAGAAAAGGTACTTTGTTTACTCCTTTTCCTCCTGCATTTTTGATAAGCCCGCCAAGAATAATCATTTCTCCGTTGTTGACGATAGCTGTAGTCTTCACTTCACGTTTTGTCGTTGTCGGACGGTCAGCAGATGGAGATTCGTTGTCAAGTACATCTTCAATAATGGTACTCACTTCCAGCGTGACCTTGTTGTTGCTTGATAACCGTGGTTTGACCTTGAGTGTCAACCCGATATCTTCACGGCTGTAGTTGTTGACAACATTGGAGACACCTGTGGTTGACTGCTGCGCCTGTGTAAGAATGGAGCGTGTCTGTCCCACGTAGATTTCAGCCTCTTTATTGTTGGTACAAAGAATAGAGGGTTCACTGAGAATATGTGCCGCTCCGTTTTGCTCGAGCAGGTCAAGCTGTGCACCAAGAGCGAAAACTTTATCGACATTCCCGAATTTGAATGAAGGGTCTGTTTCTGTTCCAATCGGCTCTCCTGCTGCATTATAAACCGTCTTTGTGGTATTGGTATTCAAGAATGCCAAAAGGTCTGGGGATATTTGTAAAGCACTTGCACCCATATTACCCGCGAGAGTATAAAGACCGTTAGCGGTAATAGCTCCACCGTTAATGCCGTATTTCATTCCCACCTGCTCGGCAAGGTTTCTGTCAATCTCAACAATCCGTGCCTTAACGTAAACCTGTACTTTTGGAATGTCAATCTTCCGCACTGTTTCACGAATATTTTTGATCTGCTCCCCTGTCGCCAGGACAATAAGGGCATTGCGTTCCACATCGGAAACGACCATCGCTTTGCTGGGTGCCTTGGCACCTTTCCTTGGCTGTCTGGTCGCCATATTGTTCATCTGTGCGACCAGCTTGGAAAGGATCTTCTCCATCTCTTCGACATTGGAGTTCTTCAGACGAATCACATACATCTTCTGCGTCTGGTCCTCCCCCTCGATATCGAGCTGCTTGATGTAGCGGATCATGCGGTGGATGTTATCCTCTTTCCCAACAAGGATGATGGAGTTGGTGGCATCATCCTTGAAAATGTCAACCTTTTCGCTTTCGATGGTCTGGGGGAAAAGCTTCTTCGCCATATTTTGCGCATTGGCATACAGATCTTTGACACTGGAATGTTTGAGTTTGATGACAGTCGAGTGTTTGGCGCCACGCTTTTCGATGGCATGGATAAGTTTGGCAATCGATTTGAGCGTACGCGGGGTAGCAGTGATGGCCAGAACATTATTCTCTTTGAAAGAAATGACTTTGTCGCTTCGGTTGAGCAGCGGTTTGATCTTTGCTCTGACTACGGCAGCATTGGAGTTTTTGAGCGGGAACATGACTGTTTTCATGGTCTCACCCTCGATTTTGCTGCTGACATCCAGCCCTTCCCCCGCCGCATTGCTGCTCTTGACAACCTTGAAAAAATCTCCCTGGTTGATCAGTGTCAGCCCCTTGCTGCTGAGAATGGAGTTTGCCAGAGGGATCAATGATGATTTCTTGATCGGCTCCTGGGATATAAAGTTGATCTTTCCTTTCAGGTCTGCATCGATCAGAATATTTTTGTGTGTGATCTTGGAGACCATTTCGATAAAGTCTTTGACACTCATATTCCGCAGGTTCAGATCGACTGTTTCATCCTCGGCATGTACTACCACCGTCACACAGACGAGGCAGAGCAGCAGTATTCGTTTAATTGATCTCATATTCCAACTCCATCTCTTTGTTTCCTCTTTGAATGGTCAATGTCAGCCCGGAGGCATCATTGACCGACTTATAGGCATCGAAAGCTGCCTTGTAGCTTGTCAGCGGCTGTCCGTTGACTGCCTTGAGTATATCACCCCGCCGCAGTCCAAGCTTGGCAAAAGGGCTGCCACGCTTCACGAAGCTGACACGGAAGCCTTCAATTTTACCGCCTTTTTTAACATCCCTGATACCGATATTTTTGTAAATTTCATCCATATGTGCCGTATAGTGCTCGAGCAAAGACCTGTCAACGATCTTATGGTCTCCTGCATCGGTCACATCCCCCTGCATAGAGGCAGATGGTGTAGGGGCAGCAATGCTGTGTTTGGGGCTGGAGACCTTGTAACTGCCGCTCTCTTTCTTCTCCAGCAAGTCTACGCGGTAGGTTTTTGTGCCTTTGCTAAAGAGTGCATATCCGTGGCCTGCACCTTCAAGCGTAAAACCATTGATTGATTCCCCTATGGCCAGCACTTTGCTCTTCCCCTTGTAAGAGACAGTCACTACCGTCTGGCTGGGAGAGTGATAGATACCAAGCAGTTTAATCTCTTTGATGCTTCCTGCAATCTTCTTTTGGGGTTTTGGACGGGGAGCAATACGGTTCCCCTGTGTCAGTTTGACACGATAGTAGAGCGGCTTTGCCTCTTTGCTTTGCGCATGGTTGACCCCGGACACCGGCATCAATGCCACTTCAACCGTCAGCCAAAGCAGTTTGACCAACAGCAGTACAAGCAGTATTCCGATCAGACGGTTCATAAGGCGGGAATTAGAAAGTGCTTTCATAATACCATCCTTGTTTCCCGTGCTTCAGCAGGTTTCGCACTGTTTCAATTTTTCCTGTTTTTACCAGGTCAAGATGCAGTTTTCGTGTTTGCAAAGAAAGGGTTCCTTCTGCTTTTCCAAAACTTCCCTCTGCTTCAATATAGACAGTCTCCGGATGCATCAGGGAATGTGTCAGCACAAGACGTACCACAGAGGCAGGCAGCATATGTGCCAGGGAGGCATCTGCCTGAATATCATCGGCTTCTACCCTGGTGTAAAACAGCAGTGTAAAGAGTGAAGCTTCCTTCACCGTCGCCACATTGATACCCTGCACATAAATCGTAGCATCTTTAATTGTTATACCAAAAAGATGCTCTTCCATCTGACCTTCATTGATCTCGACACCCTGTGATGCCAGTGCCTGCTCTGCCCGGAAATAGATCTCCTCTTTCGGCATAAATGCCAACAGTGCCAACCAGACAGTCAACATAACCGCCAACGTTTTGATTACCACTTGCATACAATCTCCATGCTGTACGTATTTCCCGTTTTTTCACTTTTCAGTTTTTGCACCTGCACGGGAATATTGAGTATGCGGGTCACCACCCTGTTCACTTCTGAAGCCGTCAGGTCATGCAGCGTCATATGCAGTTTGCGCCCTTTCTTCTGCCATACCATCTTTGAGGGATTCACCAGGTTTTTCAGCGCGTCAACCTTTTTCCCTATCTGTTTGTTTCCCCAGATTTTTTTAAGACTGACGGTCTCCTTCAGGAGGGCGAACTCTTTTGCCATCTGCTGGTTCGACTGGGCCATTTCCGCACGTTTGGCATGTTTGTAGAAAAATGCCGAGAGGGCAAAGAGGAGTGCCGCTGCGACAATCAGTTCATTTCGGTAGCGCTGCCAGATCATACTTTCCCCTCTATTGTCATCGTTGTGCCTGTTTTACGCTGTTTTTGAACAATACCCGAAGCCTTCGCCAATGCTTCCAAACGTTTCAGTGTCTTGGCATCGACAGCTTCAAAAACGGCATGAAACCTTTTTTCATCCATTTCAAAAGACTTTAATGTCACACCCTTGAAAAGCATTCCCGCTATTTTCCCTACAACTTGACGTTTTTTCCGCTCTATCTTGTCGATCTTGCGGTACTTTGCAGCAATACTGTCACGCGTATAGGCACTTTGCAGGCTCGGATATGTTGCGTAGTAGGTTTCCAGTTTGGTCTGCAATGCCGTATTGGTACGACCGTATCGCCACCCTTCCGACAACCATATTATGCCAAAAAGAAAAAGAATCGCTGCAAGGGAAAGTGCCTGTTTCCGTGTCAACAGAGATGTTTCTGCCACACCAAGGCTCACCCCTTTGCCGGGGCGGAACGTTTCATCAAACGTACGCCACTGCTGTTTATGCAATACTGCACGCGGAACAACGGTGACCGTCTGGTCGATCAATACCAGCGCTTCTCTTTCTCCCAGTGCCACAGGTGCAGTGAAATGTGCTTTTGCCTGCTGGGCAAAAAAGAGTTTTGCAACCTGCTGCGGTGCTATACCCCGGCTTTCAAGAAATGCAGCAATCTCTTTTGGGTCATACGCAATAAATACCCAAGTTTCATCTTCACGATAGACAAAGTAATCGTGATTGGCAGGATCTTCAAGCAGGCCGTCAAAGAGCGACGGCGCGATCTTTTGCGCCTGATGGGCAAAGCGGATATGGAGTGCTTCCCGTTTCACAGTATAGAACTGCGGGGTCACCATGACATCGACCCTTCCCTCGATACCGGTGACCGTCTTCATGGCACGGTGTACCAAAATAAGCGGTCTGCTACTCCCTGAAAAATTCAAATTCGTTCACCTCTCCCTCTTGGTCTTTGAATGCAAATGCAAACCGCTCACCTTCGTACATGTAGTGCACTTCGCAACCTGCTCTCTCACTGAATTTCGATGCGAACAGATGCTTGTCAAACGGTATGCCATGTGCCTGAAGCAGTGATTTGAGCGTACCTTCTGATGCTACCCATTCCGCCTGGAGCAATGCAGGGTCAATCTCAAACAATGCTGCAAGCAGTGCTTTGGAAGCAAAATCTCCCGCAATCAGATTCTCATCTGGACGCTTACCTGCCGCATGAAAGACAAAGTAGTCTTTCCATGGCACCCGCCCTGCCGCTTTGTCATCCGTTTCAAACTGGTACCGGCTGAGAATCTGCGCAAATTGTTGGTACGATATAATACCATTTTTCCGCACAAAACGGCTTTGTCCCCCCTCATTGCCGCGTATGGCATGCAGCAGCATCTCTTCAAGCCGAAGAGGATTGGACAGCGCATACTTTTCTGCCAGATAGTCAAACACCTTCTGTGCAGCTGCATACTGTGCTTGCATCTTCGCACTGTTCTCATCTGCCAGCCAGTTGATATTGACACCGTTGTCGAGAGGATGGCACTGCAGAACCAGAGAAAAACGGCCGTCTTCAGACTGAAGCGGTACCGGCGTAAGGTAGAGGGTATTGTAGAGCGCTTTTTTATCTTTGAATTTTTTCAGAATCTGCTTAATATCGGCAAAGTAGAGATTCGCCTGTACCAGTGCTTTGGTTGCCGAAGCTTCTTTTCTTGCAACATCAAGATATCCTATGAGTACCCCAGTCAGTGCAATGACAATTGCCAGTACGGAGAGGGTAATAATGAGGGCAAATCCCTTCTGCTGCCGGCATGCCCCTCTTGGCGAGGTATTCTGTTTATCCATCTGAAAGCTCTGTTAAAGTAAAATCGTTATGATTATACCAAAAGGAACCCAAGGATCGTTATGTATTACTGTACTTCCCAAACACAAAAGAATATGAGAAAAGGTTTCTCGCTGATCGAGCTGCTTATTGTCATCGTCATTCTCGGCGGGCTTGTCGCCGTGGTCGCCCCGGGGCTGATGGACTCTGCCGACCAGGCGAAACGTGATACCGTCTGCCTGAAAATGGATGATCTTAAAAAACGTCTGGATATGTTCAAACTCGACAACGGCGTCTACCCCGATACCGAAGAGGGCTTCGAGGCGCTTTTGAGCAACCCCGATCCGGACAAATATCCAAACTACCGCGCCAAACCCTACCTCAAGAAACTGCCCAAAGACTCTTGGAGGACACCGTTTATCTACATCAACAAGGGGGATGATGTCGAAATCATTTCACTGGGTGCCGACCGGAAACAGGGCGGAGAAGGCAACGGCAAAGACATTAAATTTTCCGAGTGCAACAAATAGTATTTTTCATGTTGCCGTATACATCCTTCAGCAGCCGGCGTGCCTTTTCCCTGCTGGAGCTGCTGCTGGTAATCTTTATTATATCGCTGGTCTATTTTCTCGGTTTCAGCGGTTTTGAGAAAGAGAAAAAACGTATGCCGGTGCTTACGCCCCTAAAACTGAAAGAAGCAGTGACACAAAGCCCTCTTTTCAAAGGGAAAGGCACGCTGATCTGTATCGACGGGTGCAGGTCATGTTATTTCAGGGAAGATATTGCTTCTCCTTTTGAAGCCTATCCGGGGAAAACCAAATTTTCACATCTCAAAGCCTACTCCCTCGATGCGAACAATGCCCTGACACAGCTTGAATACGGGCGATATCAGGATCAAAAAATATGTCTGGAAGTCAACTTTTATCCCAACGGCAGCAGTACCCCCCTTATTCTTCAGGATGATGATGGCGTCTACTTCCTGCCTGCCTTCTTCGGTAAAGCCAAGAAGACAGCATCACTTGAGGAAGCCAAAGCATTATGGCTAAAGAACAGCGATGTCCTTCATCATCAGGGAGACTACTATTGAAAACGCTGCGTCCGGCCTTTACCCTCATTGAAATTCTCATTTCGGTACTGATTCTTTCAACTTCCATTGTCTACATTCTAAAGATCTACGGGCAGAACCATGAACAGATCGTCTATATTACCCAACGTAACGCCCATGCTCTCGAAGATTCACTCTTCCTAAGCAAAGATGTACTGCACTATCACAAAGAAGAGAAATCTGCGTATGACCTCATCGAACGCGAAATGAAAATAGATGATTTTGAGAGCCGAAAAATCCTCAAAAATATCAAGCGTACCATCTTCATCCCCGAGCCCATCACACTGGCTCCGGAAGAGGAGGGCGATGAAAGTCCCGCAGCAACCATCAACGAGATCAAACTCAAAGGTGACTACGCCTCCACCTACTTCCGCTTCGAGCTGCAGTCTTTCTGATATAAATACGGTGGCGGTTGGATTTGAGCGAAAAAAAGCTATAATGGCACCAATAATGCAAAAGGCAGGATTGAGGATGGCGAATGCTGTTTAAATACAAGGGATTCGACAAAGCAGGCAAACGTGCCAAAGGGACAGTAACCGCATCCAGCAGTGAAGAAGCAGCACAAAAGCTTCGTACACAGGGTATCTATTACGAATCTCTCACTCCGGCCAAACATTTTTCGATCGAAAGTTTCGGGAAGCGGCAAATGTCCGGGGAGATGCTCGCCTCATTCTCCAAAGAGCTCTCCTCCTATCTCAATTCCGGCATGACGATCCTTACCGCCATACGGCTTATGGAGAATCAGCATGAGGGCGAAAAGCGCTACACATCCTTTCTCAACGCTATTCGGACAATGATTGAGGAGGGGAACTCTCTCTATCATGCACTCAATGCCCAAAAGGTATACCAGCTTCCGGAATTCTACGTACAAAGTCTTAATATTGCAGGCCAAAGCGGCAAAATGGCAGAAGTGCTGACCAATATGGCCTCTTTCTTCTCCGCCCAGGACAAGGTGAAAAAGCAGGTCAAAGGAGCAATGGTCTACCCTACCGTCATCATGACCGTTGCCATTGCCATTACGGCCTTCCTCATCAGTTTCGTCGTACCGAAAATTACCGAAATATTTGAAGATACCGACCAGAAACTGCCGCCTATTACCCAGTTCGTTCTCAGTATCAGCGATTTTCTGAGTGCCTACTATATTCATCTTATTGTAGGTATTGTACTCTTCATCGTACTCTTCAAGCTTGCCTATGCCAAAATATACGGCTTTCACCGTCTTATCGACGGATGGCTGCTGCGTATGCCGATACTTGGCAACATCATCCAGAACCATGAACTCGGACGCTTCTCATACATTCTCTCCCTGCTGCTTGGCAGCGGAGTAGCCTATGCCCAGGCAGTCAAACTGGCCGTTGCCTCTTTTGGCAACTACCGTCTTGCCGAAATGTTCGAACGTGCTTCAGACAAAGTGATGGAGGGGAACAAACTTTCCAATGCGCTGCAGCTTGAGGGTGGTGTCAAACTCAAACGTAACTTCCTGCAGTCTCTTGCACTGGGAGAAGAGTCCAGCGAAGTGGCCGAGGTACTGGCCAACCTCTCCGCACTCTATGCCGAAGAGAACGAAGAACGGCTGAAGATGATGCTCAGTATGCTCGAGCCGATCATGATGCTCATCATCGGTGCTGTTGTCGGTGTCATTGTCTCTGCCATGCTGCTGCCGATCTTTACCATGACTCAGGGGCTCAAATGATCACACAAGGGAAATACCATGGCCAAACAGCGATTTAGAGATGTCAAACAGGGGAAAGTGACTGCCCCCGAACCTAAACATACTAAAAAAAATGTACAGGAGCGGCACTATGCCACAGCAGGAGAGAAAGTCAAAGCCTTTCTTACTGACAGCTTCATGCTGCTGATGCCTATTATGTATGCCGTTTTTTACCTTATTATGGGAGGAAGAGAAGGGTTTGCCGCACACAAAGCACTGGGATGGCTCTACATTCTTATTCCTCTGATTGCCGCACAGACACTGTTTATGTACAAAAGCGGACAGACACCCGGTTACCGCGCCTACGACCTGGAAGTGATCGATGAGAGCACCGGTAAGCGGCCTTCGCTCCCGCTTATTCTCTTTCGTAACCTCTGTGCTGTACTCTCGGCCGCCACGCTCTTTGGCTGGATGCTGATGTTTTTCAGAAAAGACAAAAAGAACCTGCACGACCTGCTAAGCAACACTGCTGTTATCAAAAAGCCATGCACGTCCTGCTAAGACCTTCGTCGCTGCTGCTGAGCGCCTTTTACTTTTTTTACTTTGCCCTGGTGGGGGTCTATGTCATCTTCATGCCCAAAGTGCTTGTGGAGCTTGGCTACAGTACGGTAGAAGTGGGTATTATCTATGCGGCTGCTCCCTTTATGCGCTTTCTGCTGCCCTTTGTTTTCAAGCACTTCATTGCGCTCACACCGCGTGTCTATCTGACTGCCCTTGTACTTACTTTTCTTGCCACACTGCTCTTCTGGGTGACACGGGAACATTTTTTCTCCTATCTGCTGGCCAATCTTCTCTTCGGTGCAGCCATGGGTATATCTCTGCCCTATGTTGAGACCATTGCCCTGGCAACACTCTCCAAAAGCCATTACGGCAAAGTACGGCTATGGGGTTCCCTTGGCTTCATGGGCATTGCCCTGTGGCTTGGGAAGGTACTGAGCTCACCGATGGAAGCACTTTACTACCTTTCGGCCATGACTTTTCTGACAATGCTCTTTGGTGCACAGTTGGTACGCTACGACACGATAGAACATGCAGGCAGTGCCGATGACACGGGCTTTTCACTAAAGCGCTACTGGGCCTTTTGGGTTTCAGTCTTTTTACTGCAGGTAGGGTTTGGAGGGTTTTACAACTTCTTTACTATCTACGAAACCGCTCATGGCATTTCACTGGAGATGACAAGCTGGATGTGGAGTTTCGGGGTCATTTGTGAAGTCGTCATGCTCTACTTTCAGGGACCGCTGCTGCAGCGAAACCTGCTGCACATTCTGCAGTTTGCCACATTCGTTACCGCAATACGCTGGCTGATACTCTACCTGTTCCCCGACTCCGTGCTACTTACCTTTGCTTCACAGTCCCTGCATGCTGTCAGCTTTGCACTCTACCATACTGCTGCCATCACATATGTATTTTCCCTCTACCGCCAGAAGAAACTGGCACAACAATTCTTCCTCGGTATCGCTTTTGGGCTTGGCGGCTCGGTAGGTGCAATTCTTTCAGGACAAATGTACGGGCCATACCTCTTTCTGGTCGAATCACTTATTACACTCACGGCCTTTATGGTACTTCTCATTCACCAAAAACGGAAAGAGGCTCTTGCATGAAACAGACTATTCCTGCCGTCATCTTCGCCGGAGGCAAAAGCTCCCGCATGGGTACAGACAAAGCAACGCTCCCCTTTGGAAACTACGGCAGCCTGGCCGAATACCAATACCGAAGGCTCAAAAAAATTTTTAGGAATGTCTATATAGGCAGCAAAACAGAGAAGTTCGATTTTGATGCACCACTCATACTCGACCGCTATGCGGCAAGCTCTCCTATGTCAGGGCTGGTCTCCGCATTTGAAACACTTGAGGGAGCCGAAGCCATCTTCGTACTGAGTGTCGATGCGCCTTTTATAGACAAAACCGTCATCACCGCTCTGCTTGATGCAGAGAGACATGCCGATGCTGTCATTGCGCGCTGCTGCCAAAAGGTACAGCCGCTATGCGGTCTTTACCGACGGAGCTGTTTGCCATATGCAAAGTCTGCGCTGGAAGCCGACAAGCATAAAATGGGTATGCTGCTTGACGCATTCGACACCTACTATGTTGACTTTGAAGAGAGAGAGGCTTTTTTGAATCTCAACCACCCCGAAGAGTATGAGGCGGCACTGAAACTTATCGGTTCTTGAACTGAAGCGGTGTATCTGCTTCGAGCATCTGAAGCATCAGTTTTTTAGAGAAAAAGACAAATTTGTCAAAGAGGGTGCTGTGGTACTTGTCTTTGTGGTATATCATGAGAAAATCACGCTTGCACTCAAAGTTTTTCACCGGTACCTGATAGAGTTTTTTCTCTGCTAATTCATTTTCTACAGAAATTTTTGAAATACAGGTAAGGCACTCGCGGTTCATCAAAATACTCTTGATCGATTCGGTATGTCCCAGTTCAAAGAAGATATTGAGATCATCGACTTTGTCTTTAATGTAGTTAAGGAACACTTCCCGTGTACCGGAACCTTCTTCTCTGAGAACCCACCGTTTCTCTGCAAGTTCGTCAATATAGCAGGGCTTGGCAAGCTCTTTCTGCGAAGTAACGATAATCAGCTCATCCACCCCTATCTGCTCTTTGATGATATCACTGCCCTCCACAAAACCTTCGACAAACCCGACATCGATCTCTCCGCTTTTGATCAAATCGCTGATCTCTTTGGTGTTTCCTTCTTTGAGTGAAATCTTTACATCCGGATAGGAGCTCATATAGCTGCATATAATGGAGGGCATCAAATAATCGACGATTGTCGTACTCGCTCCTACGCGGATCATTCCCTTGTTCTCGGAGTTTTGAAATTCATACTCTATATCGGACAGTTTTTTGTAAATGGGGTCTATCTCTTTGTGGAAAGCACGTCCCACTTCATTGAGTACAAGTTTCTTGTTGATACGGTCAAACACCGGACGGCCGAGAATATTCTCCATCTCTTTAATGGACATGGAGATAGCCGACTGGCTGAGATTCATCTCTTTGGCAACATTGGTCAGATGCCCGGAGGCAACAACATTGAGAAAAATTTCCATCTGCCGGAGGGTTAGTTTCATAAGTGACTCGCTTTTCTTCGAAAAAATTTATTATGGCTGACGATAATATTGATTTTACTATTATATCAAGAATATGGTACAATTCCAAAAAATTTATCAGTTTTTTTGAATTCAATCCAACATATGAGGTAAATACATGCCATTTTCTCCAGAAAATCGCCAAGGTACCATCAGCGGTATCCTTTTTGTCGCCATCTTTGCTGCGGCAGCAACTTACATTGCAGGACTCGGCCCGGTCAAAGCGTTGGGGCTTTCTCCTTTGGTTATCGGTATCGTCATGGGTATCTTTTACGCCAATACCCTCCACAACCACACACCTGTCGAGTGGCAGGGGGGAATCACTTTCTCAGCCAAAAAGATCCTCCGTTTCGCCATTGTCCTCTACGGCTTCCGCCTGACATTTCAGGAAATTATCGCTGTAGGGCCTGACGGATTTTTTGTCTCCCTGACCATGCTGACAAGTACACTGCTCCTGGGTTCATGGCTCGGATACAAAGTCTTTGGAATGGAAAAAGACACATCCATCCTGACCGCTTCCGGTGCAGCTGTTTGTGGTGCGGCGGCGGTTCTTGCAACCGAACCGGTACTTAAATCAGAAGAGTATAAGGCCGCCATCGCCGTTTCCATGGTCGTCCTTTTCGGTACGATTTCCATGTTCCTCTATCCGATCCTCTATACAGGTATTATCGAACATGCAACAGGTTTCCTGCATATGACAGCGCGTGAATTCGGTATCTATACCGGTGGAACCATCCACGAAGTGGCACAGGTTGTTGCCGTACCTGCTTCCGTTCCGGGCTCCCCAAAAGAGATGGCCGATGCCGCAGTCATCGTCAAGATGACACGTGTCATTATGATCGCACCGATGCTGATCGTACTTGGGCTCTACCTTGCATGGGATGCGAAGCGTTCAGGGGCAGAGCACAGCGGAAAAACAAAACTGGTCATTCCCTGGTTTGCCGTGTACTTCATTCTGGTTGCAGGATTCAACTCACTGCACCTTCTGCCGGAAAATGTAGTGCATCTGATCAATCAGGTAGATACATTTCTGCTGACCATGGCGATGACCGCTCTTGGTATGGGAACCATCTTCAGCAAATTCAAGGGACTCGGCCTTGCACCGCTCTATACGGCTCTTGGCATGTTCGCCTGGCTGGTAGTCGGCGGGTTTATCGTCACCAAAGTGATCGTCGAAGTACTTTAAGCCTTCGACGTGCGGGTGATCTTGCGTGAGAGCATCTGCATAATACGGGAAGCTGCCTGCATATACATATCGCGTTCGCGGTAGAGCGCAGCCTTCTCCTCTTCAAGCGCCATCTCTTTTTTCACCACTTTCTCTTCTTTTCTTGCAAGTGTTTCATACGCTTCTTTGAGTTTTTTGTATTCCTTGTCAAGTGCATGCACCTCTTTCATCAGACGGTTGTAGTCTTTTTCGTACATCTTCATCTCTCTGTCAGTCTGTGCATTGAGGTACTTCTTACGTGTTCTGCCCACCTTGTTGAGTTTGTCATGCAGCGCACGTTCCGTCTTGTTCAGCTCAGAGGCGATCTCCAGCAGCTCTACCTCCATAGGTTCAAGCTCTTTCCGTACCTCCTGCAGTTCTTTATCGATCTTTGCTGCTTTCTTTTCCGTAGCATCGAGCTCTTTCATAAAACGCTCAACTGATTTCTCGATGGCTTTAATAGACTCTTTCATCACTATTCTCCTTCAGTATAAATTGATATTCTAAGAGATATTGTAGCACGAATTTGGAAGGCGGGGATGTAACCTTGGTTGCATATGAGAATGAACCAGGTTTTGTGTACGGCAAACAGCCGACAAAAGAAGCTTTGTCTACTGTTTTTGAGAAATTGTTACAGAGGTATTTTGCGTCTGCTGCTGACTTTTTTGTGCATCGTGGGATTTAGCAAGTTTTGGAATGACTACAGCCGATACTATACCCAAAACGACAATACCGAAAAATATGATTGCAATCACTCCCATAATGCCCAACTGTTTCTTTTGTTCACCAGAACTATCAACCGCTTTTGCAGGAGCAAACAGCAGATACAAAATCGCTATTGGTGTCAACAAAAACCATATCACCAATATTAAAAATGTACTTGAAGCTGTATTGTTTGCTCTTTTGATAGTTGCATTTAAAATAACATAAGCTGCAATTACAACACATATTACCGAAAATGTTTTTGCTATGTCGTTTCCTACTTGACTGTATGTTACCATACCTATTGCAAAGATTATAATCGGAACTATAAATCCATAAATCAGGTATTCTATTCTGTTTAATTCACCTCTTGGTGAAAAGATTTTACTAAGTATTGACATTTGTTTTCTCCTTTAGTGCCCTGCAGCATTTATTTTGAATTGGCAAAATAATATACTGTTGTAAACATTTTGTCATTAACAAATGATAATAAACGCATACTAAATTTGGAGATAGTATAAGAAATGTCACCAAGCGTATTAAGCAGATATACCAAAAGCGTTATTTTATGCGTCAAATCCCGTGTATTCGGTAAGTATTTGGATTTTGTCAGATTGTATGGATATGCAAGGTGGTGCGGATGAGAGGACTCGAACCTCCACACCGTTAGGCACCAGATCCTAAGTCTGGCGTGTCTACCAATTCCACCACATCCGCATGTGATTGTTTT
>JALUXB010000010.1 GCA_027019175.1 Sulfurovum sp. | reverse complement strand
GTTTTGGATTATATAGAATTCGATTGGAAAAGATTAATTGGTGATTTGTATAGCTCAGATCTACTTATGCACAAAGCATTAGAAGAGTTAAAAAAATATCATAACCCTAAGTTTTATAGCAAATACAATAAACTTGTTACCATAAATTTAGATGAAGAATGGGATAATAGCCTTTTTTACTTACAACAAGAATTAATCAAAATTTTAAACAAGAAAGAGATAGCTATCGAGACAATGCCGACTAGCAATTTACGAATAAGTTATTATGAACATTATAGAGAACACCATATTTTTAATTGGTTTCATCCAATAGATGAAATAAACAAACAAACTGAAACACCTTATCTTGTTTTAGCAAGTGATGATCCGGGTATTTTTGCAAATAATTTACGAACTGAATTTGTCCATCTCTATGAAGCAGCCATGGAAAATGGTGCTACTGTACAAGAAACAGAAAGATGGTTAAAAAAATTAAATGATAATGCTAAACGATTTAGATTTTAAACGCATTCTTTTTCATCAATTAATTAGCGAAAATACTAATACCCTCTTAAAACTCCTGCAACATAAAATCAAAAATATTACTATCCTGTTTCAAAGAAGAACTCAAAATATGATGCCCTCTAAAGATATGTCTTTGGAGGTGCTGCTCTAGCTCTTTTTTGGATGCAATGGTAATACCATCAACGATCTCGATAGCATCCCAATAAAACTTGGTATAGTCCTCGCTGCCTTTGCCTTCTCCGGTGATCTGTTCTAGTCGGTACTCTTTGCCATCAGTTTGCTCAAGATCGACATCATCAAAAGTATCCTCTTGAAGAGAGAGTGAGATATTGAGCATAAAACGAAGATATATCCATTTTGGTTCTCCTTCTAAGCTCAGAGCTTTACTTAATGGAGAGATGTAGTTTTCTATCGCTTGACTTGTGCGTATCATGATGCTGCCTCGATTTGTGAACCTAGTTCATTTCTTGTAATATAGTAGGTGTTGTATCTTAGATTTTGTGACTGGATAAATTCAAACTCACTGTCTGTAAGAAGCAAGATAAGATTGTCAAACTGTAGGTAACACTCTTCCAAGAGTAGCTTTTTGTTGGCATTGGAAAGTCGTCCAAAGGGTGTATCGACCATTACAAATGATGCAAATTCCTTATACTCTAAAATACTTTTGACAATAAGAAAATTAAGTACCTGTTTCTGCCCTGCAGAAAGGAGCTCTAGATCAAGCTTCTTCTCTCCATCTGTGATGACAATACGATGTTTCTCATCAATATATATATCATTAATATGTTTATATTGTTTGAGAAAAGAGGCTGTATTTTTGGCAAGGGTCTTGTTGAATACTTCAAGTTTCTCAGTAAGCTCTTCAGTATATACTTTCTCCGCAACCATAGCAACCTCTTGGAGCTCTTCGTAACCTTTAAGGGAAGCGTAAGCATTTTGGTTTTCTTTGAAAAGGATAGTAAGTCTTTTGTTTGTATCTTTTAGTGTATCTTCTTTATTTTTTATACTATTTTCAATATCTTCTATTTTATGCTGAAGTTCTATTAGTTGCTTCTGTTTATCCTCTTTGTCTTCCATGAGAGAACGCGTGATCTCTTGCTCCATGATATTGGTTTCAGTATCTTGTATGGCAAGGTCTATCTGTTTGATTTCATATTGGAGATTTTTCATTTGCTCCAATAGCTTCTTAAACTCTTTCTGTGTCATAGGAAGGTCTATCCCCGCTGACTTCGTTAACATTAAATTTTTAAAAAGCAGAAGAGCCTCCTCTTCCTTCATTGGGCTCCCTATCTGTTCGAAAAAGCGTCTAAAATGAGTTAAAAACAACTTCTCGTCATTGAGTAGTAGTGGGCTATGTGAACGCTTTTGTAAAGCACTAGAAAGTTCTTTATTGAGCAAAAGAGGTAAAGCAAACATATTAAGTTCTTTAAACTTTTGAGCAAGTGTGGAAAGCACTGCTTGTTTCTCATCTTTTTGCGTATGTAGTTCTTTTATTTTTTTGTTTCTATTGCGAATTTGGGTATCTAGTTTTTGTATGTTCAGCAATAAAGCTTTGTACGCTTTTTGAGATTGCTTAAGAAGCTCTTTATTCTTTTCAATACTATCCATTAAGTCAAAACGATTTTTTTCTAACTTGACTAACTCTTCTGTCTCTTTAGTGCGGTTTTGCTCTAAAAGTCTCTTGGCTACAGTGAGAGAGTCTTTTCTTACAAGCATGAGCAAATCAAGATCAAAAATATAATCGAACAGACTTTTGAGTTTTGTTCTAGAGAGGAGAAAAAGATTGCTACCGACTTCTCCATCATAAAATAAAAAGTCAATAAGAAAACCAGGTATTTTATTTTCTATAAAATGTTCTGCTTCCGTATCTTGTAAAGATTTCTCTTTTTCATCAGGAAATATAATTTCTACATTTTCTTCAATAGCATTACCAAATGACCAACTTCTTTGAATTGTAAAAAGGTCAAATTCTAAAGTAATACTACATTGAGATTCAAGTGCTTTGTTATTTAAAATCGAATCAAGGTTGACATCATAGTGTCCAAGACCCAACTTAATGGCATTGAGTATGGAAGTTTTTCCAAATCCATTCGATCCAATGATACAAGTAATTGGAGAAAAAGGAATTTCTTGTTTTCCATTATATGAGAAGAGATTATCGATGATGATTTTAGTTAGCTTCACGATACTCTCCGGCATAAAAATCTACTACTCTTTTCTCTATATCTTTGATGACGCCGTACCTTGTAGAGATATTTTTTCTATAGGCTTCTATCTCATAAATCCTTTCAAATAGGTCAATATTGAGTGTATTGCTATATTTCTCCAGTTTGTTGCGTAGGGGAGTCTCTACACTTTCATCCATAAGTCTACCAAACTGCTGGGCAATTCTAAAGGCACTTTTTTGAATATCACCATCTGTATCCCAATTCTCTTGAATAAGTCTTATCTCCTCATCTTTAATCAGTTCGACTTTTTCATCAGGATTGTAATCTGGTGCATCTTTTTTCATATGATGATAGTTTTGCGTGGTCTCTTGTTCTACCTCTAATAGTGATTGCAAAAGTTCTCTTCTTGTTTGGGGCAAAAAGGGTCCCGGACCAAATGAGCCATTCCGTCTGCGTGTGTCTCTTTTACCAGAGTCAGGCTTTCTCCATTCGTATAGTTTCTCTCTATACTCCCAAAGTGGCTGCATCCACTCCTCTCCATTGTGAAGCATACCTTCCATTGAGCGGTCTTTTTCTACAACAGTACAAACCCAACATCCAAACCTTGTCTTCCCACAGCTTGGTGATTCGGGATTTAGTGCGATGTTACAATCTGCTTCACCACTGCCCTTATCATAAAGACTCATCATGTAGTTATGATCTTTCCAAGGTAAAGGGGTTGATTGGTTTTTTACATTGCTCAAATAAGTCCAAACTTCTTCATTTGACCAATGTTTTATTGGGGAATAGACATATGCATCTGGTATATGTTCATGAGGTGTTAATCCTCTTTGATTGAGTTTTCTTTTCGCAATAGAAGCCTGTCTAGCCTGTGATTCTGCACTTCTTACACCTAAAAGCATGAGGATAGACTGATGTTTGTTCACCAAATTGCTTAAAAACTCTGTGGCAGGGTCTATTTTCATCCTCTCTGTACACCAACGGAATGTATTGGTGGGGGCAGGGTACCCCTTACCTATGAGTAGTGTCCAAAAAGATTCTTCTACTTTAGGACTCAGTTTGTGGCACGATAGTTTGAGATTTGTTTTTGATGCAAATGTGGTAATTTCATCTAGCTTGGTCTGTAGATACTTTTCAATGACCGGCATCTCCACCGTCGTATCTGAAGAGACAACATAAGTATGTTTTTGGTCAAGTCCTTGCACATGAAGCTCTTGAAGCATGCTAAGGGTAAGTTGCAGGACACAGGTAGAGTCTTTTCCCCCCGAATAAGTTACTACCCAAGGACGATCATCTGCAAGATACTGTTCTTTTAAATCCTCAATAGTTTCACGGATAATTTCCATCGATTTTAATCTTTTTGTTCATTATTTTTTAGTAGTGTAATATACTATTTTTTCATAAAAAGTCAAGAGCAGTTCAAGAGAAAATAAAGATGGTTTTGATTCTTACCGTTTTTTGAGAATGTTAATTTATTGATATCATTGTATGATAAAATATTTCAACCCAGTTTCACCAAACCTCTGCTATATTCAAGTAAAATTAGAAACATAGTGGCTTTGCCACAGTGAATAGTGAAGAACAAAGGGTTAGTGTATGCGTTGCAGGCAGCGCGTCAACAGAAGGAAAAAAGTGGCAGGCACAAAGATATCACAACCAAAAACAGGTCATCAAAGATGTGGTGCTTTATGTTGAAAATAAGAGGAGCGAGAGATGAAACATAAAAACCTCACTATCCGAGATGAACTTACAGAGTTTCTGCTCTATACCACACCTAACAGCGACATCAAAATTGAAGCCTATTTGCATAATGAGACGGTATGGTTGCCACAAAAGAGGATTGCAGAGCTTTTTGGGGTGCAGCGTCCGGCTATCACGAAGCACTTAAAAAATATTTTTGAGAGTGGAGAACTGGAGGAGAGTGCAGTTAGTTCCATTTTGGAACATACTGCCGAAGACGGCAAAACCTACCAAACAAAGTTTTATAATCTTGATGCCATTTTATCAGTAGGATATCGTGTCAACTCCATACAGGCGACACACTTTAGAATCTGGGCGACGAAGATCCTCAAAGAGTACATCATCAAAGGCTTTGCCATGGATGATGATCGGCTCAAAAACGGCATGTATTTTGGTAAAGACTATTTTAGAGAACTCCTTGAAAGAGTACGCTCTATCCGCATGAGTGAACGAAGAATTTACCAGCAGATCACTGACATATTTGCAGAGTGCAGTATCGACTACGACAAAAACTCCCCCATTACAAGAGCGTTTTATGCGACGATACAAAATAAATTTCACTACGCCATCACGGGGCAGACATCTGCTGAGATTATCTATAAGAAAGCGGATCAAACAAAGCCTTTTATGGGACTGACCACTTGGAAAAATGCTCCTGATGGTAGAGTTTTGAAATCCGATACTGTGATCGCCAAAAACTATCTAAGTGAAGAGGAGATCAAAGAATTAGAAAGTGCTATAAGTGGATATTTTGACTATATTGAGAGGATGATCAAGAAACATACTACCTTTACGATGGAGTCTTTGGCAAACTCGGTCAATAAATTCCTTGAATTCAATGAATATGAAATACTCCCAAACAACGGAACCATTTCACGAATACAGGCTATGAAAAAAGCATATGATGAGTATGAGGCATTTAATAAAACGCAAAAAATCGAATCGGACTTTGATAAGGAGATCCAAAAGCTGCTTGCCAAAGATAAAAATTCCAGTAAAGCATGATGATCTACTAATGAGTAATTTTCTTATTTAGGGTTCGTGCTTCAACCTCTTTTCATCTTTGCTTTGCTATATTCAAGTAAAATTAGAAATGAGCAACATGATGGCTTTGCGCCACCGTGAATAGTGAATATATGCGTTGTTAGCAGCGCAACTTAATTGATAGATATTTAGATTGATAGACAATAGAAGGAAAACCATAGATGTCCCAAGAGCCAAACAAAAAACCGCAGTTTACCCACCTCCACCTCCACACCGAGTACTCCTTGCTTGACGGTGCCAACAAGATCAAGGCGCTTGCGAAGAAGGTCAAAGAGCTGGGGATGACGTCGGTGGCGATGACCGATCATGGCAATATGTTCGGTACCATCGACTTCTACAACACCATGCGAAAAGAGGGGATCAAACCCATCATCGGGATGGAAGCCTATGTGCACAATCAGCCTGAACTGGGGGACAAGTCGGTGCGTCAGCGGTTTCACCTCTGTTTGTATGCCAAGAATGAGACGGGGTACAAAAACCTTATGTTCCTCTCCTCCAAAGCCTACATCGAGGGGTTTTACTACTATCCGCGTATCAACTGGGAGCTGCTCAAGGACCATGCCGAGGGGCTTATCTGCTCTTCGGCGTGTCTGCAAGGGGAGGTCAACTGGCATATGAACCTCTCTGAGCGTAACGTCAAGTTCGGCGCAAAGGGGTATGAAGAGGCAAAACGGGTAGCGCTGAAGTACAAAGAGGTCTTTGGCGATGACTTCTACCTTGAGATCATGCGGCATGGCATCGGCGATCAGCACCGTATCGACAAACAGATATTGCAGCTAAGCCAGGAGACGGGCATCAAAGTGGTCGCTACCAACGATACCCACTACACCAACCCCGAAGATGCCGATGCGCATGAGGCGTTTATGTGTATCGCGATGAACAAACTCTACGATGATCCCAACCGTCTACGCCATTCGGTGCATGAGTTTTATGTGAAGTCACCCGAAGAGATGGCGAAGCTCTTTGCCGACATCCCCGAAGCCATAGAGAACACACAGGAGATCGCCGACAAGTGTAACCTTGAGATCAAACTGGGTAACCCCACTCCGCCCAACTTCAAGTTTGCAAGGCAGCGTGCGGCGGATATTGGGCTGGAACTGCCTGAGCCTGACAAAGAGTACTCGCTCGAGAATGATAAAACACTCTTCATCGAAGAGTCTCGAAGAGGGCTTGAAGAGCGTTTGAAGATCGTGCCCGAAGAGAAGCATCAGGAGTACCGCGACAGACTGCAGGTGGAGATAGACATCATCAACAACATGAAGTTCCCCGGCTATATGCTCATCGTTTGGGATTTCGTCAAGGCGGCCAAAGATATGGGTATCCCAGTAGGGCCGGGGCGGGGATCGGCGGCGGGGTCGCTGGTGGCCTATTCGCTCAAGATCACCGATATAGACCCGATGCCTTACGGGCTGCTTTTTGAACGTTTCCTTAACCCCGAACGTGTCTCGATGCCGGATATCGATATGGACTTCTGTCAGGCGCGTAGGCAGGAGATACTCGACTATGTGGTAGAGAAGTACGGGCGTGTCAACGTCGCGCAGATCATTACCTTCGGTAAACTGCTTGCCAAGGGGGTCATCCGTGATGTTGCGCGGGTGCTTGACATGCCGTACTCCAAAGCCGATGCGATGGCGAAACTTATCCCGGATGAGCTGGGCATCGATCTTAAAAGTTCGTATGAAAAAGAGCCGAAGATCAAAGAGCTGCTCGATCGTGACCCGCAGGCGAAACGGGTCTGGGAGTATGCCCTGGCGCTTGAAGGACTGAACCGTAATGCCGGTACGCATGCGGCAGGGGTGGTGATCTCCAACGAACCTTTATGGCAAAAAACACCGCTTTTCAAACCGACGGGGCTTGATACGCTGGCGACGCAGTACAGCGGGAAGTATGTCGAGGATGTCGACCTGATCAAGTTCGACTTTCTCGGGCTCAAAACCCTGACTGTCATCGAAGAGGCATTGCAGCTGGTAGAAAAGCGTCACGGCAAACGCATCAACTTTGTCGAAGAGAACATCGAGGACAGGGAGGTGTATGACTACATCTCCACAGGAGAAACACTCGGACTCTTCCAGATTGAATCTGCCGGGATGCAGGATCTGGCAAAGAAACTCAAGCCCTCCGGGTTTGAAGATATCATCGCGATGCTCGCCCTCTACCGTCCGGGACCTATGGAGTCTGGGATGCTCGATGACTTCGTCGAGCGTAAGCACGGACGGGCGGAGATTACCTATATGTTCCCCGAACTCGAACCGATCCTCAAACCGACCTACGGGGTTATCGTCTATCAGGAACAGGTCATGCAGATCGTGCAGACGATCGGTGGCTTCAGCCTTGGCGGGGCGGATCTGGTGCGTCGTGCGATGGGTAAGAAGATCAAAGAGGAGATGGACAAGCTCAAAGGAGAGTTTGCCGACGGTGCACAGAAAAAAGGGTTTGACCGTGCCAAAGCGGAAGAGCTCTTCGATCTGATCGTGAAGTTCGCCGGATACGGGTTCAACAAATCCCACTCGGCAGCCTATGCGATGGTTACTTTCTATACTTCCTATCTGAAGTACTACTACCCCACAGAGTTCATGGCGGCAATTCTGACGCTGGAGAAGAACAATACTGATAAGGTCGTAAAGTATGTCGATGAGCTCAAGCGTATGGGCATCAAATTGCTTCCGCCGGACATTAACCGTTCCGGGCTGGTATTTGAAGCGACCAATATTGACGGCGATGAGGTCGTTATGTTCGGTATGGGTGCTATCAAGGGAGCAGGGGATATTGCGATCAATTCTATTCTTGAGGCACGGGCTGAAGCACCTTTTAAAGACTTTTCGGACTTTGTATCTCGTATCGATTCGAGCAAAGTGAACAAAAAAGTTATCGAATCGCTCATCAAAGCAGGGGCGCTTGACAGCTTCGGATACAGCCGTAAAGCGATGCTGATGCAGATTGAGGAGATCATCGAAACAGCCAAGAAAGCGGGTGAAGCCAAGAAAATGGCAGTAGGCTCGCTCTTTGGCGAAGGTGAAGAGATGACTACTGTGAAGCTGGAACTTAAAGAGATGGATGAGTTTGAGGCAATGGAGATACTGGAGATGGAGAAAGAATCACTGGGCTTCTATGTCTCCGGGCATCCGCTTGACAAGTACCGTGAAACCCTCGAAGGTATCAACTATACGCTCAGTTCCGAGATAGACGATCTTGCCGACGGCTCACAGGCACTTTTCATCGGGAAGATCGAGAGTATTACGGAAAAGATATCGAAGAAAGGAAACAAGTTCGGTATTGCCAGCATTATGGATCTGCACGGGAATATCGAACTGATGCTTTTTGAGAACCGTCTCAAAGAGCTTGAAGAGGATTTTGACATAACCAAGCCGATCGCCTTCAAGGTCAAGATCACCAAAGACGGTGACTTTACCCGTATGAACATCCTCAAGATTGAATCACTCAAAGACGCCAAAAAAGAGAAGGTCAAGGTCAAAAAGGAACAGAAACATACGCCTGAGCCTGAACAGCCGCCGCTGATTCTTGCTGTCAATCTGATGCCAGATGCCAAAACGGTTGAAGACCTGATGTGTCTGGTCGAGCGCTACCCGGGCAAGCGTCCTCTGGAGCTGCACATCAAATCCAAGCTTGCCGATGTCATTATTGAAAGTAAATACAGGGTGAGCGATCTTATTTTGGAAGAGGCGAAAAACCTCGGTATTTACAAAGAGGAAGCACTGGCTGTCGAAGGCTGAGTGTATCCCTTCCGTTTGAACGACTGTTGAACTCTCAAGTGTGATGTAGTCAACTATTTTTGACTGCGCTTTCCGACCGTCTGTTCATGTAAACGTTTTTTAAGCATAAGATCAATGATGGGCTGTTCTCTTTTGTTTGCTTTTTTACAGTGGTTCTCATCGAAAAAGTCTGTAATTTTGATGACAATTCTTGCCCACCGTTTCTCTCTGGCTCTCCAGGCATGGGAGGAGAGTGACTCCCATGCATATCCGTTGAAGAGTGTGGCATTGACAAAGTGATCCATCGCGCGTACCCCCTGCCGAGCCCGGTCAACTTTTCCAAACAGCCCTACAACAACAATGAGCAGATAGCCTGCTACGGCCATCGGTACAATGGCACACATCAGCAGTGTTCCTGCAAGACGCTCTTTAAGGTTCATCTTTTGTCTCCTCTTGGTATGAGCCGGATAGGCATACCGTTTAGCGAACGTGTTGTCAGTCTGCCTGCTACATCGGGGATAAAACTGGGTTTGAGTTCGAGGCGGTACTCTTTTAGAATAGTTGAAAGCAGGATGGGGGCTTCCTGCATTGCAAAGCGTGCACCAATACAGATACGCGGTCCCAGTCCAAAAGGGAAATAGGTATATTTTGTGATCTTCTCGGGATGATCGAAACGGTATGGATCGAAACGGTGAGGATCTTCCCAGTAACGGCTGTTGCGATGCATCAGCCAGGGGGAAACCATGACCGCATCACCGGGTTTGATGGTTTTGTTCCTCATCACAGTTGTTTTTGCAGCAATGCGGGGCATGAAACTGACCGGAGGATAGAGCCGGAGTGCTTCGTTGAATACATTGGTGGTTAAATGCAGTGATTTTACCTGTTCGGCAGTGAGCTGTTCTGTTGTACAGACCCGGTCTATTTCGGCATGCACCTCTGATTGAATATTTGGATGGAGTGCAAGCAGGTACAGCGTCCATGTCAGTGAACTTGCAGTTGTTTCATGCCCGGCTAAAAAGAGCATGGCGATTTGATCGAGAATCTCTTTGAATGAAAAAGGCTTCCCAGTCCGTTCATCGATAACTTTGAGGAGAGAAGAGAGAATATCGTGAGAGGGAACGGGTTTGTCTTGAAGTGCTGCTTCGTATCGGGGTTTAATGATCTTTGCAAGTGTATTTCGGATTGTTTCCCCCGATTGTTGGCGTTTTTTATCACCTCTGATACGTGTGACTAATCCATCGATACCAAAAAGTTTCAACATGCCCAAACGGGCGCTCTCTTCCTGATAGGTGATGAACGCTTCGACGATCTTTTCTCCTTCCTCTTCTGTGAGTTTTTCAGAAAGGATTGTGCGGAAAATAATATCGGCTGTCGTAAAGGTCATTTCCCTGTCCAGATCATGGTATTCCGTTGGATCATATGCAGCAAGTCGCTGCCTCATATCATTGGCTGCATCGAGCATCAGGTCGAAAACTTTGGAGATACGTACCATTTCAAAGGAAGGGGTAAGCATCTCACGCTGTCTTCGCCATACCTCACCATTGGTTGTAAAGATGCTCTCTCCAAGCAGTGGTTCGAGAACATCGTGCAGAATCGGATTTTTTGGGAAATCTTTCGCTTCACTCACGAGAACTCTGTGTATAAGATCCGGTTCGTTTGGAAGATAAATTGTGACAGTGGGCAGACGTACTTCTCCCATCTTCATGGTGTAACTCTTTTCATAAAGTCCGTTCAGCCAGGAACGGTTTTTTTTAAAAAGTGTCATGAACGCAGATATCTTACTGGAAACCGGTTTGGGGTAATGTGGTATTGGGGGAGTGTTTTGTACGGACTTCATGCGTTTCCTTCTTTGGGTTTGGAGTGATGTATGTGTTTCTTTCTTCTGCCGGCAGTCAGTGTAAAAAAATTGTACCCTTCTGCTTTGTCTGTTGCCATAAGATAGAGGAAATGAGCAAGGTATTTATTTTTTTTCAACCGTTTGTATCGTGCTTTTGAAAAAAGTGTATGAAATCTTGGTGAGAGAAAATGGAAACGTTTCCGGTCAGTCGGTATATGACTGTCTTCAAAGAAATTCAGTCCGGGGAAACAGGCTCCGTCGATGGCACTGGTATAGTCGAACCAGTGAAAGTATCGGCTCTGTGCAACATCTTTCATCTGTTTCCGGAATGCTGCTGCATAAGGGATACCGGAAACAAGCGGTACGCATTCTCCCAGTGTTATAATGGTCAGTTTTGGGACGATCGATTTCTCTTTGGAAAGCTCTTTGGTAAGTATGGCAAGAAGCGGTATGGTGAGGATCGTTCCCACACTGTGTGAAACAATGATGATCTCTTCGATGTTCCTCTGTTTTGCAGTACGGATATGTTGAAGTATATGGTCAGCAAAAACGTTGATGCGGTTTTGCAACATATCAGACGGTGTGAAAACATAGCGGGCAGAAAAGACAAAAATGCGTAACAGCCAAAAGGCGGCATATGTATTGCCCAAATACCATATGATACGAAGTATACCTGCTGCAAGCAGGACAGACAATATCAGCGCAATCGGTTCGTTGATGAGTGAAGCTGTGGTCTTAAAAAAGAACAGTGCAATAAAAGTACCCAGCAATAGAGAGATGACAAAGTAGAGAAAAGGGTACAAAAACCCCAATGTCTGTTTTGGAATAATACGCAGGTATTTAAAGAAGAGGCCGGTGAGGATATACCGTTTAATATAGTAGCCCATATCAGTGAATACCTGCAGTGGAGATTGTCGCCAGGTGTTTCGGATAAGGTCATCCCATTCCATAAAATGGTACTGCGTATGAGTCTCTCCTTCTTTGTCCCGGAGTGTTACATCCCATTTTTGTATATGGTTGGTGATACGTGTCCGTTCCGAAACGCGTATAGTACCCCCATGCGGCATAGGCTGTTTGGAAGCTTCTTTTCTGTAGAGACTGTGATAGTGCCGCGCACCTCTCGGGTCATATCCGGACACGTAAAATGTCTCTTGTTTCTGTACGAAGCGCTGCATGATTAGAAGTCCCTCATTTGGCCATATTAGATATTCAAGTTTACCTAAAAAAAACTGTAAAAAGTAATGAAATGTATTATAAAATCTAAATTTTTGTTAAGTTTCATTTAAAAGAGATTCACTATAATTAAGGTACATTATTTCAAAAATAACAAGGATTGAGGATGAAAAAATATACACTTTCAGTAGTGGCATGCGCACTAATGGGGACACTGGCAATGGCAGGCGGAGATATTGCACCGGTTGAACCTGTTGTTGATACACCGGTAGTTGCACCGGCACAGAACGGATTTTATGTAGGTACTGCCTATGGATATATGGGAGATGAATATACACGAACTCCTAATACAATGGATCCCAAGAGTTTTGATGAAAGCTATAGTGCATGGATGTTCCAAGCCGGATACAAGATCAATAACTATATTGCGGTTGAAGGCAGATACTGGGCTTCTATGACAGATATTACAGTGGAAAACCAGCTTAACCAAAGCTATGATCTTCAAGGTGCCGATGCATGGGGTATTTATGTTAAACCAATGTATCCTGTAACAGATACAGTAGATGTGTATGCATTGCTTGGGTATGCTTCAATGGATCATGACAGCAATAAACTGAATGACGGCAACGGATTCAGCTGGGGTCTTGGTGCATCGTATGGTGTTACTGAAAATATTGATCTGTTTGTTGACTATGTTTCAATCTACGATGATGACAGAAGCTTCAGCGGTGTAACAAAAGACATTACAGTTGACAGTGTCAACTTCGGTGTAACATACAACTTCTAATATTCACTTTTTCTTTCAGCGGGTGACTCCCGCTGATATTATTTCCTCTTTCCATTTTCTTCCCGTTTTATTCTATGTTTCTATTATTGTATTTTTACTTTGCATTTCTATTTTATTTCCTTTATAACGTCTTCGAGATGGAATAAATTATTTTTTGAAAAGATAATAATTATTTAATATTGATATGATAGAATAGTTGATGTGAATATTTTTACAAAAAGGATGAAAATGAAAATGAATAAAGCAGTGTTAGCCTTTTTTGCGGCTGCAGGAATTCTGACAGCGACATATGCGGCACCGATCACGGCAACGTTTTGGGAAAACAAAGGAAATGTTGAAAAGCAGTTTGATGACATGATGAAGAACAAAATCGGTGATGCCGGTTTTGCTATTATGAAAGCCAACAAACACATTGAAAACTTCTATTACCAGAAATATAAAGAGAAGGGTGTCGAGTTCATCTCTTTTTATGACATTATCGACAAAAAAGGGATCAGACCGCTTCTTTTGAAGAATCCGGATTTTGGTGCGTTTACACCGTTTAACTTCCTTATCTACAAGACACTCGACAAGAAAAACGATGACTATACACATTATGGACACCTTGCACCGGAAATGATGCTTGATATCATTGGTGAAAAAGATGCAGCCACACGTGCAGAGTTTACGAAAATGATCAACGGGCTTGATGATGTGGTCAAAAAGACGATGAAACCTGAAAAGACAATGGTGTTTGAAAGACAGCATCCGCTACCGAAGAAAACATTGACAAAAATGGTAAAAAAGTTTGAAAAACCGGATGACATGGATGAATTCATCGAAGATTTTGTGATGGAACATGACGGACAGTTTACGAAGCATAACTTTATCATTGCGGGATTTGTCGATCTGAAATTCGAGTATGGTGATATGGATCTTCCGTTTGACAAGTACGATGCCTACTGGGTTTCTCTGCTGTGTCATTTCGAATTCTCAAATTCCATCTTTAACAGAGGTATGCCTCAGGCAGGTATGTTCGCACCATGTTCAGTCTATTTTTACATTCCAAAAGGGAAAAATGAACTGCATGTAGGATATTCTACTGTGAAAAACTGGATCAGTGGTCTTGATTTTAAAGATCCAAAGCGTATTGAGTACATGAAAAAGATAGATGCAGAAGTTGTACAGACATTTAAAGAACTTGGGTTTGAAATGGAAAAATAGGTATTTCACCTTCCTGTTATCGAAGCAAAGTGTATGCTTCGGTAACACTTCTACCTTTTCCAATCCCCTTCTATCCTCCGAAACTGTTACCATTCCTCCCTTGTATTTACCCTGAACCAGACTTGTCTTGTGTAAAATAGAAACAAAGAGCATTATAATCCAGAGAAAACTATTTGATTAATTTGGCAGCGATTCAATTCATGTTACACTCCCACTACAAAACAAATTTATACTAAAGGAACTGACAATGTCAAAACCTAAGATTCTATGGTCAAAAATCGATGAGGCACCGGCACTGGCAACATACTCGCTCTTCCCTGTTGTAAAAGCATTTGCAAATGAAGCAGGTGTAGATGTCGAGCAGGTTGATATCTCTTTGGCTGGACGTGTACTTGCCGCTATGGGTAAAGCAGAAGATGAGCTTGCAAAGCTTGGGGAACTGGTTCAAAAGCCTGAGGCAAACATTATTAAACTTCCAAATATCTCGGCTTCAGTCGGACAGCTCAAAGAGTGTATCGCTGAACTTCAGAAACAAGGCTTTGACATTCCAGACTATCCTGAAAACCCTGAGACTGCTGAAGAGAAAGAGATTCAGGCAAAATACAGCGTTTGTCTCGGTTCTGCAGTAAACCCTGTGCTTAGAGAAGGAAACTCGGACAGACGTGCAGCCAAAGCGGTTAAAAAGTATGCGCAGGAGCATCCGCACAGACTTAAGCCATTTGCTGAAAATTCGAAAGCCTATGTCGCCCACATGAATGGGAATGGTGATTTTTATGCACATGAACAGTCGGTGACAATGGATAAGGCACAGGAAGTAAAAATTCTTCTTAACGGAAAAGAACTGAAGTCTGTTGATGCACTTGACGGTGAAATTCTCGATGGTACATTTATGTCTGTCAAAGCACTGAGAGCTTTCATCCGAAAAACAATCGATGAGGCAAAAGAAAAGGGTGTCATCTGGTCGATTCACCTCAAAGCAACGATGATGAAGATCTCTGACCCTATTATGTTCGGTCACGCGTTTGAAGTCTTCTTTGAAGATGTATTTACGAAATATGCAGACCTCTTCAAAGAGCTTGGTGTCAACCCCAACCTCGGTATGGCAGATCTTGAGAAAAAGATTGCAGGGCATGAAAAAGAGGCTGAGATCAAAGCGGCATTCCAGGCAGTCGTGGATGCAGACAGTCCGAAAATCGCTATGGTCGATTCTGACAAGGGAACAACAAACTTCAATGCGCCTAACGATGTGATCATCGATGCTTCCATGCCTGTTGTTGTCAGAGAAGGCGGCAAGCAGTGGGACAGAAACGGTGATGCACTTGAATGTGTTGCTGTTATTCCTGATAAATCTTATGGGGTTTTCTATGAAGAGATGATCAATGATTGTGTCAAGAACGGACAGTTCGATGTGACAACAATGGGTAATGTAGCCAATGTTGGGCTCATGGCACAGAAAGCGGAAGAGTACGGTTCTCATCCGACTACGTTTGAAATTCCTGAAGACGGTGTGGTTGAAGTGGTAGATGCCAACGGCAATGTACTCATGAAGCATGAGGTAGAAGCAGGTGATATCTGGAGAATGTCACGTGCGAAAGATATTCCTATCAGAGACTGGGTCAGACTGGCAGTCGAGAGAGCAAAACTGACAGGCAACCCTGCAATCTTCTGGCTTGACGAGAACAGAGCGCATGATGCCCAGATGATCAAAAAAGTCAACACCTATCTTGAAGAGCATGATACAACCGGTCTTGATATTAAAATCATGGATGTGGCTGCAGCGACACGCTATACCAATGAAAGAGTAAGAGCAGGTCTCGATACAATCTCTGTTACAGGTAACGTACTGCGTGACTACCTGACCGACATGTACCCGATTCTGGAGCTTGGTACCTCTGCAAAGATGCTTTCAATTGTACCATTGCTTGCAGGCGGCGGACTCTTCGAAACCGGTGCGGGCGGTTCTGCGCCTAAGCACGTTGAGCAGTTCCTTGCAGAAGGGCACCTCAGATGGGATTCACTGGGTGAATTCCTTGCTCTGGCCGAGTCACTTAGAATGGAGTATCAGAAGTCTGAGGACAGCAAAATCGGTGCACTGACAGAAGCACTTGACAAAGCGAATGAAGGATACCTCGACAACGACAAGGCGCCAAGCAGAAAATGTTGTGAACCGGACAACAAAGCGTCTCACTACTGGGTAGCACGCTACTGGGCGGAAGCACTGAGCACACAGACAGCTGATACTGCACTGGCAGACAAGTTTACTCCGGTTGCGGATGCCCTTGCCAAGAATGAAGAAAAAATTCTTGAAGAGTTGCTTGCGTCAGAAGGCAGCCCAAAAGATATCGGTGGTTATTATCATCCAGATGAAGCAAAAGCGGAAGCGGCAATGAGACCGTCTCCTACATTCAACAGCATCATTGATGCAATCTAAGGGCAGGTACTCCTGCTCAAAAAGTAGCACTTGTTACTTTTTTCTACTTCTCACGGAGCACTTTTGCTCTGTGTAACCCTCTTTATGATAAAATTAATATCCATAACTTATAGATAGGACACTAAGACTTCATTGGCATCGCAAAATGTTTTTGATAGCTCCGTTTGGAGGTATGAATGATGTTTTGCCCGTAAGTCTGTCCTACGATTTCAACACAAAGGATAGAGATGGCAAAAGGTAAAAAAGTCACGGTCATTGGTACGGGGAACTTCGGTTCAACAGTCGCGTTCATTCTTGCAATGAACGGTGCATGTCACAATGTCGTGCTTCGCGGAAGAAATTACGATGTTGCCAAAGGAAAGGCACTCGATATGTCACAGGCAGCCAATGCGGCAAGACAGCACACTATTGTCAAGGCAGCTAAAGGGCCTGAAGATATGGCAGACTCAGATGTGGTTATCATTACAGCCGGAGCACCAAGAACACCGGGTATGAGCAGGGATGATCTGCTGCTCAAAAATGCAGAGATCGTCAAGTGCTATGCCAAGGAGATCAGGGAGCATGCTCCGGATGCCATTGTGGTTGTCGTCTCCAACCCGCTGGATGTCATGACCTATGTTGCACTCAAGTACACCGGTTTCCCAAGAGAACGCGTAATGGGGATGGCAGGTATCCTCGATGCAGCACGTATGGCGCACTTTATTTATGAAAAACTCGAATATGGTGCGGGTCAGATCCGTGCAACTGTGATGGGCGGGCATGGTGATACTATGGTACCGCTGCCTAAATTTACCACTGTTGCCGGTGTGCCCATTGAAGATCTGCTTGATTCCGAAGAGATCGGTGAAATTGTACGCAAGACACGTAACGGCGGTGCAGAGATCGTCAATCTGCTTGGCAACGGTTCGGCTTACTACGCACCCGCAAAATCAACAACAGTGATGGTTGAAGCGATCCTGAAAGATACCAACCAGATCCACTCCTGTGCCATTTTATTAAAGAATGACTACGGTTATTCAGATGTCGTATCGGGAGTACCGGTCATGATCGGTGCAGGCGGTGCGGAGCAGGTGATCAACATGACGCTCAAACCTTTGCAGCAGAAGCGTTTCAAAAACTCTGTTGCCTCAGTACAGGAAATGATCGACAAACTGTATGACATGGACTTTTTTGCCGAGCTGGAAACGGAAGAAAAAGAGGAGAAGCAAGCGGATGACCAAGCGTAAGGTAGGGATTATCGGTGCCGGTGCTGTCGGTGCGACGGCAGCGTACTCACTGAGTATGATGGGAACGTGCGGAGAGATCGTACTTTTCGATATCGCCGAAGGGGTTGCCAAAGGCAAAGCGATTGATATTGGGCAGTCGACACATTATGCACCCAACAGCACTATCATTACAGCAGCAGAGACCCCTGCGGATGTACGTGAGTGTGATATTGTGGTCATTACTGCGGGTGTCCCGAGAAAAGGGGATATGACCCGTGAAGATCTGCTGATGATCAATGCCAAGATCATGAAAAGTGTGGTGGAAGATGTCATGAAGTATTCACCCGATGCGGTGATCATCTGTGTTTCCAATCCGCTTGACGTGATGACGTATGTGATCAAGCAGATGACAGGTTGGGAACGTAACCGTATCATCGGTCTCTCCGGTGCGCTTGACGGTGCGCGTATGGCGTATCAGATTTACAAGAAACTCGGTTTTGGTGCAGGGCAGATCGGAACGCTTGTCATCGGTGACCACGGTCAGAATATGATCCCGCTTCCCCAGGAGGTACAGGTTGGTTCTGTAGATGTTGCCGAGCTCCTCAGCAAAGAGGAGATGGAAGAGATTATTGAACGTACCAAACACGGTGGTGCGGAGATTGTGAAGCATCTTGGTACATCGGGTTACTACGCACCGGGTAGGGCTATTGCCTACATGGTCGAGGCAATTCTCAATGACTCCAAGGTGGTGGTTGCCTGTTCTGCACTCCTCGAGGGTGAGTACGGTTACAGCAATGTTGCCGTAGGCGTACCGGTTGTCCTTGGCAAGAACGGGATGGAGCAAATCATCGAGATTGCGCTCGATGATGAAACAAAAGCGAAGTTCAAGACTTCGGTCAAGAGCATTCAGTCTGGCATTGAAGTGCTTCGCAACAATCAATTTTTTAACTAAATTAAAAGGGAGATACTATGGAATACAGAATTGAAAAAGATACAATGGGTGAAATGAAAGTCCCTGCGGATAAGTACTGGGCGGCACAAACCCAACGTTCTGTCGAAAACTTCAAGATCGGTGAAGAGAAAATGCCGATGGAAGTTGTGTATGGCTTTGCAAACCTGAAAAAAGCGTGTGCCCTGGTCAACAATGAACTGGGACGCATGGATGATGAAAAGACAAATGCCATTGCCAAAGCGTGTGACGCTGTCCTTGCAGGAGAACTTGATGACAACTTTCCTCTGGTAGTATGGCAGACAGGTTCGGGAACACAGTCTAACATGAATATGAACGAAGTGGTGGCGAACAAAGCTACAGAAATCCTTGGCGGTGATTTTACCAAAGAGCACCTGGTACACCCTAACGACGATGTCAACAAGGGGCAGAGCTCCAATGATACTTACCCAACCGGAATGCGTATCGCCGAAGTGGTTGCGGTGACAGACAACCTGATCCCGGCACTCAATCAGCTCAAAGGAACGCTTGAAGCCAAATCCAAAGCGTTTGCAGACATTGTCAAAATCGGCCGTACCCACCTGCAGGATGCTACACCACTGACATTGGGGCAGGAGCTTAGCGGGTATGTTGCAATGCTTGAAACGAACCTCAAGCAGATTGAAGATGCGCTCAAATATGTTAGAGAGCTTGCTATTGGCGGTACTGCAGTAGGTACAGGACTGAACTCTCACCCTGAATTCTCTGAAAGAGTGGCAGCCAAGCTCAACAGCTTTATGGACAAAGATTACGGTTTCGTTTCTCAGCCGAACAAGTTCCATGCTTTGACCGGACACGATGCAGAAGTGGTACTTAGCGGAGCACTCAAAGCCCTTGCGGCAAACCTGATGAAAATTGCCAACGATGTCAGATGGCTCGCGAGTGGTCCACGCTGCGGTATTGGTGAGATATCCATTCCTGCGAACGAACCTGGTTCGTCCATTATGCCGGGTAAAGTCAACCCGACACAGGCGGAAGCACTGACGATGGTAGCTGTACAGGTGATGGGTAATGACGCTGCTGTAGGCATCGCCGCATCACAGGGGAACTTTGAACTGAATGTTTTCAAGCCGGTGATCGCGTACAACATCCTGCAGTCTATCAGACTGCTTTCCGATGCAATGCGAAGCTTCGATGTCAACTGTGCAGTAGGTATAGAGCCGATCGAAGAGAAGATCGAAAAGTTCCTTAATGATTCTTTGATGCTTGTAACGGCACTGAATCCTCACATTGGGTATGAGAATGCAGCCAAAATTGCCAAAACAGCACATGCAAACGGAACGACACTCAAAGAAGAAGCGGTCAAGCTTGGCCTGCTTACTGCTGAAGAGTTCGACAAGTATGTCCGTCCTGAAGAGATGATCGCGCCAAAGGCGTAATTGTCTATTTTTTTACCAAAGGTAGCACCCTCGCTGCCTTTTTTCTACCCGCTTTGCCCAAAACTGTGTAAAAATTTACCACTTTTTTAAAATCACCCTTCATAATAATTCAATTAACCCCATATTATCCGGGAGCGTCATATAATAAAGGAACTTATTGTAAAAAGGAGACTGCATGAATATTCATGAGTATCAGGCGAAACAGATTTTTGCTCAGTACGGTGTGCCGACACCAAGAGGAATTGTCGCAAATACACCGGAAGAGGCTGTAAAAGCGGCAGAAGAGCTTGGCGGAAACATTTGGGTTGTTAAAGCGCAAATCCACGCAGGTGGACGGGGACTCGGCGGTGGTGTAAAGCTTGCCAAATCTATTGATGAAGTGAAAACACTGGCTGATGAAATTCTCGGAATGACTTTGGTAACACACCAGACAGGCCCGGAGGGAAAACTGGTTCAGAAGGTATACATTGAAGAGGGAGCGGATATTAAAGACGAGCTCTACCTTGGTGTAGTGCTTGACAGAGCCAAAGAGATGCCTGTGATTATGGCTTCTACCGAAGGCGGTATGGAGATTGAAAAGGTTGCTGAAGAGTCACCTGAAAAGATTGTCAAAGTAGCTGTTGACCCGGCTATCGGTTTCCAGCCTTTCCATGGCAGAGAACTGGTATTCGGTCTTGGTATTACTGACAAAAACGAGCAGAAGAAGTTCATGCAGTTTGCTTCAAAACTCTACAATGTCTATATGGACAAAGATGCGGAGATGATCGAGATCAACCCGCTTATCAAAACCGGTGCGGGAGACTTCCTCGCACTTGACGGTAAGATGGGCTTTGATGATTCTGCACTCTACAGACACCCGGAAATCGAAGAGATGAGAGACATTTCCGAAGAGGATCCTGACGAGAGAGAAGCGGCACAGTATGGGCTCAGCTATATCGCGCTTGACGGTGAGATCGGATGTATGGTAAACGGTGCAGGGCTTGCGATGGGTACTATGGATACCATCAACTATATGGGCGGTACACCGGCGAACTTTCTCGATGTCGGAGGTAAAGCGAATGCCGAAACGGTTGCAAAAGGGTTTGAGATCATTCTTAAAAATCCAAACGTGAAAGCGATCTTTGTCAACATCTTCGGTGGTATCGTACGATGTGACAGAATTGCCAACGGTATTCTTGAAGCGACAAAAATGGTCGATGTCCATGTACCGGTGATTGTCAGACTGGACGGAACCAATGCCGAAGAGGCAGCAGAGATTCTTGCCAATGCGAACATTCCGAATGTCATTCCGGCAACTGACCTTGCAGACGGTGCAAAAAAAGCGGTAGAAGCAGCAAAAGGAGCGAAGTAAGATGAGTATTCTGGTAAACAAAGACACAAAAGTAATCGTTCAGGGATTTACAGGAAGTGAAGGTACGTTTCATGCAGAGCAGTGTCTCGCGTACGGTACGAACATCGTTGGCGGTGTGACACCGAACAAAGGCGGACAGGAACATCTTGGCAAACCGGTATTCAACACAGTTCAGGAAGCAGTCGATGCAACAGGCGCAACCGTTTCTATGGTATTCGTTCCGCCTGCATTCGTAGCTGACGCTGTTATGGAAGCAGCGGAAGCGGGTATTGAACTTGCAGTCATCATTACAGAAGGTGCACCGGTTAAAGACATGCAAATGGCAAAAGCGCATGCCGTCAAACATGGTATGAAGACTATCGGGCCAAACTGCCCTGGAATCATTACCGCAGATGAGTGTAAGATCGGTATCATGCCGGGTAACATTTTCAAAAAAGGAAATGTGGGACTCATCTCCAAGTCAGGTACTTTGACGTATGAAGGTGCCAACCAGGTAGTTAAAGAGGGTTACGGTATTACGACTGCCGTAGGTATCGGTGGTGACCCGATCATTGGACTCAGCTATAAACAGCTGCTGCCAATGTTCGAAGCAGATCCTGAAACAGAAGCGATCGTAATGATCGGTGAAATCGGCGGTGACCTCGAGATTCAGGCTGCAAAGCTGATTAAAGAGCAGATCACCAAACCGGTTGTCGCTTTCATCGCAGGACAGACAGCACCAAAGGGTAAAAGAATGGGACACGCAGGTGCCATTGTTTCCGGTTCTGCCGGTACAGCCAAAGAGAAGATGGATGCACTTGAAGCAGCAGGCGTTAAAGTCGTTGTCTCTCCGGCAGACATCGGAAAAGCAGTTAAAGAAGTTCTCTCTAAATAAGCTTTCTCTTCCCCACCGGGCATTGGCCCGGTTTTTTTTACCCCCCCCCACGTACAAAATATTTTATAACATTTTTTGAGTTAAAGTAAGATTTCGGGTTGCTATTTGAGCTGTTTTTCCAAATAATAAACGATTAATTTCTTCTTCATTTCAATACCAATTCCACGATGAATTTT
>JALUXB010000009.1 GCA_027019175.1 Sulfurovum sp. | reverse complement strand
TTTTTGCATCCAGGTGAATGGCAGATACGTGTTGACAGGCATCGAGTCGGGTAATAGCGGGGTTATCATGGAAAAGGGAGATGAGGGTATAGCTTTCTGGTTCGAGTGTATAGATAAGTGTTTGAAGTTTTTGCCATGAGTACTTAATATGGGCACCGTAGCCATTGTCCCGGAGATAGAAGGCTTCAATAGCGGGCTGTTTGACGATAGCCGGTTCTGTAAAAGAAAGTTTGCTGCTCTGGATACTCCCAAGCAGCTTATCTGAGTATTGAAGATAGCCGCCGTTCTTCCAAGCCTTTGGCGTCATACCAAAGCGTGCTTTGAAAGTACGGATGAAAGAGGTCTGTGAACTGTAACCGCATGCAGCAGCAATTTTGCTGATAGTGGATTGCCGGTTGGTTATCAACAGGTTGGATGCTTTTTGGAGGCGAATGGATTTGATACTCTCATAGATGTTCCTGCCGAAAATATTTTTGAATATTTTGTGAAGGTAAAATTTATCGATACCAAATGTCTCTGCCATTTCATCAATATTGATAGGGGTGTCGATATTAGTGTAGATGTAGTACATTAAATCGTTGGCAATACGTATATGTTTCCAATAGGTTTCTTTTTTCATGAGTATAATTATAACAAAAAAGGATAACTTTTAGAACAATTACAGTGTAGCAATGAAGAGAGTATAGGGAGTATAATGCGCGAAAAAAGGAATGATGATGAAAATAGTCAAAAGAAAGATCAATAAATTACTGATTGCCAATCGTGGCGAGATTGCACTGCGTATCATCCGCGCCTGTAAAGAACTTGACATTACAAGTGTTGTCGTGCACTCCGAAGCGGATAAAAATGGTGTCTGGGTTAAAAAAGCCGATCAGACCATAGAAATGAAAGGGCATCCTGTTCAAGTCTATCTGGACTATGAAAATATTATCGACTTGGCAAAAGCCAACCGGTGTGACGCGATTCATCCCGGGTACGGTTTTCTCTCTGAAAGTGCAGAATTTGCAAGAGCGTGTGAAAAAAGAGGCATTGTTTTTGTTGGGCCAAGTCCGGAGCATATTGCTCTGTTTGGTGACAAAATCGCTTCCAAAGAGAAGATGAAAGAGATAGGTGTACCAGTCATTGAAGGGACAACCAGTCCTGTTCAAAGTGTGGAAGAAGCCCGCGAAATAGCTGAAAATATCGGTTATCCGGTTATCATCAAGGCAGCATTTGGCGGTGGTGGACGCGGTATGCGTATTGTAGAAGAGAGCAAAAGGTTTGCTTCTGCATTCGAGGCGGCAAAGTCAGAAGCGGAAAAGTATTTTGGAAACGGAGATCTTTTTGTGGAGAAGTTCATTAAAAATCCGCGCCACATTGAAGTACAGATCATTGCGGACAAGTATGGCAATGTCGTGCATCTTGGTGAGCGCGACTGTTCCATCCAAAGACGCCATCAAAAGGTTATTGAAATATCTCCTTCCCCACGCCTCAATCCCGTCACACGAAAAGAGCTTTACCGCATCGCTCAGAAAGCGATCTACCGCCTTGGGTATGAGAGTGTGGGTACACTGGAATTTCTTGTTGATGAAGAAGATACTATCTACTTCATTGAAATGAATACGCGTATTCAGGTAGAGCACCCTGTAACAGAAACCATTACAGGGGTGGATCTTATTCAGCGTATGATTCAGATTGCAGAAGGAGACAAACTGCATTTCTTGCAGGAAGAGATACAGTTTAGAGGATATGCCATCGAGTTTCGTATCAATGCGGAAGATCCGCAAAAAGAGTTTATGCCCTCCTTTGGTACGATAGGTGAATATTTGACGCCGGGTGGTCCCGGTGTCAGACTGGATACAGGTATTTACGGCGGCTACGCTATTCCGCCGCACTATGATTCCATGGTTGCAAAACTGATTGTCTGGGCGCTTGATTGGGATGGCGTTATTCACAAAGCAAAAAGGGCTTTGGATGAATACTATATAGAAGGTATCAAAACAAATTTGCCTTTGCACAGGGCGATTGTGGAAGATACTGAGTTCAAAGAGGGTAAATTTACCACAGCTTTTCTTGACAGATTCGCCGATGAGTTTGCATTGCTGAGTACCATTGCTCCGACAAAAGGAGAGGACACAACTTCATTTATGTCACGTTTGATACAGAAAGGATTGATGACGATAAAGGGAGATATGCTGTAGCGGGAGAGAAGGCAGTGTGCCTTACTCCTCAATGTAGTTCTTGAGTTTTCTTCCCACTTTTGGGTGTTTGAGTTTTTTGATCGCACTGCTTTCGATCTGGCGGACACGTTCACGGGTGACGTTGAGCTCTTTACCGATCTCTTCGAGGGTTCTGTCACTCTCATCCTCAAGCAGACCGAAACGCATACGGATGACCGCTTTTTCTCGCTCATTAAGCTGGTCGAGTACCTCGTCGATCTGGTTGTTCAGGTCATCTTTGAGGACGACATCGGTTGGGCTGAGAGTGGTTTTGTCTTCGATGAAGTCACCGAATCTTCCGTCATCCTCGTCACCGACAGGTGTCTCCAGAGATACGGGTTCTTTGGTGATCTTAATGACATTCTTTACCTTGTCTACGGAGAGCCCCACCTCTTTGGCAATTGTATCGAGATCGGGCTCTTTCCCCGTCTCCTGCAGATGCTTACGGATGATCTTGTTGATACGGTTGATCGTTTCGATCATATGGATCGGGATACGGATGGTTCTTGCCTGATCGGCGATGGCACGGCTGATTGCCTGACGGATCCACCATGTCGCGTAGGTGGAGAATTTGTAGCCTTTCTCATACTCGAATTTATCAACCGCTTTCATTAGACCGATATTCCCTTCCTGAATGAGGTCAAGGAACGGCAGACCGCGGTTGGTGTAGCGTTTGGCGATGGATACGACCAGACGCAGGTTGGACTTTGCCATACGTGTTTTGGCTTTTTCGCTCTTGGCTTTACCCTGACGGATCTGGTTGAGGATCTCCTGAAGCTTCTCTTCGCTCAGGTCAAAGCCGCCTTTACTCGCCTCACGGGTCTCGAAGAGCTTTTTGATCTCAACATAGGTGCTGACCATTGTTGTCTCCGGCACGGCATCGATAATGTCCTCTTTGTCCATGTTGATAATGTTATCGAGGATCTTCTGGTGGTTGGCACGGAGTGTGTCGTTGAAGAGCGGCAGTTTGTACTCAAGGCGTTTAAGCTCTTTTTCGAAACTGTCATCGCTCTTGAGCGCTGTCTCCATCGCTTTGACCAGCTCATTGATGAGTTTGGATGTCGGTCCAAGGTCGAGTAGAGCCGCTTTAAGCTGTTCCTTTTTGTAAGCAATTTTGAGACGCTCATGGATTACTTTGACCGGGTCTGTTTCATTTTTAATGACATCATCGAGTCCTTCACGGGCTTTCATCCACTCTTTTTTTGCCTTTTCAAGACGCTTGAAGCTCTCAATGACCTGTTTGACTCGTTTGTCATTTTTGGGTGTTTTGCTTTCGGATGCTTCTGCATCACTTTCTTCTGCATCTTCTTTGTCGTCACTGTCACTTTTTTCATCTTCAAAGCTTTTGAAAAGTTCCTTAACCCGTCTTTCACGGTTGAGCAGAGGCTCTTTGTAGTTGAGGATGTAGTCGATAAGGTAGGGGACAGAACAGATTGCATCGATGATGATCTCTTCACCCTCTTCGATCTGTTTGCTTAACTCAACCTCTTCTTCCTTGGTCAGCAGAGGAATCTTGCCCATTTCACGCAAGTACATACGCACAGGGGAGTCGGAACGGCTCCACTCGAGCAGTTCTTTTTCTTTGTTGAGATCGAACTCATCCTCAATCTCGCCGTCAGCCGCACGTCTGCGTGCCTCTTCACGGCGCTTGCTCTCTTTATCGGTCAGGTGTTTGGCATACTCGGAAGCAGAAATGATCTGCACTTTATTGTCTTCGGCAAGTTTGTGGATCTTTTTGGCCTGTGCCAGTGTGGGAGCCTTGTTGAACTCCTTGGCAATGTTTTCAAAGGTGACCACATCACCTTTTTTCTTGGATTTGAATAACGCTTCGATATCTTTTGTTGTGTCTTTTGCTGCCATTGAAACCCTTTTGATATGTGAGAGAAATCTCTTTAAGATATGATAAAGGTGGATTATACCGAAATTTTCTTTGTTTTGGCGGTTCAATTTGGCAATTTTCGATTTTTTGGCTATAATCGCGAAAATTTTTCCGGTTTAATACCGGAACGTAAAGGATCTACTTTGCAAGGAAAAGTCTGGAAATTCGGTGACAATATCGATACCGACCTCATTATTGCCGCGCGCTATCTGAATACAAGTGAGCCCAGTGAACTGGCCAAACATGTCATGGAGGATGCCGATCCGGAGTTCGTCTCCAAAATGAAAGAGGGAGATATCATCGTTGCCGGTGAAAACTTCGGCTGTGGATCAAGCCGTGAACATGCGCCTATTGCCCTAAAGGCAGTAGGTATCAATGCCGTTATTGCACCTTCGTTTGCGCGTATCTTTTACCGTAACGCGTTCAATATGGGACTGCCTATCTTTGAACTGAAAGAGGCTGACGAGATTAACGAGGGCGATACCGTGCGTATCGATATGGACAATGGTGAAATCATCAATGTCACGCAGTCAAAAACCTATAAATTCACACCGATTCCCGAATTTATGCAGGAGCTGGTCGATGCGGGCGGGTTGATCAACTTTGCCAAAAAAGAGATTGAACAAGGAGCAGCACAATGAGTACGAGAAACTATAAGATCGGTGTTATTAAAGGTGACGGTATTGGACCGGAGATTGTCGATGAGGCACTGAAGGTGCTCGATGCCGTTTCTGTTGCACAGGGTTTTAACCTCAAGTATGAAGAGTTTCTGCTTGGTGGTGCGGCAATCGATGCCACAGGTGTACCGCTTCCGGAAGAGACCATTCAGGGGGTCAAAAAGTGTGATGCAGTACTTTTTGGTGCCATTGGCGGGCCCAAGTGGGACAATCTGGAGCGTCACCTCAGACCCGAAACAGGACTGCTCGGTCTGCGTAAAGAGATGGGAACTTTTGCCAATCTCAGACCTGCAACAGTCTATGATGAACTTATCAATGCTTCCAGCCTGAAACCTTCGGTTATTCAGGGTGTGGATATTATGGTAGTACGTGAGCTTACCGGAGGAATCTACTTCGGTCAGCCGCGTGAACTGCATGAAGACAAAGCGTTCAATACGATGGTCTATACCCGTGAAGAGGTCAGACGTATTGCTGTTGTCGCATTTGACATTGCCATGAAACGCAGCAAACGCATCTGCTCTGTTGACAAAGCGAATGTGCTTGAAGTCAGCCAGTTTTGGCGTGAAATCGTCGAAGAGGTTGCCAAAGACTATCCGGAAGTAGAACTGAGTCATATGTATGTGGACAATGCCGCGATGCAGCTGATCCGCGACCCGAAACAGTTCGACGTCATTTTGACCGGAAATATTTTTGGTGATATTCTCTCCGATGCGGCAAGTATGCTTAGCGGTTCTATCGGACTGCTACCAAGTGCCAGTACAGGAAAGGGTGTGGGACTCTTCGAGCCGATCCACGGTTCTGCACCTGACATTGCCGGACAGGGAATTGCAAACCCCATAGCGACTATTGCGAGTGCGAGTATGATGCTGCGTTATGCGCTCGATGAGCAGGAAGCGGCCGACAGGATCGATGAAGCGATCAAAAAAGCACTTGCGGAGGGTTACAGAACCGGAGATATCGGTGATTTTGATGCCAAAGAGATTGTCAGCTGTGCGGAGATGGGTGATATTATTGCCAACTACGCATCGCGCTAACCCGTAGGGTGTTGTGCCCCACAACACCATTGTGTTGTATACAAAAATATATTTTAAGTATTTGGATGAGCGGTGTTGTCCTTGACAATACCCTACAGAGAGGTAAGGGATTAAATATCATGGAAACCAAAGCGCGTGTGTTGATCGACTGTCATGATGCCAAGGGGCTCGTATATAAGATTTCGAAAGTCTTTTATGACCGTGATCTGAATATCGACTCCAACCGTGAATTTGTCGATAAGGAAAAAGAGAAATTCTTTATGCGTACGGTGGTGACAGGTACTTTCGAGATTGATGAACTCGATGCCGCATTGCGAGAAGTTGCTCCCAAAGATGCACATATCCGTGTTGTCGCACCCAAAAAGAAGAAGATCGTCATTCTTGCAACCAAAGAGTCACATGCCCTGGGTGATATTCTTATCCGCCATGCAGCTGGAGAACTGGGGGCAGATATCGAGTGCGTCATTGCCAACCATGAAACGCTGCGCAGCCTTGTTGAGCGTTTTGACATTCCCTTTATTCACATATCGGCAGAGGGACTGAGCAGAGAAGCGCATGAAGCCAAGGTCATGGCTGAAATTGACAAACATACCTTTGACTACATGGTACTTGCCAAATATATGCGTATCCTGACTTCAGATTTTGTTGCTGCCTATCCTGAAAAGATCATCAATATTCATCACTCTTTCCTTCCTGCATTCATTGGCGCCAATCCGTACAAACAGGCGTATGAGCGTGGGGTAAAGATCATTGGGGCAACGGCACACTTTGTAACAGACGATTTGGATGAAGGGCCGATTATAGCGCAGGATGTTATCCCGGTTAACCATCGTTTTGACTGGAAAGATATGCAGCGTGCCGGGCGTGATGTAGAAAAAGTGGTGCTTTCGCGTGCGCTGAACCTTGTACTCAACGATCGTGTTTTTGTCAATGGCAACAAAACGATTGTCTTTTAAATGAGGAATGAGGAATGAGGAATGAGGGAACCAATAAGAACTGTAGGGTACGTAATTACGCACCAAGATCAGTGTTCACTGGATGATGGATTATAAATGTTCAATATAGTGTTGGTGGAACCGCAGATTCCACAGAATACGGGGACGATCGGGCGGTTGTGTGTGAACCTCGGAGCGACGCTGCACCTTGTCAAGCCGCTCGGTTTTGACATTGACGACAAAGCGGTCAAGCGTGCAGGGCTGGATTACTGGAAGCAGCTCGACCTTGTTGTGTGGGAGTCGTTTGAAGCGTTTCTTGCCGCACATCCTATCGGTAACCGTACCCATATGGCAACCACCAAAACGGACAACCTCTATTTCAATGCCGATTTTCAAAAGGGTGATTACATCCTTTTTGGTTCGGAAACCAAAGGAATAGATGAGCGCATACTTCTGGAACATCCTCAAAACTGCATCACTATTCCGATGGGTGGCAAGGGACGAAGTCTTAACCTTGGCGTAAGTGTCGGCATCGTTACCTATGAAGCATTGCGGCAAAACTATGAGGGCTTTGAAAAGATCACCATTGCCAACAGTTTGAAGGAGAACGTATGAGTTTCGGAGACATTGTTTATATTGTTGCAATGGCCTTGTTTGCCTGGATGACCTTTGCGATTGTACGCAATAACTTCCGTTCGAAATTTGATGATGAGGGAAACCGTAAAGATCTGGATGAGGAAGCGTAGAAGAGCTTTCCTTGCCTAAAATACTCTTTAATCTCTCCTAACCCCCCATTTACCAACTTTTCGATAAAATTAATGCCATTATTATCTATGAGGATGACCCTGATGACACAACCGTTACTGATCGAGATAGGGGTAGAGGAACTGCCCGCCATTCCGCTGCTTAAAATTGTCAAGAATATTGAAAATGCCTGGAAGAAAATCCTGGAAGAATACAGGCTTGACAGTGATTTTACCTTTCTCTATACACCAAGACGCCTGGTGCTGATGCATAATGCTATGCCACTGAAACAGGAAGACAGTACTATAGAACTGATGGGGCCTCCGGTTGCGGCAGCGTTCAAAGATGGGGAGCCTACTCCTGCCGCACTTGGGTTTGCAAGAAAGTGCGGAGTGGATGTCAGTGAGCTTGGCAGAGCACAAAAAGGCAAGACGGAAGTACTTTATTTCAAAAAAGAGGAGAAGGGTGAAGAAACTGCTGCTTTGCTTGAAGAGATGATTGGAAAATGGATTGCATCGATGGCCTTTGGTAAAATGATGCGATGGGGTGACAGAAGCGATGAGTTCATCCGTCCGGTACGTTGGCTGCAGGTCAGACTGGGAGATACTTCCGTACCTGTAGAACTCTTTGGTGTCACTTCCGATACAAAGACTTATGTGCACCGTATGGTAAGCTACGATGCGGTTGAAGTACCAAGCATTGAAGCCTACCCGGAAGTGCTCAAAGAGGGAGCAGTGACGCTTGAACCTTCAGAACGTGAGGCACGCATTCTTGCAGAGTTCGATACATTGGAAGAGGAACACGGTATTGTCATAGAGCGTGACAATGCCCTGCTTGCAGAAGTGGTTGCCATTACCGAAAACCCCAAAGCACTGGTAGGGAAGTTTGACGAAATGTTCCTGGAACTGCCGCCGGAGGTGATCATTACATCGATGAAAGAGCATCAGCGCTACTTCCCGGTCTTTGAAAAGGGCAAGATCACCAACAAGTTCGTGGTGGTCTCCAATGCCTATACTGACGACTATTCCAAAGTCATTGCCGGAAACGAACGTGTGCTCAAGCCAAGACTTGCCGATGGTCTATTCTTCTACCGCAATGACCTGCGCAATGGACTGAGTACGTCAGGACTTGAGAAAGTACAGTTTATTGACGGGCTGGGAACACTTGCAGACAAGATCAAACGTGAAAAGCGTATTGCCCTCAGACTGCTTGCGCTCTACATGGATAAACTTGAAGCACAAACCGGTAAAACACCGGCAGAACTTGAAAAGCTTATGGACAGAGCGGTTGAGCTTGCCAAGGCAGACTTGATGAGTGAGATGGTTTACGAGTTTACGGAGCTTCAGGGCTTGATGGGCTACTACTACGCCAAGGCGCTGGGAGAGGATCCTCTGGTTTACAATGCGATCAAAGAGCAGTATATGCCTGTGGGTGAAGGTGCAGAGCTTCCAAGTTCACTTTTCTCTGCGATTGTAGCAATGAGTATCAAGCTTGATACCCTGCTTGGACTCTTCAGTGTCGGCAAGATCCCGACCGGGAGTAAAGACCCCTTTGCACTCCGCCGTGCAGTCAACGGGATTGTGCGTATTGTTATCGATAACGATATTCCATTTAATATCGATGATATGCTGGCACTGCTCAAAGATGAGTATGACAGTTTTGATGTTGGACAGCTCAAAGCCTTTATTATTGAACGTATCAACAAGAGCCTTGATGCCAACCCCTCTGTCATCGCGGCTGTCCTTGCCAGTGGAGAACTCGATATCAACGAGATTGCAAAGAAGGTTGCAGCACTCAACGAGATTGTCGCAGACGAGAGCTTCAAGGAGCAGTTTGCCACCTTCAAACGTGTGGCGAACATTTCCAAGGATGTCGATCTGGACGGCGATCTGAGTATCGATGTGAGCCTCTTCAGAGAGGATGCCGAAGTGAACCTTTACAATGCGTACGAAAAGGTGCTCAATCAGGAATTTTCCGATTACAAAACGAAACTTGAAGCACTTTTCGGTCTCAAGCGGGAGCTTGATGCCTACTTTGATGATGTACTGGTCAATGCTGAAGAGGAGGCTCTGCGTAAAAACCGTCAGCATATGATCGCATCTATCTACAAAACATTCCGGGATATTGCGGATATTAAAGAGATTACGGTTTAGGCTGCATGCCTGAAATTTACGATACTATTGTAATAGGTGCCGGCATTGCCGGGTGCTGTGCGGCATTTGCACTCAAAGAGCAGGGGCATGATGTTCTGTTTGTGGACAGAAGCGGTATGGCAGCCACTGGCGGTTCAGGTGCAGCTGGTGCTTTTGTCTCTCCAAAGATCGGCAAAGGTGGTTCGCTTCAGGCCTTGACCAATGAAGCCTTTGCCTATGCCAAAGATTTTTACCTTAAACACTTTCCAGACTATTTTCACCAAACCGGTGTGATCCGCATCCCCAAAGATGCAGAGGATGCAATAAAGTTTTCTCTTTACGAACCGCACAACGAAGCAAAGTATCGCTGGTTAAATAAAGAGCAGTTGCAAAAACTCGGTATCAAAGAAAACAATGCAAGTTTTCTCTTCGAAGAAGCAGGTGTCTGTGATGCACCAGAGCTGTGTAATGCTATTCTAAAACAGGTTCCCTTTCAACAGTTTGCAGTAGAAAAACTGATCTACAACAACGGAAGCTGGACTCTCCTCAACGCACAACGTACAACGCTAAACGCCAAGTACATTGTACTGGCGACCGGACATGAAAGCAATTTGCTTGATCTGCGCTACATGGGCATACGCGGTACATGGGGCTCGCGTGGTGATTACTATAGTGCTTTGAAGCTTGATGTGAGTATGCACAAAAAGATCTCAGTCTCTGCCAATATTGGCGGCATCATCAAACTTGGTGCAACCCATGTCAAATCCAAAAGTCCCTGTATGGTCTGTGACGGCAAACCGCTTGCATCACTTGAAGCACAGGCATCTCAGATGGTCGATACCTCCGATTTCGTGCTCAAAGAGACTTTTTGCGGTATGCGTGCAGGCAGCAAAGACTATTTTCCGCTGGTGGGCAGGGTGGTCGATGTACCCTATATGGAAGCGCACCACCCCAATGTCTTTCGCGGTGCCAAACCGCCGCTGAAACATTTGGAGAATCTTTATATTCTCAATGGAGTGGGAGGACGCGGTTTTGTCTTTGCCCCGTTAATGGCAAAGTGGCTTGCGGAGCTGATAACCGAAGGAGAAGAGGTCGATAGCAGCGTCAATCCGGACAGACTCTTTTTGAAGTGGGCGAGGAAGCTGAAGGGTGCGTAATCACGCACCTTTTTACGCACTGAAATTAAAAAAGATTATTCTTTGTAAGATCATTTGAAGGTGCGAAATATCGCACCCTACGGCTGTTCCCATTTCTCCCACGAAGCGGGCTCTGTAATATGCGGGAATCCGTCGAGTATCTCCTGCGGCTGGAACTTCGGCTTGTAGGCAAAGGCTTTGCACCCCTCCACCCAGTAGCCGAGGTAGATATAGGGCAGTTCGAGTATCTTGGCAAGTTTGATCTGGTAGAGCAGGGAGTAGGTGCCCAGAGAGAGTTTACCGTAATCAGGGTCGTAGTAGAAGTAGATGGCGCTGATGCCGTCATCAAGGATATCGATGAGGTCGACCCCTACCAGTTTGCCGTCGACAATGTAAAGTACCTCTTTGCCGAAATCATGCGCACCGTCAACAAAGTTTTCATGGTATTCGCGTTGGGAGATGTTTCGGAAGCTCCAGCCGTCTTTGTCATGTTTATAGGCATGGTACTTGTTGTAGAGGTCAATGTGCGACTGTGTGAGTGTCGGTTTTTGGACAATGATCTGTGTATTTTCATTGCGTCTGATAGTACGGCGCTCAGATTTGCTGAAGCTGTAAGCCTCTGCATCGATACGGACACTTTTACATTCGTTGCATCCATTGCAGGTAGGGTGAAAAAAGTATTTTCCAAACCGGCGCCAGCCACGCTGAATAACGGCGGTTGCAAAGGTTTTCGAAGCATTTTGGACATACTTGTAGTGCATTCGCACCGAGCGGCCGGGGAGGTAGGCACAATCATAATCGAGCATCGAAAAGTCAGTTGAAGGAGGGTTGAGCAAATCAAGTTCTTCGTTCACGGCTGCCTCCTTGTGCTAAAATTACCGCGATTATACAGAAAATATAGTAAAATTGTGATATTTTCCTATTAGGAGCGGGAGTGTTTCTCTATCAGCCCACCAGCGGTTACTGTTACAACAGTGACTCTATTTTTCTTTACGACTTCATTGCACAATTCAAGCCGAAGGGAAAACTGCTCGATGTAGGTTGCGGAGTGGGCATTATTTCACTGCTGCTGACGCGAGATTTTAAGACAGAAACACGTATCATCGACAAACAGGAAAAGATGCTTTCTTATGCAGTACACAACTTTAGGCTGAATAACCTTGATGTGTCAGCGCATTTGGGAGATTTTACCGAGTTTCAGAGTGAAGAACGGTTTGATTACATTGTTTCCAATCCGCCCTTTTATGATCCCAATGTCACCCAAAGTGAAGATACGCATCTCAACATTGCCCGCTATGCGCACCATTTGCCTGTCGAGCGTTTCATCAGGCGTGTCAAGACCTTTTTGCGTCCCAAAGGATGGTTCATTTTCTGTTATGATGCCAAACAGATCGACCTGCTGATGCAGTGGCTCAAACACTACGGCATCAACCCTGAAAAGATACGGTTTGTCCATTCTAAGATAGACCGTGAATCCAAACTGGTGATGATCGCAGCACGCAACAACTCAAAGTCGATGACACAGGTGTTGCCGCCGCTGATCGTCTTTGATGAGCAGAGTAACTATCTTCCTGCGGCACAGCAGGCATTTGAGAGGGCGGGGACGCATAGTATCAAAGCGGAACGCGATGATAGTGAAGAGTGAAGAGAGAAGAGTGAAGAGATGAGGTAGGCATTGCTGTGCAATGCTTTGATTATGTAGGGTGCGTATCCACGCACCAAAAAAACAATTTATGGATGGAAAATATGAATGAAAACCTGATGGAAAAAGAGGGGTACAGTTACAAGTTTGACCCTGCTGCGTGTGAGGCGTGTGGCGGGCATTGCTGTACGGGGGAGAGCGGGTATATCTGGGCGAAGTATGATGAGATCGTCAATATGGCGGCGTTTGTTAACCTTTCGGTGGAAGAATTTGCTACAATGTATCTAAGAAAAGTCAAACACCGTTATTCGCTTACAGAGAAGATGCTGGCACCTGACAATTATGCCTGTATCTTTTTTGACGAAACAAAAAACCGCTGTTCAATCTACCCGGTACGGCCGCTTCAGTGCCGTACCTTTCCGTTTTGGGAGCAGTTCAAACATGATGAAGAAGAGGTAAGAAAAGAGTGTCCCGGTATCGTATAATTTTTGCAGCAGTCGCTGCTTTTTTCTTTTGCATTACTTCTTCGCAGGCCAAAACGCTGCAGATGATCAGTGAAGATGAACTGATTGTGCGCGGGTTGCTCTACGCCCAGTACAAAGCGTATGAATCAAGCCGTGAAGTCTTTGCAAAGCTGTACGATATGACCGGAGAGAAAGAGTACCTCTTTCGTGAAGTGACGGCGTCACTGCTTGGCAGAACACATATTCCGGAAAGTATTGTCCGTCTTAAAGCATTTGACAAGAAACACCCTGATATGCTGGAAGTCAAGCGCCTGCTTATTCCGCTCTATCTGACCAATCAGCAGATCAAAGAGGCACAGAAAGAGGCATCTTACCTGCTTGAGCGTTCCAACAAGGCTGTGGATCTTGATCTGGCTGCCAATCCCTATCTGTATGCGGGTGAGTTTAAAAAAGCCCTGCAGCTGCTGCAGCGTGCCTACGAAGCGTCAAACAGCGAAGATATTTTGCTGCGTATGGTGGCGATTATGGATGAATATACCCATGAACGGCGCAGAGCAATCCAGCTGTTGGAGACACACAGACGTATGAATGTGGTTAATTCTGACATGCTCTATTTCAAACTCCTCTCTTTATATGTCAAAGAAAACGATGTCGACGGGGTGATCTCCATCTATCAGGCACTGTACGAGCACGACAAAAGCCCGGAGTACCTTGACAGAATCGTCAAGGCGTACGCTTTCAAGGGGGATATCAAAGGCGCTATTAAATATCTTGAGAAAGAAAAAGCCGGAGAGAAGATCCTCTATCAGCTTTACAAAAGCCAGAAGATGTTTGACAAGGCGTTGCCGCTTGCCCAACAGTTTTATGAGAAAGAGAAAGATCCAAAGTGGCTGGCGGAAGTGGCGATTTTGACCTACGAAAAGGCAAAAGACAAGAACGATGCTGTAATGATCGCCAAAGTGGTCAAGACCTTTGACAAGGCGATCTCACTGGGAGTGGATGACAGTATCTATCTGAACTATTACGGCTATACGCTGATCGATAAAGATATCGATGTGAAAAAGGGGATGCGTATTTTGAAAGATGCCCTTAAACAGCAGCCGGACAATACCTACTATCTTGATTCTCTGGCCTGGGGCTACTACAAGCAGAAGCAGTGCGCAAAGGCGTATGACCTGATGGAAAAAGTGATTGCACAGGAGGGGTTTAAAGAGCCTGAAATCACAGCACACTGGGATGCGATTAAAAAGTGCAAGAAGCACTACTCTACGAAACACTAAAGCTTCAGCGGCTACCTCTCTTCCTTGCGCTATAATACGCAAAAATTCATAGAGAGTATAACGTATGGCAGATATTTTAGATGAAATAATCCGAAAGACAAAAGATGATCTTGAAAAGCGCAAAGTCGAATATCCTGTAGAGTGGCTTGGACGCTCTTTGGCTTTTAATCCTTTTGTTCCCAAAGATGTACAGGGCGCTCTGCGTTCTACACCAGAAAACCCCTATCGCATTATTGCCGAAGTGAAGAAAGCAAGCCCCAGCAAAGGAATTATTCGTGAAGACTTCGACCCTGTTGTGATCGCGCAGGCATACGAAAAGGGCGGGGCAGATTCACTTTCAATTCTGACCGAGCCGCACTGGTTTAAGGGAGACAAGGAATATCTTGGCATGGTACGCCGCTATGTGAGTATTCCGCTGCTTCGCAAGGATTTCATTGTCGATAAGTACCAGATTGTAGAAGCATTGGCATTCGGCGCAGACTACATTCTGCTCATTGCAAAGGCGCTTTCACGCAAAGAACTCAAAGAACTCTATGAATATGCGCTCCACCTTGGGCTTGAAGTACTTGTCGAGATCCATGACAAGGCGGATCTCATTAAAGCGATGTTCGCCGGTGCAACGATCGTAGGTATCAACCACCGAAACCTGGAAACATTCGAGATGGATATGCGCCTGACCGAAAAGCTCATTCCGCTCATCCCCAATAACAAGATTATCGTTGCCGAAAGCGGCATCAATGACCATGAAACGGTCGTAGAGATTTCCAAAATGGGTGCAGATGCGTTTCTGGTAGGCGAACACTTTATGCGCCAGGATGATATCACTGCAGCGATCAAAGCGGTGAAGTATGGTGAAGTATTAGATTGATATCAGTAGAATATGATCGATATTAAGTTAGTAGTAATATCTTTATTGATCATTTTTATTGTTGCTGCTGGAGTAAACTATTTGTTTGGATTTAGCTATTGGATAGCTTTTGCTATGACTGCTGGAGCTATTATAATCAATGGTGTCATTGCAACTATCGAGGATGATCTCCCCGGTGGTTTCAATAATCCGGATGGAACGGATACACCGAGTTACATAAACAAGATTACTTGGATTGTTGTGGGGATTTTATTGCTGATAGTAGGGATAATGGTTTTTATTCTTATTTTGTAGAGATCTTTTCTCCTTGTTTTTTATATTGGAGTATATTTGAAAGGATAGGGTGTTATGCACCACAGGCACTTCCTTCTGTCGCCCTTACCGCATCTAATACAGAAATCCAAATAACCAAAGGGGTATTTTAGCTTCAAATCCAACCTCAATATCGTCAGCGACCACAAAGGCATTAGGTATATCTTTAATTTGATCAAAGCTTTTGTTTTTCCCACCTATCTCAACAGTATATGTATCATCTATGATAAAATCACCGCTATTTGCATAATATATTTTGTGTTTTGTTTTGACCTGACTGACAAAAAAAGTCTCTCTTAGAGTTCCTTTTTTACTGCTGTCGCAGAGTGCATTGAAAAGATTGCTATTTGCAAGATAAAGCTTATCCGGTTTTCTGATATTTGCAAACCTTTTTGCTTCATTGCTTACAAGCGTAATAAGTTCTGCATCGTTAAGATAATTTAGATATTTATAAAGTGTTGCTTTAGTGATGCCTGCAAGTCTTGCAATTTTTTCTATATTGAGTTCAAATGGTTCTGAGATACAAATAGTAAGCAAAATCTTTTTGAGTGTATCTACTTTATCGGGTTGAATAGCGTAGATTTTGCTCAAATCTATATGTAAAATCTTGTTAATGGTATCATTGACTCTGTCGATATATTTGCTTTTGTCTTCAAAATAAAATGGGTATGCACCAACGTCCAGAAATTGATAAAAGTGTTTTAATATTTTTTTAGCTTTTAGGCTATCGATAATTTCATTTGCTGCTTTTTCATGATATTGTAAAATATCTGTTAAAGGATAGCTTTTTAGCAAAATATTTTGCGTAAGCTCTAAGAACTCTCTAAAACTGAGTGGATATAGATGGTACATTGAATATCTTCTGGCAAAGTCTGGGCTTCGAAGCGCAATAGCACTTGAACCGGTAAAATAGACTTTGATATCTAAAAAGTCGTAGATGGCTTTGAGTTCCTGTTCATAGTTTTTTGCCTCATGTACCTCGTCAATACAGATCAATTCCCCGCCTCTTTTACTGTATTCATCTACAAAATCAAAGAGAGAAACATCGAAAAACATTGGATGATCACATGAAATATAAAGTTTATCTTCTACATTAGACGCTTTTAAAAGCTGCATCAGCAGTGTCGTTTTCCCAACACCTCTACTGCCGTAGATTGCCGTGAGTTTTGCACTGGAGTGTTTCAGGTCATCAAAAATATATCGCTTAAAAAGAGGTAGTGTTTGGTTACTTTTGAGTCTATAGAGACGTTTTGCATTTTCTAATACTGTGTACATTACTTTGTTCCTAAGTATTTTATATTATACGAATTATTGTTTATTTAGTTTATTGTATTAAACTTAAAGTGAAGTAAATTATTTTCTTGTCTATACATACGTTGCACGTGGAAATACATTACGAGAGTATAAGCTGTTATATTCGTTGATTGTTCTCCATAAAACTTGTTGAAGATTATCTGAGTTCTATGTAGTCTATGCATCCTCACGCGTGAGCGTGGGAACGAGAGTGTGGTTATGATGCCTACCCCAACAACCCCTTTACCATCTTTGAAATCGTACCGCCATCCGCACGGCTTCCGACTTTTGCTTTGGCTGCACCCATCACTTTGCCCATATCTTTCATACTCTGGGCACCTGTCTCGGCGATGATCTCTTTGATGATGATTTCAAGCTCTGCTTCGCTAAGCGGTTCAGGCAGGTAGCTTTTGACGATGGCAAGTTCGGCTTCTTCTTTGGCTACAAGGTCGTCACGTCCGGCATCGGCAAACTGTGCTTTGGCATCTTCACGCTGTTTGGCATATTTCATCAGTATTGCTTCCACATCAGCATCGCTGAGTTCTCTTCGCTCATCGACTTCAATCTGCTTGATTGCGGCGTTAAGGTTTCTAAGCGTGTCGCGCTTTGCTGTATCTTTGGCGCGCATCGCTTCTTTGATATCGTTTTTGATTTGTTCTTTTAGACTCATAATGCATCCTCGTGTAATTTAATGCGATTATACTATAATCATACTATGAAAATATGCATAGAAGACAAAGAATTTGAGACACGGGAAATGACACAGCTCTATCCTGCTGCGATTATTAAGACAGGTTATGAGGATGAGACGACACAAGTGAGTCTGGAGTGGCTCGATGTGGAGGGGAAAGAGAAAGTAGAAATTGTAGGGTACGGCATATTTGTCTACATTGGCGAGAATGAAAAGCACAGTTTTATTTACAAAACGCGGGAAGAGATGGATAATCTCGCTGCTTCGATTGCTGCACAGTTGAAAGGATAGAAGATGCAAAAAAAACTTTTGGGTGTTTTAGTAGTATTGGCAATGACAGTTTCCGCAATGGCGATCGATGCAAAGTATGATGCTTCACGCTACAAATATATAGGTGTATTTGAAAAAGGGGACAATACACAGACCATCAAAAGCACTATGGATCTTAAAAATTTCCGAAAAGTTATTAGAAAGCAGTGGCAGACAGGATATGATCTTGTCGAGATGAAGTATGGCAACGGGCACTGGCTTGGTGTTTTTGGCAAATCGAATCCCAAAAGCCATCAAACCTATGTGGTGGCTTCAAGATGGGAAGCGATAGACAAGATCGTAGATCAGTACTGGAAAGAGGGGTATTTTATTACCAATATAGAGCATGGTTTGGCAAACTGGGTCGTCTTTTTTGAAAAAGGTACCGGGTATGGAAGTCAGGCGTATGAGGCACGGGCAAAGCGTGATGATTTCATTCGTGCGGTGAATGCACGATGGGAAGCAGGGTATGATATGGTCGATTTAGAGTACGGAGAAGGGCACTATGTAGGCATCTTTGCTAAACATACCGAGTACCGTACACAGGCGCTTGGGGTACGGTCGACATGGTATGAAGCGGCAAAAATGATTGATAGTTACTGGAAAGAGGGGTATGGCATTACCAATATCGAGTACACACTTGGACGCTGGATGGTACTCTTTTCCAAAACGGCACACCAACCGCAGCAGGGCTTTGAAACGGCACCAACGGTCGAAGCGTTTAAAAAGGTATTTTCAAAGCGTCAACAAGCAGGCTACGGAGTGATCGATCTTGCGGAAGGGTGGTAGGATTTTCTTGTCCTTTAAGGTGGATTATCCTATGATTCGGCATTCAATTGTGGAGCATCTATGACAACTTTTCAACTTTTTTTACTCATTGTCGCAGGCGGGGTTTTCTACCTCTTTTTCAAACAGCTCTTCTCTGGAAATTACCCCAAGCGCGGTGTTGACTATGAAGCGAAAGTACCGGATGACCGTATCGGCGGTATTAACCGTCCTGACAAGATTTTTGCCAAACCGAGACAGGAGGGTGGTTCGCGTATCGAACAGCTTATTGAAATGGCTGACGAAGCAATAAGCAAAGGAGATTTGCTTGAGGCACGTAAGGCAGTGCAAAGTGCATTGATTTTGGATGAGAACAACATAGAAGCACTGCGTCGGGAGGGGTATCTTTACCTTGAAGACAGAGAATATAAAGAGGCAAAAAAGGTTTACGAAAAGATACTCTCTCTCGATCCAAATGATGACATTGCCCATGATTCACTGGCAAATACACTGCATAAACTGGGAGAAGATGAAGAGGCGATGCGTCACCACCAAAAGGCGATCGAGCTTGATGCCGAGTATGCGCCGCACTATTTTAACTATGCCAATACACTTTACGATATGAAGCGTTATGACGAAGCGCTTGTCAATTATAAAAAAGCTTATGAACTTGACCCTGAAATCGAGGAGGCTCAAAAGATGATAGAAGAATTGGAGAGGAAACAATGAGCAGTGCCTGTTTTGTGACGCAAGTTGCTACAAAAGATATTTTGTTACGTGTCACCAATGTCTGCGGTGAGTGTTATGTTGACCTCAATGAGGGTGATACTATCCACTACGATATGCAAAATTACCGCTTCCTGTGCGACTGCTGCCAGCAGAAACTCTGCGCACGTATGAATGAAGAGTGTGAGATTGTCTATGACGAGGCGGAACCGTCACTGTTTTGCTAACATCGTTTTACTGTAGGGTGCGTATCCACGCACCTTCAAACCGTTTATAAAAATCAATGTTCACTACCGGAATATGTGGTAAAAGGTGCGTGTACCCCAAGGGTATTTCCTGCGGGCATTACGCACCCTACGATGCAGCAATATATCTGACCGCATTCAAATAACTCAACGCATTCAATTTTACACCCTTATAGGCAATATCAAATGCCGTACCGTGATCGACAGAAGTACGGAGTATAGGTAGATTTAAAGAGACGTTGATACCTTCGTCAAAGTAGAGTGCCTTAAGCGGTGCGAGTCCCTGGTCGTGGTACATGGCGACGTAGTGGGTGTAGTGTTTGCGTACGTTGGGAGTGAAGGCGACGTCGGGCACCAAAGGACCGGTGAACGGAGCGCTGAGCGCTGAGCGCTGAGCACTGAGTTGATGGTTTGCATTGTTTATGGCATTTGTAATGAATTTTTCTTCGTTGCCGAGTACGCCGTCGTCTCCTGCGTGGGGGTTGAGCCCGAGGACAGCTACGGTAGATGTGGGTTTGGCTGTGTTGTAAAAATCAATCAGGAAGCGTGTCAGATCCTGCTCGTTTATGCTGTCAGCTACCTCTCTTAGTGGCATGTGTTCGGTAAAGAGGGCGACATACATTTTTTGGCAGCCCAGCATCATGATAGCATCCGCATCAAAGAAGTCACGGAGGGCATCGGTATGCCCCTTGTATTTTATGCCTGCCTCTTCCCATGCTTTTTTGTGGATGGGGAGGGTGGTAATGGCATCGACCTTTCCTTCACGTGCCAGTTCGACTGCCTTGACGAAAGAGGCATAGGCGTAGGCACCGCTTGACGCAGAGACTTTGCCCGGTTCAATGGTAAAGGCAGGGGCAATATCTTCTACGGTCTGAAACCCGTCCGGTATCGGCAACTGTAAGAGTTCAGCTGCTTCTCTTAGCATAGCAGTGTCTATGCAGTAGATCGGATCGACCATGGCTGCAATCTGTGTGTGGTTTTCAAGTGCGAGTTGGATACCGATGCCGTTGAGGTCGCCGATGGAAACGGCTATTTTTTTCTTTTGCATTGTTATTCGCCTTTATAGTCTATCTATCGGTTGTTATACTTTTTAGCTTTGTCTTGCTTCTCTCTTCATTTCTTTTTTCTTTGTAGCAGCACAAAGAAAAAGAGAAACGAAGCAAAGAAAAAAGAAAAGCTGATAATGCGTGATTTTTGTCAATATTCCTTGACATATTAAGGTCATTGTGAAATCGTTCTATAGAACGCTCAACGCTCAACGCTCAACGCTCAACGCTCAACGCTCAACGCTCAACGCTCAACGCTCAACGCTCAACGCTCAACGCTCAACGCTCAACGCTCAACGCACTTTACCGTATCAACAACGCCTTCATATCCAAAATCGCTTGCTCCAGACCTGTATAGACAGAGCGAGCAATGATACTCTGTCCGATGTTGAGCTCTTCAATCGTTTCAATTTCGACGATATCCTTGACATTTTGGTAATTCAGTCCGTGCCCGGCAGCGACCTTGAGACCCAGTTCCATGGCATCGCAGCTGAGCAGTCTGAGGTTGCGAAGCTCGTCATCGAGCATCTGCTTGAGTACTTTGCGGGGTAGTTCGAGTTCTTTGATGGTGTGGTGGGTCTTGGCAAGGTTGCCATAGAGCATGGCGTAGATGTTGGCATACTTGCCGGTATGAAACTCTATCCACTCCACATGCAGATCGACCGCTGCCCGTACCGCCTCAAGGGTAGGGTCGATAAAGAGAGAGACCTCTATCTCCTCCTCCTCTAATCGTCTGATCGCCTCTTTGAGTTTGGGTTGTGCTCCGGTGACGGCAAGCCCCCCTTCGGTGGTTACCTCTTCACGCTTTTCGGGTACAAGGGTCACACGATGCGGACGAAGCGCACAGGCGATGTCGATCATGCTTGGTTCAATGGCGCACTCAAGGTTGACAGGCAGCGCAGAGAGTGCGATGATGTTTTTGGCATCACTGTCTTGCATATGGCGTCTGTCTTCACGCAGGTGGATGGTGATCTGGTCTGCTCCGGCACGTTTGCAGATGCTCAGCGCATCGAGCGGATCGGGGTCGGCAACCCTTCTGGCTTCCCGAAGTACGGCGATGTGATCGATGTTGACACCCAGTTTCATGGCATTCCCTAAAGATAATTTGGATAAATTATAGCCAATAATCGATTAGGAGAGCGAAATGGCAGAACGTCAGCCTATGCCTGTAAGCGAATACAAAAACATCAAGCACAACATTGGCAACGGCAAACCGACCATTCTGGCATTTGGAATGAGCCACTGCTACAGCTGCATCGCGATGTCAAAAGTTTTTGCACAGGTACTCGAGGAGCATCCGGAGTTTCAGATCTATGCGATAGACGGACAGAAAGAGCGCATCATCAGCAGAGATATCTACAAACTCAAAGAGATGCCGACACAAATCTTTTTCGATGCCGAAGGCAATGAGGTCTTTAGGCATACGGGAGCGTATAAGAAGCCGGTACTGGATATTATTTTGAAGAAGTGGGGGTTTGTGTAACCCTTAACCAAAATTACGCTAAAATCGCGGCAATATTATTTTTTTACAAGGCTGAAAAATGGCAAAAAGAGAGATCAAAAAGGCAGTTCTCGCATACAGCGGCGGACTCGATACAAGTATCATTCTCAAGTGGCTTCAGGATGAGTACAACTGTGAGGTGGTGACCTTCACTGCCGATCTGGGGCAGGGTGAAGAGGTGGAGCCTGCGCGACAGAAGGCGCTTGATATGGGTATCAAACCTGAAAATATCTTTATCCTTGACCTGCGTGAAGAGTTTGTCAAGGATTTTGTATTTCCGATGTTCAGAGCCAATGCGATCTATGAAGGGGAGTATCTGCTCGGTACTTCTATCGCGCGTCCACTTATCGCCAAGAAGCAGATAGAGATCGCGCATGAGACCGGAGCGGATGCTGTCTCTCACGGTGCAACAGGCAAAGGAAACGACCAGGTGCGTTTCGAGCTTGGATACCTTGCGCTCGATCCGGATATCGCGGTCATCGCTCCATGGAGAGAGTGGGATCTCAACTCCCGTACCAAGCTGCTGGAGTATGCCAAAGCACACGGCATTGACATCGACGGCAAAGGGAAGCCAAAACCCTATTCGATGGATGCAAACCTGCTGCATATCTCCTATGAGGGTGAGTGGCTGGAGAACCCTTACAACGAACCTGAAGAGGATATGTGGCTCTGGTCTGTCTCTCCTGAGAATGCACCGGACAAGGCAGAATACATTACTATCACCTATAAACATGGCGACCCTGTCGCGATCAACGGTGAGGAGATGACGCCTGCAACGATCCTTGAGACGCTCAACACTTACGGTAAAAAGCACGGTATCGGTCGTATCGACATTGTAGAAAACCGTATGGTGGGGATGAAGGCGCGCGGATGTTACGAGACACCGGGCGGAACCATTATGCTCAAGGCGCACCGTGCCATCGAATCGATCACGCTTGACCGTGAAGAGGCGCATGCCAAAGATGAGATGATGCCAAAATATGCCAAGCTTATCTACAACGGTCTGTGGTGGTCTCCTGAGCGCCGCATGATGCAGGCAGCCATCGATGCGACGCAGGAGCAGGTAAACGGCGAAGTACGCCTCAAGCTCTACAAGGGTAATGTCATCGTGGTGGGACGTAAGTCTGAGAACTCACTCTATTCAGAGGAGCACTCGACCTTTGAAGCAGATGATGTGTATAATCAGAAAGATGCAGAAGGATTTATCCGCCTCAATGCGCTGCGTTTCATTATCGAGGGCAAGAAGCAGCCTGAGCGTATTAAAACATTAGTAGGTGATTACGAAGAGACTGAAGTGTGTCGCATCGAAACAGGGTCAATGACCATTTGTGAGCGTATCAAACGCTTCTTTGGCTTTGGCAATACCAGTACACCAAAAAAATAGAGGTTTCCCTAAAACCTCTAAAAAATGCGTCACTTCAAAACCTGACGCATCTCCTCCAATACCCTTGACGGGGTGAACTTCAAAAAATCCTCTCTGTAAATGATACTTGGAATAAACTCCAAAAAGAGATAGGCAACCCAGAACATCGGATAAAAAACATAATATTCATACTTGAACGATTTAAAGGTATAACGGGTTTCAAACCATTCAACAGCGCTTTTTAGATGATGATAGAAAAGCAGTACCTGCATTGCAAAGATGGATCCCCAGGTAATATAGGTCAGTACAACGACCAGCACAGCACCTTCAATACCGTAGATACCCATGACAGCTGCCAGAAAAATAGCACCGTAAATGGCGAAGGATCCAAACCCAATGGTGGCAAAGATCACCAGTGCCGAAAAAACAAAGAGCAGTGCGCCGCTGAGGTAGAAGAGTTCGAGAAAACTTTTTTGCTCTTCAAACGTGGGACTGAAGTACGCTCCGGCAAGGATGATCCCAAAGATGGCGATAATGGTAAGCAGCAGGTAGCCGTATTCTTTCATATATTCCTCCTACGCTATCTCATAGAGTTTGAGCAGACTTTCAACTTCTGGTTTGTGTCCAAGCCACTCAAGGTAGAGTTCACTCATCTCTTTTGCGCCGCCGTTGCTGAGAATATGTTCTTTGTATCCTTTCGCTTTTGTTTTATTGAAACCCTCTTTCTCGTCAAGACAGGCAAAGAAGGCATCAGCACTGAGTACTTCAGCCCATTTGTAAGAGTAGTATCCTGCAGCATACCCGCCTGCAAAAATGTGGGAAAACCCGTGTTGGAAGCGGTCGTAGCTTGGCGGTTTGAGAAGTGATGTCTTTTCACGTATACGGTCAAGCAGTGCCTGTACTTCTTCTCCCTGATAAAGTTTTTGATGCAATATAAAATCAAAAAGCGAGAATTCTACCTGGCGCAGAATACCAAGGGCGGCCTGGAAGTTCTTGGTCTCTTTGATCTTTCGCATCAGTGTTTCAGGAATCGCTTCACCGTTTTGGTAGTGAAATCCGAAACGCTTTAAAATAGCCGCTTCGTAGGCGAAATTCTCCAAAAATTGGGATGGAAACTCCACCACATCCCATGCTACACCGTTGATACCGCTTACTGAACGCTCTTCACATTTACCGAAGAGGTGGTGGATTGCATGCCCCATTTCATGAAAGAGGGTAACGACATCATCGTGCCGCAGCAGGGATGGGCTGGTGTCAGTTGCAGGTGCAAAGTTACAGACGACAAATGCCGAAGCGAGGTGTGTATTGCCTTTCTGGTCGACAAAGTGGGTCTCCCAGTCGTGCATCCATGCTCCGCCGCGCTTCTCTTTGCGTGCTTCGAGGTCGAAGTAGATGCGCCCTGAAAGTGTGTTATCCTCATAGATATCAAAGCTTTTTACGCAGTCGTGCCATACAGGCACATCGACTGTTTCAAAGCGTACACCGAAGAGTTCGGAGACGATATCGAGCATTCCAGCCAGTACCTTCTCCTGTTCGAAGTAGGGTTTGGTCATCGTATCATCAAAGTCGAACTTCTCCTTTTTGAGCTTTTCGGAGTAGTAGGCAAGGTCATAGCGTGCGAAATCTTCGATGCCGTCAAGCGCTTTGGCAAAGGCAATCAGCTCATCGAGCTCCTCTTTCGCCTGCGGCAATGCTGCGTCGGCAAGTGCATTGAGGAAGTTAATCACCTCCTCTTGGCTGGAAGCGTCTCTTGTTTCAAGTGCGTACTGGGCATAATTATCAAACCCGAGAATGTGCGCCTTTTCCTGTTTGAGTGCAAGGATGCGGTCTATGACTTTGGCATTTTCCGGCGCGCGGGTACTGTAGGCTTTAGCGAGTTCTTTTCTGTAATCCCGGTTGGGGCCGTAGGTCATATAGGCAAGATAGCTTGGGATCTGAAGGGTAAATCTATAGACAGTTCTGCCGTCAACTTCCGTTTTTGCCGCTTCGATGTCGTGCGGGGGCATCCCCTCCACATCTTTTTCATCTTCAATGATGAGTTCATAGGCATTTGTGGCATTGAGCAGGTTTTGCGAAAAGGCGTTGGAGAGTTCGGAGAGTTCAAGGCTGATGGCTTCAAGACGCTTCTTCTTCTCTTCGGGCAGGTCGATACCGGAAAGTTTGAAGTCACGCACATCGTTGGTGATAACCTTCTGCTGCTGGGCGGTCTCTCCTTTCAGCTTCTTTATCTTTTCGAAAAGCGGGACATTCTGCGCCATTTCGGAGCCAAACTTGCTCAGCAGCGGCAGTGAGGCTTCATATGCCTGCTGGGTCGCTTCGGAGTTCATTACCGAATTGAGGTGCGAAAGCGGTGTGAAGAAACACTCAAGCGTTTCATCCATATCTTGGAGCGGTTTGAGGACGCTTTGATAGCTATGGGCATCACTTTTTACAATGGCATCTATCTGCACACGCTGTTTGTCAAGAAGCGCTTCAAGGCGCTCTGGAAAGGTTGCAAGGTTATCTATTTGAAAAGGTTGAAACATCGCTCTGTATCCATTCTGTTTAATTTTGGGCAATTGTAGCACATTGGCTGTTAAGAGTGTTAACAAAGTTTCGATAAAATAGTGACAATTTATAACGCAAGGATAGGACAGTATGAAAGTTTTACTTATCAAAGATGTCAAAACACTCGGCAAAGCGGGTGAGATCAAAGAGGTTAAAGACGGCTACGGACAGAACTTTCTCATTAACAAAGGGCTTGCCAAACTGGCCACTCCCGATGTGGTAGCACAGTGGCAGGAGGAGCAGGCACGTAAAGAGGCGGAGCTCAAAGCAGAACTCGAGCGTCTGGAAAAAGAGAAAAAGGCAATTGAAGCTGCAACAGTACGCATTGAAAAGCAGGCAGCCCCTGTCGGCATCAAGGGTTCTGTGGGCAATGCCGATATAGCTGCAGCCATGAAAGAGCAGCTCGGTATTGAAGTGGACAAGAAACAGATCAACCTCAAAAAGGCGATCAAATCGACAGGTATTCATACGATTGACATCAAGCTTGGACACGGTATTCACGCCGATGCGAAAGTAGAAGTGGTCGGTGTCTGATGTTCGAAGCGACTACGATACTCGGATACAAGGCTGACGGCAAAGCGGTCATAGGCGGAGACGGGCAGGTCACTTTCGGTGATACCGTACTCAAAAGCAATGCGACCAAGATACGTACACTTTATAATGGTGAAATTCTTGGTGGATTTGCAGGTTCGACAGCGGATGCATTCAACCTTTTTGATATGTTCGAGGGGTTTCTGAATGAAAAAAAAGGTGACCTTTTCAAGTCAGTTATCGCTTTTTCCAAGGCGTGGCGAAAAGACAAGCATCTGCGTCAGTTGGAGGCGATGATGATCGTGCTCAACCGTGAGCATATTTTTATTCTCTCGGGTACCGGAGATGTCGTTGAGCCCCAAGATGGGAAGATCGCTGCGATCGGCAGCGGAGGGAACTATGCGATCTCTGCTGCGCGTGCGCTGGACAAGCATGCCGACCTTGAGCCGCGCAAGCTTGTGGAGGAGTCTTTGCAGATTGCGGGAGAGCTTTGTATTTATACCAATACGAATATCAAGATTTTAGAACTGTAGTTGTTTAGCGTGCTTCTTCATTTCTTTTTTCTTTGTTCCAGCACAAAGAAAAAGAGAAACGAAGCAAAGAAAAAAGAAAAGCTGATTCACTGACGTCTCGTCAAAAATATGCCCCGGCTAAAACAGGGGAAGGACGCCAGATAATCCTTTTGCGAATTTTTATTAGGAGATGTATAGTTGGATAATTTGACACCAAAAGAGATTGTGACACATCTTGACAAGTATGTGATCGGGCAGGATGATGCCAAGCGGACAATTGCCGTGGCACTGAGGAATCGTTACAGACGGATGCAGCTGAGTGAAGAGATGCAGCAGGATGTGACTCCCAAGAACATTCTGATGATCGGAAGTACCGGTGTGGGTAAGACGGAGATTGCCAGACGTTTGGCAAAGATGATGAACCTGCCTTTCATCAAAGTTGAAGCCAGCAAATATACCGAAGTAGGGTTTGTCGGGCGTGATGTGGAGTCGATGATACGCGACCTTGCCGCCACGTCACTTTCGCTGGTGCGTGAAGAGGAGAATGAGAAGAACCGTGAGAAGATCGCCAACTACATCGAGAACAAGATCATCGAAAAGCTGCTGCCGCCGCTTCCAAAGGGTGCGAGTGAGCAGAAGCAAAGAGAGTATGATGCTTCTTTTGCCAAAATGCAGAAAAAGTTTGCACGCGGTGAGCTAGATCATCTGATGGTCAAGGTCAATATGCCAAATAAAGCGGAACTTCCCGAAGACGGACTGCCGCCGCAGATGATCCAGGTACAGGAGTCTATTGTCAAGGTGCTTGGCGGTTTTGGCAAGAAAGGGCCTGAAAAAGAAGTAAGTGTTGCCGAAGCGAAGAAGATTCTCGAGCAGGAAGCGAGTGAAGTGCTGCTTGACGAGGAAAAACTCAAAGAGTTGGCGCGTGAAAAGGTGGAGAAGGGCGGTATTGTCTTTCTTGATGAGGTGGACAAGATTGCTGTTTCCTCTGGTTCACAGAGCAGACAGGATCCCAGTAAAGAGGGGGTTCAAAGAGACTTGCTGCCTATAGTAGAGGGTTCGGCTGTAAGCACGAAGCTGGGGGTTGTCAATACTGACCATATTCTTTTCATTGCAGCAGGGGCATTTCATCTGAGCAAGCCAAGCGACCTGATCCCTGAGCTGCAGGGGCGTTTCCCGCTGCGTGTGGAGCTTGAGAGCCTGAATGAAGAAACCCTCTACCGTATTCTGACAGAGCCTAAACATTCGCTTGTTAAGCAGTACCAGGCATTGCTTGCAGTCGAAGGTGTAACGCTGGAATTTGAAGAGGAAGCGCTGCGTGCCATCGCTCACTATTCGCTGCTTGCAAATGAGAAGACAGAAGACATCGGTGCCAGACGGCTGCATACAGTGATGGAGAAGCTGCTTGAAGAGATAAGCTTCGAAGCTGATATGCATAGTGGTGAGACGGTGACGATCAGCAAAGCTATGGTTGATGAGAAGGTTGGCAATGTTGTTGAAGATGAGGATATGACGAGATATATTCTATAATAAGAAATTAGCAACCGAATGTAGAGGCAACCTTTCTTTCGTTCCCACACAAAGCATGGGAACGAATGGGAAGTTCGAGTGATAGAAAAAAATAATGGAGTAGAATGTTTAACGAGGAAAGAGAAGATACCAAGGCGGGATTTGTAGCAGTTGTAGGACGACCCAATGCGGGAAAGAGTACGCTGCTGAACCACCTGGTAGGTGAAAAACTGGCGATGGTTTCAAAAAAGGCACAGGCAACACGCAAGCGTATGAATATCATTGTTATGCACAAGAATGCGCAGATCATCTTTGTGGATACACCCGGTATACACGAAAAGGAGCGGTTGCTGAACCAGTTCATGCTTGATGAAGCACTCAAAGCAATGGGAGACAGTGATCTCATCCTTTTTTTGGCACCGGTGACGGACAAAATCAAAGAGTATGAGAAGTTCCTGGCTCTGACGGAGGCAAAAGGTGTAAAGCATATTGTTGTGCTGACAAAAATAGATCATGCAAAACAGGGAGATATTCTTAAAAAGCTTTCGGAGTATCAGAAGTACCAGGACAAATTTGAAGCGATTATTCCCTTTTCTGTCAATAAAAAAGTCGGCAAGGAACAGCTGCTTGATGAAATTGCCAAGTATTTGCCTAATTCTCCTTGGCTTTTTGACCCTGAAATACTTACGACAGACAATATCAGGGATATTTACAAAGAGCTCATCCGTGAAGCAATTTTTGAGAATATGAGTGACGAAATTCCCTACGAGAGTGATGTCCTTATCGAAAAAATTTACGAAGAGGATCATATAGACCATGTTTATGCAACAATTGTCGTAGAAAAAGAGACACAGAAGGGCATGATTGTTGGGCAAAAAGGTTCAGGGATCAAACGCATTGGCAAGAGTGCCAGAGAATTGATGGAGAAGTTTGCAGGTAAAAAGATCTTTTTGGATCTGCATGTTTCTGTTAAAAAGGGATGGAGTAAGAATAAAGATTCACTTGAAGAGTTTGGATATATTGTCTAAACAGCTGTGCTACTGACCTGTTTATTACATAAATAACCAATTTAAAATAGTTTTTAATAAAAATTAGTTATATTATTATGTTTTTTTTAGCTTATGTAAGAATCTTTTAATATTATAACATATATAATTGGTCAACAAACAAGGAAGTTTAGCAATGTTTTTGAAAAAAGATGGAACAAACGAGGCACAGTCCCCGATAAAAAATATCGTCACCCTAAACGCATACACAGGCAAGAACTACATCTTTAAAGGTGATAAGTTCCAGCCGCTTAAAAAGCTTACTTTTAATAAAGCTAACTTTATTACATCCTATCTTGGCAATAAAGATATCATCACAACGACAACTACGGTAAGCCGCAGTGTCCCCGAAGAAGATATCGCCGATGTTCTGGAAGTAAAAGCGTATGAAGAGTTGGGACTCGACCAGGCAATTGAGTATTCCATATCCTATATGGAAATGCACAACGAAGGGGAAGAACGGGAGTTTAGCCTCTTTGTTGCGGAAACGGAAGTACTGAACAAACTTTATCTTCCTATCAAACAGGAAACGAAATATATTGATCTGATCGTTCCTGCACCGCTTCTTTATGAGGTTCTTTATACCAAAGAGATATTGTCCTCTGTAGGTACGCACTGTTTTGTCTATTTTACAAAAGTTGATGCGTTTATTTCATTTTACAGTAACGGAAAATATCTGTATTCAAAATCCATAGAATTTTCATTGGAACAGATATACGAAAAGTTCTGTGAAATAGAAGGGGAACAGGTCGATAGAGAAGAGTTTTTCTCTGTTTTGGAAACAGAAGGTTTAAAAACGACCGATACAAAATACCAACAGAATTTTATGAAAATCTTTGGTGAAGTTTTCATCACGATCAACGATATAATCATCTATACCAAGAGAGCATATCGGCTCGAAACCATCGACTATATGTATATTGGAAGTGTACAGGGACCGATTGTAGGGCTGGATGAATACAGTCATAACTATCTTGGTCTTCCTTCTGCCGATTTGAACTTTGACTACAATATTGAAAATGATGAGTGGTATACTGACCAGATGCATTATTTGATGCTTCTGACATCCATGGAGTATATAGAAAATCCGGATTTCATTTTAAATATGACGGTTTTCCCAAGGCCTCCGAGCTTTGTCAACCGTGCAAGCGGACAGTTCATTATCGCAATGTTTGCAGCCATATCTATCGGTCTGGCGTATCCTCTGTACCATCTTGTCAGTTCCTATGCCAACGATGCCAAGCGTCTGGCCTTAAGCAAACAGGATGCACAGCTGAAAGCGGAAGCAAGTAAATATAAACAGATCATTGCTGCAAAAAAGAAGCAGATCAGTGCGTTGGATAAAGAACTGAACCGTTTAACCCAGCTTTATGGCGGAAAAACAAAAACACTTGAGTCGATCTATAAAGAGAAGGTCGACTATCGTCTCAAGTCCGGTATTTTTTATACTATTGCAGAAGAGTTGAATAAATTTGGTGTTTATGTAGACAAAATCTACACACATGAAAATACAGTGTGGATGTCACTTGTAAGTTCGGATGACAGAAAATTAACAGAGCTTATCAAGTATATCTCTGACAAACATTACAATGATATTAAAGAGATCGATATCGAGATGATAGAAAAGGATCCTGCAAGCAAGCACTACAGAGGACTATTAAAGGTTGAATTCAGATGAAGTTTATAGAAGATAAATTAGAGGAACTGGATGCGTATTTCGCCCCTAAAAAAGAGAGCGAAAAATGGTTGATTATTCTTGGGATTGCAGGATTCATTACTTACCTGGCCTATGCCTATCTTCTGCCCTATACAGAACAAATGCACAAAAAAAGTGATATTGCCCTGAAAGCGGTAGAAAAAAGTATCAAAGACAATACAATATACCTCAATGGTATTACCGTTAATGGCGACCGTGACTATTATGTTAAAAAATATACACAGGATATTGCCAATAAAAAGAAAAAGATTGAGAAAACCAAAAAGAAGATAGCATTTATTGATATGAACCTTAACAAACTCTCTGATATGCTTTTCAATCAAAAAAACTGGTCTATCTTCCTCAACTCCATTACAGACCGTGCAGCTGTTCAGGATGTTGATATCCAGTATATTGCAAATAAATATGTTGACAACAATGGTAGTTTTGGACATGTACTTGAAGTAGGTATCGGATGTCAGGGAGATTATAAAAGTATTGTCAAGTTTATGAATGAGTTGGAACAGAATGTTCTGGTTACCGATATTTATAATACGAAAATGCATATGGATGAAAACAGTTCGAAAGTAATTGCAGACATCAATATCTCAGTATGGGGGATCAACAGATGATGAAGATAATATTAATACTGGTACCACTGTCTTTGACATTGGCTATAGCTGATCTCTCTGTCAAGCAAATAGAAAAAATGGTTCAAAAGATACATCTTAAGAGAGAGGGGATTGCATTAAAGACACTTGATCAGACAAAAGAGCCGTTTATTAGAATTACAAAAGAAGAGAATAAAACGGTTGTGGTGGAACTTCCAAGTCAGATAAAACCTGATGTTAAACTTACATTGCATGCGATCATGGGTGGCAAGGCTTATATTAATGACAGCTGGAAAAAGGTAGGTGATGTTGTGATGGGATATACTGTCAAATATATAGGGAAAAGAGGCGTTGTACTGCAAAACGGCACTACAATAAAAAAGCTGTTCATAGGCAAACCTAAAGAACAGTTGCTCATACTAGATGAAAGGGAATAGGATGAAAAGGATAAAAAACAAGGGAATTCAGGTTGCCGCAGCACTGCTGATGGCATTTGGTGCGACACAAAGTGTTGCATCTGAGAGTTGTTCGACAAAACTCTTTTCCGTAACGATTGACAGCCAGCTGTCCATAGGTGATGTTATTGAAAATCTTGCCGACACTTGTGGACTTACCGTTGTTGTAAAGGATGAAGCTGCACGCAAGAGAATGAACAAAAAGCTCTATTATGTAAAACTGAAAAATAGTACACTGAAAGGTTTTTTGAATACGATACTTAAAGATAATGATCTTCATTATACGCTACGTGGAAACAAGTTGACAATATCGTATTTAATTACAAGAACGTTTAAGATTCATTATATATCAGGACAGCGTATTGGAAGAAGTACGGCAAATGTTACAATAGCCAATTCCCAAAACTCTGCATCGTCAACTGGTGGTATCGGTGGAGGAGGTTCCGGTGGTTCGTCAGGTGGGACAGGGCAGAATATTGCAAAAACTGGTATCTCTATTGAAAGTAATGATGAATTTCAGTTTTGGAAAACAGTTGAGAATGAAATTCAGCGTATCTTGATTGGTGCCGCAGATGGTTCGACACATTATACACGTACAGGAGATACGTGGACTGGGCCAGATGGCAAGGTCTGGGAGTACAACCCCCTTGCTCCAATTGTAAATCCTGAGGCGGGAATGATTACTGTAACTGGTACAGATAGACAGATCAATCGTGTAGCAAGATATATCCATTCGCTTTCAAAACAGATTAAGCAAGAAGTACTCATTGACGTTCGTATACTTACGGTAGAGTTTGATAACAGCCGTACCACAGGGGTTGACTGGTCACAGCTCTATAGTTTACAGAACTTTACTGTTAATTCTTTGCGTATGTCTCAGAAAAATATGGCTTCATGGACTTTTGATGCAATCCAAGGAATTACAGACGCATCATATGCTGAAGGTACTAGCCCTACAACTGCTGGCTTAGTACAAGTGACTGGTAAAGCACAAATTCAGGAAGTGATTAAGTTCCTTGGGACCCAAGGAGATGTAAAGGCGATTTCAAGTCCTAGGGTAATGACGCTAAATAACCAACCTGCACTTATCAGTGTCGGTCGTGAACTTTTTTACAAAATACAATCTGCAAGTACTGCATCCGGTGGAGGTGGTGCTGTTGCAGCGCAAGGTGAGCTTGTTGATTCTGTCTTTGCGGGAATTTTACTTGATATTACTCCTGAAATTGATTCAAATGGGATGATTACATTGAAGATAAATCCGTCTATCTCTGAAACTGTTAATCCTGTAAGTAGTAATAATGCACTTAGACAGATCCCCCCTGATCTTATTCGAAGACAGATCGCTTCGGTTGTCAAAGTCAAAAATGGTGAACATGCAATTTTAGGTGGACTTATTACTAGCAAAACTGGATTTAAGTCCAATAAGATTCCAATTCTTGGAGATATTCCGATTCTTGAGTATGCATTTAAGCATGAAGAGAAGATTGAAACTGTTGAAGAACTTGTTTTAATTATTACACCACATATTATCCGAAACAGCAAATCTGTTTCTCTCAAAGATTTGGGTTATACAAAAGTCAATGAAAAGTAGATATGAATCTGCAAAAGAAGTCTTTGTCGACTCTGTCGACTTGGACGACTATATTGAACTTGAATCCTCTTTAACGGCTTATCAACAGTTAGAACACAGTATCAATAAGCCATTGAAGATGATTCTTCTTTTTGGGCGACCGGGAACAGGGAAAAGCATTCTTCTTAACAGACTGCATGACAGACTGAAATATCAAAAAGAGATCTACTACTTTGATACGCCTGCCATCAATGAAAAAGAGTTTTTCCATAAAATTTTCAAGGTTTTGACAAAAAAAACGCTTCCTCAGAATACGGAGGTAAATTTTTCTGCACTTGTGAACTATTGCAAGAATATGCGGGGGAAACGTGAAATTATTATTATGCTGGATGAAGCACAGATGTACAGTCCGGAGATGATGGAAAAAATAAGACTGCTTTCAGACAGCAGGGCAGTCAAGTTTATTGTCTCCCTGCATAAAACCGAAGATGAAGATTTGATTGCAAAAGAACATTTTCAGTCAAGAATTTGGGAGGTGGTTGAACTGCACAATGCATCTCTGAAAGACCAAACAACCTATATCCACAAAAAGCTTTTGAAAAAAAATCTTTTTGAAATTGCCAACAGTATAAAAGAGAAGAATTTCAAACTTATCCACAAGTTTACCAAAGGAAACTACAGAGAGTGTAATAAAATGATGTTCACAATTTTTGAAATTTGCGAATATTATGATAAAAATGAACCTTCAAAAGTACGTTATGACCGTATTCCAAAACGTATTATTGAGATGGCAGCATTGAAACTGGGGTATATCAATGTATAATATTGAAGTACTTGAGGAGGAATGGAAACGTTATAAACGTAAAAAAAGAATTCCTTTCATTATAGGTATTGCGGTCATAGTATTGGGGATAGGCGGTACGGCTTTTTTCCTAAAAAATAAACATGATATTTTCAAAACCTATACTGCATCCAAGCAAAAAACAGTAAAGTCTGATATTGATATTTACATAGACAGAGGTATTGTTGATGTTGCCGAAAAAAACAAGAACGACATATTGATCGATGCTCCCATAGAAATTGCAAAAGTGACAGAAGAGGAGGGAACAGGAAGCTACCATAACGGGGAAAAGAAAAAGATTCATATTCAAGTTATTGATGCATCAAAGAAGAAGTCTTCTTTCAAAGAGATAGAGAAACGTTTCCGAATGGGACATGATATTGACGATTCCCTTTTTCTCGCAAAAAGCTATTATCAGCGTAAAAATTATAAAAAAGCGGAATACTGGGCACTTCAGACAAATAAAGTCAACGGAAATGTTGAAGAGAGCTGGTTGATATTCGCAAAGGCAAAAGCCAAACAGGGACACAGGAATGAAGCAATCCATATTTTAACAGTCTATATTAGACGTACCCATTCCATTGAGGCTAAAGTATTACTGGATAAAATAAAAAAAGGTAAAATTTAGTAGTATTGTTTAATTTCTTTGGAAAGTTGTGATGGTATACTTTATAAAAAGAGGCAGATAAAGAAAGGGAAAGTGCTATGGTTAAACTGATCGAAATGATGCTGGATGAAGGATTGGTAACAAAAGAATCCATCTCTAAACTGGTGAAGAGCAGACCTCCTAAAAAGATATCTTTTGCCAATTTGATTGCAGAGAAGATGGTTGATCCTGCTGTTGTTGATAATTTTTTGGTTAAAAAAATACGACAAGGGGTTATAACCCTTTCACATCTTGAGAAAATTGAAGGTATCGATATTGTTCCTATTTTGAAAGAGGTAGCAAAGGAACTTCATATAGAGTATGTAGACTTGGATGAAGTAGAAATCGATATGAAGCTTTTCTCTGAACTTCCCTACAAACAGCTTATTAAATATAATGTTCTTCCTATAGAAGAGAGTGATCTCCATGTCCTGATTGCTTTTGCTGATCCTTTGGATATGGGTGCACAGGATGCTATTCAGCGTCTTTTCCCCAAGAAACCAATTAAGATAGCCCTTGCAAAGCCAAGCCAGATTGCCCAACAGCTTCAAAGACTGGAAATTAATGAGAGTGTAAAGGGCTTGATTGCCGATATTCGTAAGGACCTGAGTCAGGAAGGGAGCCCAACGCTGGATGAAGATGATGAAGGATCATCTGCTGTATTGAAACTCATTGATATTATTCTGAAGTCAGCCATTTATATTGGGGCATCGGATATTCATATAGAAGCGACAGAAAAAAGCTGCGTTGTGAGAGAACGTGTCGATGGTATTTTGAGACAGAGTTTTACATTTGACAAAGATATCTTTAATCCGCTTGCATCACGTATGAAGTTGCTTTCAAACCTTGATATTGCCGAAAAACGTAAACCTCAGGATGGCCGTTTTTCTGCGACAGTTTCCGGAAAAGACTTTGACTTCAGGGTTTCGACACTGCCTACAATTTACGGTGAATCAATTGTTTTGAGGATTCTCGACAAGTCCAAGGCAATGATACGGCTTGAAGATGCAGGGATGAGTCAGTTTTGTTATGAACGCTTCTCCAATGCGATCAAAGTACCTTATGGGATTGTATTGGTCACCGGTCCTACAGGTTCAGGTAAAACGACAACACTCTATGGTGCTTTGAATGCGATTAAAGATGTTAAGGACAAGATTATTACCGTTGAAGACCCGGTAGAGTATCAGATGGCGGGATTGCAGCAGGTACAGGTGCGTCCGCATGTGGGACTTGGTTTTGCAGATGCGCTGCGCTCTATTCTCCGTCAGGATCCAGACAAGATTATGATCGGGGAGATTCGTGACAAGGAAACACTGCGTATTGCGATACAGGCGGCATTGACAGGGCACCTTGTGCTTTCGACACTGCATACGAACGATTCAATTTCGGCTGTAACCAGAATTTTGGATATGGGAATTGAAGAGTATCTTGTCAGTGGTGCGTTGGTAGCGATTCAGGCACAGCGACTGGTACGTAAAATATGTCCTTACTGTAAACATGAAACCGTACTTCCTGAACGTCTTCTCAAGGATGTAAAGCAGTATTTACCGGAAAACCCTGTCTTTTACAAAGGTGAAGGGTGTAAAGAGTGTGGTATGAGTGGTTACAAAGGGCGGGAAATGATTTCTGAAGTATTGGTCATCAGTGAAACAATGTCCAGAATGATTGCAAGGAATGCTTCCAAAGAGGAATTGACAAAACAGGCAATCGAAGAAGGATTTATCAGTATGTTTGAAGACGGTGTGCATAAAGCACTTGATGGGAAAACAACCATTGAAGAAATTTACAGGGTAGCGAGATTATAATGAAATATTTTAATGTAACTGTCATGAGACGGGGTAAAAAAGAGAATTTGACTTTGCAGGCAGAGTCCAAAATTGCTGCAATCAAACAGGCGAAGCATAAATTTCAAGATGGCGTGATGGTTATTAAAGCAGAAGAAACATCAGTACCATTAGAGGACACAATTTCGAAGTTTTTTTCCAGTTTAAAAAGATCAATGAAATCAAAAGTTCCTATTAATGATAAGATTTCTACTATACGTCAGATTGCTGTGATGACTGATGCTGGAATTGCTATTAATGATACACTTGAAGACGTTGCTGAGAATACACACAATGCAAGACTTAAAGAGATATATAGCAAAATGAATAGTGATATCAATGCAGGGCATAGTATGTCTGATGCAATGGAACCATACACAGAAGAATTTGGTCATGTGGCACTTGCAATGACAAAGTTGGGAGAGAGAACGGGTAATATTTCTGAGTCATATCATAAATTAGCAGATATTTTAGAAAACATAAGGGATAATACTGCAAAATTTAAAAAAGCAATTCGTACACCTATTATCACACTTATTGCAATGGCAATTGCTTTTACCATATTAATTGTAGTTGTAGTGCCAAAGTTTAAAGCAATCTTTGCCCAATTTAAAGCGGAACTTCCCTTGCCAACAATTATTTTGTTAAAGCTAGAATGGCTTTTAAGCAATTATGGGATATATGTTCTCTTTGGACTGATCTCAATAGTATTTATTTTAAAGTTCTTGTATAAAAATAATAAAGACTTTCAATACCATATTGATAAGCTCTTAATTCATCCTAAGTTTTATTTGATTAATAAAGCAATTTTTCTTTCAACAATGCATAGATACAACCTTGTATTTGCTGAGCTAGTGCATTCAGGCATTCCAGTTTCTGAAGCATTGGATACAGCAGTGGGGATGGTAGACAATCTGGCAATTAAAGAGCAACTTTTGACAGTAAATGCAAATATAGGTAGAGGTATGAATCTTGCTGAAGCGTTTGCATTGACAGGATTGTATGAGAATATGCTTTTACAAATGATTAAGGCAGGTGAGGCTGGGGGGCAGCTCGACGCAATGCTTGAGAAGGTAACAGAGTACTATGATATGCAATTTCAGGATCTTATCGATAACCTGGCGGCATATATTGAACCCATTATGCTCTTTTTTATCGCCGGATTAGTTCTTTTGATGGCGCTGGGTATTTTTATGCCGATGTGGGATCTTGGACAAGCAGTAAATAAACATGGATAAGGTATTAAAGTGATCAGAGCCGATGGTATCTGATGGCTTTTTCCAAATCTTCGGGGGTATCAATTCCAAAACTTTCTGTTTCTACTGCTGTCATTGCAACTTCGTAACCGTGATAGAGTGCACGCAACTGTTCGAGTTTTTCTATCTCTTCAAGCGGTGCGGGGGAAAGGGTGCAGAAACGCTCAAGTGAACGGAGTGTAAATCCGTAAATGCCGAGGTGACCTTTGTATTGGTCAAAGTGATGGTCTCTTGGATAGGGAATTTTGGCACGGGAGAAGTAGAGGGCAATTTCTTCAGTGTCCGTAACGACCTTGACGATATTGGGATCATCCGCTTCAGGATTGCTGATACGTTTATAACAGGAGTTCATCAGTATTTTTTCATTGTCTCTGTTTTTCACTGTGAGGTCATAGACGGCACGCACCACTTCACTCTCAAGAAAGGGCTCATCCCCCTGAACATTGATGATGATAGCATCTTCTTTTAATCCTGCTTTTTTTGCAGCTTCATAGATACGATCCGTACCGCTTTGGTGGGTGTTGGAAGTAAGGATGGCTTTAATATTGTGTTCGGCAGCAATATTGACGACTTCCTGTGCATCGGTGGCAATAATGACATCGTCCACATCACTGACAGTCATTGCCGTGCGTACAACCATCGGAACCCCTCCGATATCTGCAAGAACCTTGTTTGGAAAGCGTGTAGAGCCTATCCGTGCGGGAATAATAATCATGATAAAACCTTTTGAGTGGTATTAGGTACGATTTTACACTGTCTATGCTAAAATACAGCACTTTAAACAGATGGGAAATGAATGAAACAGGCACTTCTACTGCTCAATATGGGCGGCCCGAACAGTATTGACGAAGTGGAACTCTTTTTGCACAATATGTTCGCAGACAAACATATCCTTCCTATGAACCCCTATATGCGGAAATTTGTTGCGAATATTATTATCTCCAAGCGCGTGGACGAAGTCAAAGAAAATTACAGGCTCTTGGGCGGAAAGTCACCACTTCCTGAACTGACACAAAAACTCATTGGGAAGCTTGAGCAACGGCTTGATATGCCAATTCATGCGGCAATGCGTTATGTACCTCCTTTTGCAGACAGGGCATTATATGCCTGTAAAGAGGCTGGAGTGGAGGAGTTACTGTTGTTCCCCATGTACCCGCAATATTCGACGACTACAACACTTTCTTCTGTCGAAGATATTGAAGCGCACTGTAAAGCGATGGGATATACACCCAAAATAACACTCATCGATCCCTATTATGATGATTATGATTATATAGAAGCATGCGGTACAAAAATTCTTGAAGCTATAGAGGGTAAAAAAACAGAAGAATATGATTTGCTGCTTTCTGCTCACGGTTTGCCAATGAGTATCATTAAGGCAGGTGACCCTTACGAAAAGCAGGTAGAGGGGAATGTCTCCGCACTTAAAGTCTGGTTTGCTTCAAAGGGTATTGTCTTTCACGAGATCAAGCTGGTTTATCAGTCCAAAGTGGGTAAATCGGCATGGCTGGAACCAAACCTTGCCGATGTACTGCGAAATCCGACACACAGAAAGGTGCTTATTTACCCGCTTGCATTCACCATTGACAACTCGGAAACAGTGTTCGAACTCGATATTGAACACCGCGAGATTGCAGAGAAGTTACACTATGAAGACTATGTGGTTGCACGTTGTTTTAATGATGATGACCGGTTTGTGGATCTGATCACAAAACGGGTGTCACAAATTGCTGACATATGAAAACACTCCTGACCTCCTGTCATACCGAAACGGTGGTAAACCGTTCCAAGTTTCTGAGTTTTTTGGTACCCTATGCAGATTTTGAAGGATTGCAGGAAAAACTCAAGCAAGAGCATCCCAAAGCCAACCATGTTGTCTATGCCCTCCGGTATCTAAATGAATTTGAACAAATTGTAGAACAAAGTACGGATGACGGAGAGCCAAAGGGGTGTGCCGGAGTGCCTGCGCTCAATGTACTGCGTGGAGAGGAATTGGTTAATGTGGCGATATTGATCGTCCGGTATTTTGGTGGAATAAAACTTGGTACAGGCGGTATGGCTCGTGCTTATGCGCAGGCGGTCAAAGATGTTTTGGTACACGCGGAACTTAGTGCATATGAAAAAAGGGTAGAACATACATTTACCACAGATTACAGTACCATTGACAGGACACTCTATAGACTAAAGCAGTATGGCATTAGAGATATCGAACGTAAGTATGGTGTCAATAAAGTAATATGGAAAATTACAGCTTCAGAAGAGAAGATAAGAAGTTGGGAAAGTAGGGGATAGATGGTAAAGGAGACTCCTTTACCAAAGAGAATTAGAGCGCTTCAGCGTCCTCTTCGTCTGTTCTGATACGGATGGTTTTTTCAATCTCAGAAACGAAGATTTTACCATCACCGATTTTGCCTGTTTTGGCTGCAGACTTGATCGCTTCGATCGCTTTGTTGAGATAGTCGTCTGCACTGACGACGATTTCAATTTTGATCTTAGGGATGAATTCGACAACATACTCTGCCCCTCGGTAGAGTTCTGAGTGTCCCTGCTGTCTTCCATAACCTTTGACTTCGGAAACAGTCATTCCTTCGATTCCCGCTTCTACAAGCGCTTCTTTGACATCGTCAAGTTTAAACGGCTTGATAATTGCTTCAATTTTTTTCATTTTCTATCCTTTTTACTGTATTGTCAGGGAAGAACCTTAAAGGTTCATTCCTCTCTCTCCGTGAACAGACTCGTCAAGTCCGATTTCTTCATCTTCTGTTGCAACTCTTGCACCACCTGTCAGGGCACTTGCAATATAGTAAACAATGACAGTACCGATCAGTGTCCAGAGGCCGACAACGACAACAGACTGAACCTGAACCATGAACTGCCCTATTCTGTCTCCACTCTCTTTAAGCGGTCCGTCCCAGAGAAGATCTTTGTCGTTGAGTGCGAGCAAACCGGTAACAAGAGCACCCCAGAGACCTGCAAGGAAGTGGATACCGAAAGCATCAAGTGAGTCGTCGTAACCGAGTTTTTTCTTGAGTGTAACGACACCGAAGAATGCGATGAGAGTACCACCGATACCAACGATGAACGATCCTCCTACAGAAACGAATCCTGCAGCAGGTGTGATGGCAACCAGACCGGCAATGATACCAGACGCAATACCAAGAAGGGTAGGCTTTTTAAAGATAGCCCACTCAAGCAGCAGCCAGGTAACACCTGCCGCAGCAGTTGCAACAGTCGTTGTTAAAACTGCAAGACCGGCAATTTTGTTCGCACCGAATGCAGAACCGCCGTTGAACCCGTACCAACCGAACCAGAGCAGGGCAGCACCTGCTGCAGTAAGAATGATACTGAACGGTTTCATAGCTGTTTTAGGGTAGCCGACTCTTTTCCCTACTAGAATTGCAAGAACCAGACCTGCAAGACCACCGTTCATATGTACGACAGTACCACCTGCAAAGTCAAGCGCACCTGCATCAAAGAGCAGTGCTCCGTCGCCACCCCATACCATGTGAGTAATTGGTGCATAGACAACAAGACCCCAGAGTGCAACGATAACCATCCAGGTAGAGAACTTCATTCGTCCGATGACTGAACCTGATGCAATTGCTACGGTAATAGCTGCGAATGTTCCCTGGAAAGCAACGAACACATACGCAGGGTAGGTACCGCTAAGGTCTGTCCATTTGGTTTCACTCAGAAGGATATTACCGAAGCCACCGATAAATTTCTGAACGAAAGCACTTCCTGCTGTCCCAAATGCAAGAGAGTATCCTGCAACGATCCATACAACAAATGCCAGAACGAAGGCACCCATAACCATGGCATAGGTATTAAGGGCATTCTTGCTTCTTGACATTCCTGCATAGAAAAGTGCCAGTCCTGCCGGTGTCATGAGGAGAACAAGTGCGGTTGAGATCATCATCCACGCCGTATCACCCGAATCGAGTTTGTCTGCCGAAAAAGCGGCAATTGGCATAAATGCTGCCAGTAAAGCGAAAAGTTTTAACTTCATGCTGTGTCCTTTGTAGTGTTTGGTTTACAAAGGTTATCTTACCACGCGGGAGAAGAAAATGGAGGAAGGAGCTGATTATTTTTTAATCAATCTATGCAATCAGCGGAATTTCGAGTTTGATGGAGGATTCCTGGAGGTTACTGCGGATATTGCACTCTTCCGAAAGTATTTTTATCTCCTTGTCATTATCGACATAGCGTCCGTTTGCCGTAGTGGAAAGCTGGGCAATGGAGATTTTTTGCTCATCGATAATGACATGCTCCCCGACAAGGAGTTTGAGTTCAATGCGTATGGAGTCGGATGCGCGGAATGATTCGAGTACTTTACGCAGCAGTTTTGAAAAGCGGTTCTGGTCGATTCTAAGCTGTGGCATATCCGGATCGGTCAACAGTTGCAGCGGATTGCTGTTTTTTGTTTTAAAGAGGGCAATATTGGCTTCAAGCAGCAGGTTAATGTCAGTAAGAGTGAGTTTCTCTTTCTCCACCGGTGTATGATTTCTGAGCCTTGGCGCATTGTAGAAACGTATGGCAAGCTGCTCTTCATTTTCGTACCCTACAGTGATAGAGTAGAAGTTGAAAGCTTCGTAACGCAGAGAGATACTTGTCGTTTTATAGCCGAAGTTTTGCGGTGCGTAGGCAAGTGCAAGGTCGAAAAGCTCCTTTTTGGAGACATATCCAAGCAGGATCTCCGCACTGTTGTTGAGGTAGAGGATCTTTCCTTTTGGGTCGAAGAGAATGAAGGGGTTGTTGTCCCACTCTACAAAGGGGCGGAAATCAATCGATGCCGTGCTCATGGATCTTCTTCCTTAGTGTATTGCGGTTGATACCGAGAATTTCGGAAAGTTTTAGTTGAGAGCCGTATTTCTCAAGCCCTGCCTTAATGAGAGGACGTTCATACATTCCCACATACTCTTTGTATCCGTTATTGCCTTCAAGATGCTCAATAAAATAGGTATACAGTGTCTCTTCAATCTCTTTTTTGCTCATATTACGACTCATAAGGTAATGGTATATGGTACGTTTGAGGCTTTTGCTGTTCTGTGTCAGGTCAGTAGGAAGCTGTGAAAGCGTATAGGATGAAGCATCAAGCATCAAGGTCGCTGCCGCCTCTTCAAGGAAGCGGGTTTTAAGATGCTTGAGATCTTCAGGACGTTCCTTGTATGTAGGCATCATGTAAATAAAAGCAAATAAGCTGTCGATGGTCTTTTGGTTACCGATATAGTCTGCTGTGGCAATGATGCGTTTGTTGTCGAAAACGAGGTTCTCTTTATTGGAAAGTTTTTCAAAATTGGTAATGATCAGCTCGTCAGAGTGTTCGAGTATGGCTTCGACTTCATCCTGATTTTCTCCTGAGACAACTGGAATATCGGGGAAGAGATGTGTCACAAGTGTTTTCTTTCCAATATGGGGTTCCCCTATGACGATAGAAGAGACAAAGAGTGTTCTGGTTAGGTTCAATCCTTGAATAATTTGCTGAACCTGCGGTGAATCTGTATAAAATGTTTCCATAAAGGGTGAAGTGTTCCTTCCTCTTAATGCTTAAAAAATAATCATTAATGCTTAAAACCATTATATCAAACTTATGTTAAACTATATGGAAAAGAAAGAGAGGAAACAGCCTTATTAAAGAACCATTTAAGCATTTTTGTCACTATCATCCCTATTTGCCGCTTGAGAGTGCTATTGAATATTTTTCAGTTTTTGGCGGAGTGGAGGAGAAGGTTGAACTGGATTTTTTCGAAAGTATGACGGCATTGCTGCATTCCAAGTTTATAACGAATTTTGCAGAAGTACAGCAGATTGTTACACCCTCCTATCTGCTTGAAGCTCCTTACTGTGATGTACTGCAGGCTGTTGCAAAAGGGGATGGAAAGTACTATTCGGTACTGCGAAAAGCGAAACTCAGTGAGGAGACAGGAGGAAAAATCGTTACGGAACTTATCTCTCTTGGTATCCTGCGTATTGAAGCAAGCCGGGAACAGCCCTTGAAAGTGCATCCCAAACATAAACTCAAAAAAGAGCTTCGCCATTACCGGATTCAGGACAAATTGCGATTTAAACAGCCTTTTTTACGTTTCTGGTTTGGGTTTGTTTTTCCTTACAAAAAGGCATTATTGGAAGGGAATACTGCAGCATTCCTCTCGAACTTTGAAGCACACTATGAGCGTCTCCGTACTTTGGTATTTGAACAGCTCTGTAATGATCTGTTGGTCGATTATTTTCAATCGCGCAGCCCTCTGCTCAGTCATGGGAGTTACTGGAATCATCATAGTGAGTTCGATATTCTTGCTGTTACAAGTGAGAAGAAAATCATTCTTGGCGAGTGTAAATACAAAGACCGAAAAGTATGTAAGAATGAACTGAACAAACTCAAGGCGAAAGCAGAGCAGTCAGGAATTCATGCCGATATCTATGCACTTTTTTCCAAAGACGGGTTTTCCAATGAGCTGCTCGGAATGCAGAGTGAGACGTTGCTGCTGTTTGATCTGGGCGATTTGAAACGGCTGTGTGAGTAAGTGTAGGAATGACTTAAATTTTAAACTTCGCTTCAATCAAACAATGCAGAATTTGCTCACTGTCGGTGCGTGATTACGCACCCTACATGTTATTCCGGTCTGTATACCTTCACATCGGCACCTTCGGCATCTTTAAGGTATTGTGCATGAAGCTGGCTTAGTACACCTTTGTCACAGTAGAGCAGGTAGTTCTTTTCTTTAGGCAGTTTTTTAAATTCTGTTTTGAGCTGGTGAAAAGGGATCTTAATGGTTTCACAGGGGGTTTCTACAGTTTTTTCATCTGCACGGATGTCAATGATGACATCGTTCTCAGGATTGGGTGAGGTAACGATATCAATAGGGGCATTGTCAGTAATGTCTTCGACGATTTCATCGACATAAATTGTTTTGGCATTTGCTACAGCCTTATCAAGAACGCTGTAATCAAAATGTTTGGCTTCGCGTTCCATCCGCTTGAAAGAACCGTGTGTAATAGGATTTTTAGAGATAACACCGCAGTATTCAGGCATATTCTCTGCAAAGCGGCGTGTACCGATCTGTGTGGCAATGCGGATGATTTCCGGTTTGTTGACGGTAGCAAGGGGGCGAAGTACCAGTTTGTCGGTTGCCTGGTCGATAAGTGCAAGGTTGCGCAGTGTCTGGCTGGAGACCTGTGCGACACTTTCGCCTGTGAGTAGGGCATCTATCTCCATATTATCGGCAATTTTCTCGGCAGCCATGAGCATCAGCCGCTTGAGGGTAACTCCCATATAGCTTTCGTGTGTAGAGCGAAAGATTTCAGTAACGACATCTTCAAAGGGAATAGTAACAAACTTGACACGGTGGGAAGCGCCAAATTTGCTCCAAAGATACCATGCTACCTGCTTTACCCCGATCTCATGTGCAGCACCGCCAAGATTGAAAAAGATAAAATGTGTTTTGATACCGCGCTTCATTGTCAAAAAACTTGCTACGGTAGAGTCAAACCCCCCGGACATCAGAGAGAGGATGTCCCCCTGTGTACCAATGGGGAACCCGCTCAGGCCTTCATACTTGGCAGTGATGATATTGAGCTGCTGGTTGATCAGTTCGATGCGTACCGTTACATCAGGATTGTGCAGGTCGACTTTTTTTGCATCAGTGTGAGCCAGCGTGTACCCACCGACGACCCGTTCCATTTCGGAAGAGTTGAAAGGGTGGGTGCCGGTACGCTTGGCACGTACAACAAAGCTTTTACCTGCTATCTCTTTGGCAACAGTTTGGGCAACCTTCTCTTTGATAGCTTCAAGAGTATCGGTTTTGTTGAACTGTAGCGCCTCAAGTACCTGTTCGATACCTGGTGTGTTCAGGAGTATTTCTCGTACCGTATCAACCTTTTCGATGGGGGTGACCACTTCGATCTTGTCAGAAAATTTTTTGATCTCTATTGCATCATCTATCGGTTTTAAGAGTGTGAGGAGGTTTTGGTAGAGCTGGTTGACCATCTGCTTCTTTGCTGATGCACCCTTGACCATAATCTCCGGAAAAAGTTTGAGGATGAATTTCTGTGTTTTGACGATAGTTTCTGCCACGGCGGTTTCCTTGAAAAAAGTACGGCATTATAGCACACTTGGTGCTATTTTTGCGCCTCTGCAGCAGCCATATCGTTTTGTGCCGTCTCTTCCTCTTTGTATACTTTTACATTCTCCAGGTAGCCGCTGATTTCCAGCTCTTCATAGACGATGCCTTCGGGTACCGCTTCGGAGTGCAGCTGTACAGCACACTGTTTGTAGTTTGGCTCGAAGGATTTGGGGTCGAACTCGGGGATAGTAACGGCATTGATAAGCTGTTCGTTAAAGTGGAACGGTACGAAGATGTTGCCTTCCCGTACGGTTTCGCTCACTTTGACGATGACATCCTCTACACGCCCGCGGCTGCCGGAAATGGCGATGCGGTCTCCGCTTTTGACTTTGAGTTTGGCAGCATCTTTGGGATTAATGTCTATCCATGCTTCGGGAGCCAGTGCATCGAGGATGCCGATGGTACCGGTTTTGGTACGGGTATGGAACTGTTCTACCGTTCGTCCGGTATTGAGCATGACAGGCAGTTCTTTGCACTGCATTTCACTCAGCGGTACCCAGTCAACCGGCAGCAGCTGTGCTTTGCCATCAGGGGTAGGACATGGCATATCGTCGGAGTAGAGGCGTTTGGTGCCTTTGGGGGCTTTGTCATTACATGGCCACTGGATGCCGCCAAGCTCCTCAATGAGTTCGTAGCTCATACCGCTGTAGTCGCAGAGTCTGCCTTTGCTGACGCGTTTGATCTCCTCGAAAGTATCTCGTGGGGTATTGAGATTTTTGAAGAGCAGGTCGTGTTTGTCGCCGAAATATTTGGAGAACTCTTTGACAATGTAGAAGTCTGCCTTGCTCTGTTCAAGAGGTTCTATGGCTTTTTTGGCATAGTTGCAGCGGCGCTCACTGTTGGTGTAGCAACCCTCTTTTTCGCTCCATGTCGCTGCGGCGAAGACCACATCGGCTATTTGTGCCGTATCGGACATGAAGGCATCCTGTACCACAAGCATGTCAAGTTTTTTGAGTGCTTCTCTAAGTCCGTTTTGATCAGGGTAGCTTACCAGTGGATTGGTGGCAACAACCCAGAGTGCTTTGATCTCGCCGCGGTTGATCGCCTCGATAATCTGCGGGTAGGCGTAGCCTCTTGCAGTGGGGATGAGCTCTTCGGATACACTGATGATCTCGGCAAACTCTCTTCGGTCACTTTCACTGGCGTAGTTGCGGTATCCGGGGATGGATGAGGTAAAGCCAAACTCCCGTGTACCCATGGCGTTGCACTGTCCGGTGATGGACATAGGTGAAGCTCCCTCTTTGCCAAGGTTGCCGGTGATGAGTGCAAGGTTACAGATGGCAGAGACCGTATCGGTTCCGATGGAGCTTTGGTTGACACCCATGGTCCAGGCACTCATTACCGCATCCGCACCGGCGTAAATGCGTGCAAGGTTGTAAAGCTCCTTGACATCGATGCCGGTGATGTGAGCAACCTCTTGTGGCGGGTAGTTCTCCATGATGTGTTTTTTGAATTCTCTGTAGCCGTTGGTGCGCTCTTTGATGAAGTTTTCATCCTCCCATCCCTGTTCCATGATGATGTAGCACAGACCATTGATGAGCGCCAGATCGGAGCGTGGTTTAAGTGGCACAAAAATGTCTGCCATCTGTGAGGTTTTGGATTTTCTGGGGTCAACAACAATAATGGTTGGTTTTTTCCCTGTGGTTTTTTTGTTTTTGGCAATATGCAGCTTCAAAATAGGGTGATTGTCGGCAATGTTTGCACCGATAAGCATAATGACATCTGCTTTTTCAAAGTCCTCATAACATCCGGTAGGACCATCTGAGCCAAAGGTTTGTTTGTATCCCATGACGGCACTTGCCATACAGAGTGTGGTATTGCCGTCATAGTTGTTTGTTTCAAGCCCAAGCTGCACAAATTTGCCCAGCGCATAGAACTCTTCTGTTAGTAGTTGACCAGTAGAGACCACAGCAACCGCACCTTTGCCGTACTGTTGTTGAATACGTTTGAATTCTTCTGCAGTATGGCTGAATGCTTCATCCCATGAAACAGGCTGAAGCGTGCCGTTTTTTTTGAGCATCGGCGTAGGTATACGGTTGTCGGCACGTACCATTCTGTGCTCACTCAAGCCTTTTGGGCAGAGTGTGCCCATATTGACCGGATGGAGCGGATCGCCTTTGGAGTAGACCGCTTTACCGTCTTTGACACCGATGTACATGCCGCAGCCTACACCGCAGTAGCCGCAGGTGCTTCGTACCCACTTGTCAGGGGCTTTGGCTTTGGCAACTTTACCAAATATTGGGTCGTCGACGAGGGCGTATTTGTCCTCTTTGATGTCGAAGCCGAGAAAGTTTTTTGCTTTGTCTATGAGACTCATATTATTCTCCATTACTAATTACCGTAATGATACCGGCAAGCCAAGATATTTATCTGTGTGTCCAAGACCTCATAGACCAGGCGGTGTTCCTGATTAATGCGCCGTGACCAACATCCCTGAAGTTCATGTTTTAGTGCTTCAGGTTTTCCGGTACCCTCAAACGGGTTTCTTTGTATCTCTTTTAAAAGGCTGTTTACCTTTTTGAGTAACTTTTTATCGTACTGCTGCCAATAGCAGTAGTCTTCCCATGCTTCCTCTGTGAAAAGAAGATTCATGACTCTGCTAATTCTCTTTGTGTTACTTTGCCTGTACGGGCATGCTCAAGTGAACTAAGCAGACGTTCTCTGTTTTTGGCAGACGCCAGCAGGTAAGCAGTCTCCTGTAGTGCATTATAGCTCTCCAATGAAAGAATGACTACATTTTCTCCGTTTTTGCGATTGATGATGACCTCTTCACTGTTCTCATAGACGGTATCACAGAGTGCTTTTAAATTGTTTCTTGCTTCTGTAAAGTTGACAACCTGCATTACAACTCCTTTATGTTCTAAATCCTGTACATATTATAGTACAGTATATCTTCTTTGTCAATGTCGCTGGTTTCCCGCAAAGAAGTTCCCCGCAAGTCCCAATGGTACCACAGTACGGTAAAAAAGGTAGCGTCCGGCAAGTTCGGATGCCAAGGCACCGAGTGTGGCGATGACAAGTGTGGCAATTGCTAAACCTGTTAAACCACTGGCGGTAAAGAGAATAGCAAAAAGCGGCAGTGCCAGCCCAAAGGCTGCCAGTGACCATATGCGGAACTTCTTGATGTTTCCAAAGTGCTCCTGCAGCAGGATGCGGCTTCGGTTGTACTGATAGTAGAGCGGATCTTCTTTGTCGAGGTGGCGGTAGAACATCACCTCCTCAAAGATCACCAGTGCCTGCCCCATGCCTGCAAGCAGCGTGACGGCAAGCAGTACAGTTGCACCCTGCGCGCCGTTGCTTGCGAGCAGAGCGGTGGCGATAAGCAGGAAGCCGACATAGCCTGAACCGAAGAAGCGTTTGGTGGTACTCTTGCGGTTCCAGCTTGGACGTGCTTTGATGCGGTAAATCATCGACTGCGCGTAGATACCGTAGAGTCCGATGCCAAGGGTCAGGACTTCAAGCAGGAGCAGAAGAACACCGCCGACATCAAGGAAGTAGAGTCCGGCTACAACGGTTGCCAGACCGGTATAGGCACCCAAAGCGATCGCTTCACGGCTGAGCCATGAAGTTTTCCAGTTCTTCATCGCACTCATCGCTTTACCGGGGCGTCCAAGGTGCATTGCCGAAAGCGGCAGGCCTATGGCTGCAGGCAGGAATGCCAATATCGCCATAATAAGGTTTGGTTTTGGCAGGTTGAAGCCAAGCGAGTAGAGCAGCTGCCCCAAAAACAGTGCCAGAAAAGCCCCCACCGAAACCTGTGTCAGCACCGTCATAAAGACAAGCGGCAATTCGGCATGGGCAGGCTTGAGGATGTGTTCATCAGCCGGACGTATCTCCTGACCTTCAGGAAGATCAGGCAGGGTGTAACGTGTGGTGGGTTTGGTGATATTGATGTCAGGCAGATGGGGAGCGACTCCCTCTTTTGCCATATCTTCTGAAAGCCACTGCTCGACATTGACAGCTTCTATTTCGATGGCTCCGCCGGGACACGCCTGGACACACGCAGGTGTCTGTCCTGCCTCGAGCTTGTCCACACACATATGGCATTTAGTGACGATACCGCGGTCAGGGTTGAAGACGGGCACCTCATAGGGACAGTTCCAGGTACAGTACTGGCATCCGATGCAGCTTGGGTCATCATGCCAGACAATCCCGTTGTCAAGTTTGATGTAGCTCTCGGTAGGGCAGCCGCGCAGACACTCGGGGTCGATGCAGTGGTTACAGCTCATCGAGTTGAAAAGCTGGAGTGTGTCAGGGAAAGAGCCGGTCTCCATCTCACCCACACGGCGCCATTTGATCTCGTCGGGATTGGCATTTTGTTCGTTACAGGCCACTTCACAGCAGTGACAGCCCACACAGGCGGTGGCATCGAAGTGAAAACGGTACTGCTCACCGGGCTTGAGCTCGGGAATATCGATGGTGTAGTTGCCGCACTGCATACCGGTGTCATTCTTGTGGTTGATGAAGCTCTCTAACGGTGTGTGTTTGCTCAATGGTTCCACTGCCATCTGTTGTTTCCTTTTTTGCTATTATTCAATTATAGTCTTGTAACATAAACTCTTTTTGAAGTTTGGCGTTTTTGCTACCTTTTTAGAAAAGGTAGCGCCAAAAGCGTTACTTTTGCAATTGTGCGGATGATGCTCTTTGCGCCGTGCTTCGCACATATGGGCGCAACCGCATCTGCACAAAAAGTGCAAAAGTAACACAAAAGCTTTATTCTTTTGAGTTCTCAGCGCTCAGCGCTCAACACTCAACGCTTCGCAAAGTGCTTACACCTCTTTAAGTGCCATAAGCAACTCCGAGAAGACCTGCGCACGCTCACTCTTGTTCTCATGGGTCATATTGTAGATGACTTCAGAGAGTTTCGGCGGGACTTTCGGGTTGAGCTTGCTTACTTCATCCCGTTTGATCTTTCTTGGGCGTGCGAGTGTGGGAGCAAGTCCTGTGACAGCTTCAAAACGCTTCTCTCCCGTGAGGAGTTTGAAGAGTTTGAGTCCGAAGGTAAAGAGTTCGTACTCTTCACGGCGTCCACTTTTGGGCTCTTTGTCAAGCTCAAACATTACATCCAGTCCCAGTTTGTCGCGGAGGATGTAGTTGATCTTGGTAAAGAAGCTGATCGCCTGGTAGCTGTAGTTCTTGCTGAAAAAGCGTGTCTCAAAACTCTCGAAGGTCTCTCCGCGCTCTTTGTATACCGCATATGTTTTCAGAAGATACTTGACATGGTGTTTGGCTTCGTCGATCGGCAGTGCTTTGTGCAGGATGTGCGCCTCTTTGGCTTGGCGGGTGATCTTGCCGCCCATAAAGAGGTGTACACCATCTACACGGTTGCCCTCGGCATCTTTTGCCTTGCATCCCTCAAAACCGATGTCGGCAATGCCGTGTACGCCGCACCCTTTGGGGCAGGCTGACCAGTTCATACGTACGTTGGCATTGGCAATGGGCACTTCGGAGTTGAGGAAGTGTGCCATCTCGATGGCATCGGGTTTGTTGGGGATGACGCCATAGCTGCAGGTCTGTGTTCCCGCACAGGCAATCATATCCTGAAAATAGAGGTTGTTGTACTGGGCATATTTGCCAATGAGCGGATCGTTCTCAAAGGCATCAAGCTTCTCTTTGTCAATGTTGATAATGAAAAGGTTCTGGTCGTAGCTGAGACGGATGTCGCCGCTGCCGTAGCTTTGTGCCGCTTTGGCTGCTGCGATCATATCCGTTCCGCTGAAGATACCGGAGGGGACGATGACCTTGTAGGCATAGGTGCCGTTTTTAAGCAGCACACGGTTGGCACCCAGCGCGATGTTTTGCGACTGCACCAGTGTCATGCCGCCTGAGGCAAAGGAGAGTCCGGCCTCCTCTTTGACCGCTTCGATGAATGCAGGAATACCCACATCCTGCAGCAGAAAGTGCAGACGGTTCTTGTTGCGGTTGTCGCGGTAGCCGTAGGTTTTGAAAACGTTTAGCAGGGCTTTGAAAAATACGGGTACCTCTTCGGGAGTAACGAAGAGGTCAGCATCCCGTGCCTGTACACCGACACGGGCACCAAGGTAGACGTTGAAGCCAAAGTTACCGTCTTTGTTGGCGAGTACGAAGTTACAGTCATGCCCGAAGATGTTACAGGAGTTGCTCAGGCTTCCCAAAATACCGGTATTGAATTTTCGAGGCAGGGCAGAGATCCACTCGGGATTTTCGAGGAAGATCTCCTGAAGCTGCGTCAAGATGGGCATGGACTCGATGATGTTGTCATAAGCGATACCGTCAAGCGGGTCGGTGACGATGTTTCGCGGGTTGTCCACCCCGGTCTGGAAGGTGGAGATGCCTGCCTCTTTAAGCGCTTTGAGTACCTTTGCAATGTCAGCAATCTGCAAATAGCGCAGTTCCACCTGCATACGGGTGGTAATATCGATGTAGTCATTGCCGTACTCCTTTGCCACTTCACCGATGCGTATCGCTTGTGCATTGGTCAGCTGCCCGCCGGGGATACGCACACGTAACATAAAGTCCTCGCCCTTATCGAAGAGTCCGAAACACTTTAGAAAGTAGGCGGAATCCTCTTTGCTTAATCCCTCATAACCTGCTGCTGCGATCTCTTCCAAACGCTTGTAGACCTCCATCGGGTCTTTAAGCGCTTTGGTCGTTTCTACTTTATTGAGCTTTTTGCTTCTTGCCTCTTTGGCTTTTGCTAATGCTTCCATATAATCACGCTGCTCCTGTCGTTATTCAATCTGCGTCATTATATCCAAAACAGATGTAGAATTGCAGAGAAAAATATGATTAAAAAATAATCAATTGTTTGATCTATATAAGCTTATCGTCTATGATTGGGCTCTAAAACAGGTAAAAAAATATGATTAAAAAATAATCAATATAAAGGTAATGAATGCCATAACGTTACAGTATAATTCGTACATTAATTTGTTTAAGGAGCAAGAATGGCGAACTTCAAGGCGCTTAAAGGGCAGGGAGATGCAAAGACACTTTTTGCGGCATTTCTCTACTTTGATTTCAGTTTTATGGTATGGACGATGCTCGGGCCTTTGGCAACCGAGATCAACGAATCACTGGCTCATCACGGTACAGCATTGAGTGCAGGGCAGATTGCAACACTGCTTTCCATCCCGATTTTGGCAGGTGCACTGCTGCGTATTGTACTTGGTTTCGGTGTCGACAAGATTGGACCGAAGAAAACTGCCATCATCGCACAGGTTATCGTGATTGCATCACTCTTCTATGCGTATTCAAGAGGAGAGAGCATTACCTATAATGAATTGTTGGTTGTTGCACTTGGGCTTGGTTTTGCCGGTGCATCCTTTGCGGTGGCACTGCCGCAGGCAGGACAGTGGTATCCGCCCAAGCTTCAGGGGATCGTACTCGGTATTGCCGGAGCAGGGAATATCGGTGTGGTCGTTGACTTCCTTTTTGCACCTAAAATCGCAGAAATTTGGGGATGGGAAGCAGTTTTCCTTGTTGGAGGATTGCTCTCGTTCATCGTGCTGATCATTTATATTTTAATGGCAAAAGATGCACCTGAATCAGTTTACAAGCCGCGTCCCAAAAAGCTGGGTGATTACTGGAAACTGCTCAAAGACCGTGACAGCTGGTGGTTTATGCTCTTTTATGCTGTCAGCTTCGGCGGATTTGTAGGATTTGCAAACTATATGAAAGTCTACCTGATGAATACGTATCAGGCAGATATGAGTGCTTTTGGATTGAGTGTTTTCCATGAACCGAATGTCAAGGTCATTGCCGGTTACTTTGGAGCCCTTACCATCTTTGCCGGTGCAGTGTTGCGTCCTGTAGGCGGTGGTATTGCCGACAAAATGGGTGGGGTCAAAGCACTTTATATCTTTTTTGGTGTTGTTGCTGCACTGGTGGCGCTCAGCGGTGCGGTACAGCTTCCGTTCTGGGTTGCCATTGGTGTACTCTTTTTGATCATGGCCAATCTTGGAATGGCAAACGGTGCAGTTTTCCAGCTCGTACCGCAGCGCTTCGGAAAAGATATCGGTATTATGACCGGACTCATCGGTGCAGCCGGCGGGATCGGCGGTACGTTCCTTGTCAAAACACTTGGCTGGGCGAAAGGGACGTTTGACAGCTACAGTGTCGGTTTCTTTATTTTTGCGGGGCTTGTACTCATTGCCATCGGTGCCATTTCGCTTGTTAAAACACGCTGGAGAACCACATGGGGTGCCAATGCAGGGGGAATTATTTAAGCATAAAAATTTTCTCTTGCTCTCATGCTTTGCGTGGGAGCATACTATGCAAGATTAAGGCATGCATTCCCACGCAGAGCATGGGAAACGTGTTAAAACGATTTTGTATCATTCATTATCCGCAACACCCCAGTCGTTGGTGTGCTCATAGTCGGGTTCCACAGGCTTGACATCTTTGAGGATGTCGGGGTCTACTTCTTTGCCCTTGAAGTCATATTCATCTCCCTGATAGAATCGTTGTTCTTTAGCATATTTTTTCTCCAACGCTTTCTGTTTTTCAATCTGTTTTTGAATAAGTGCCTGTTTGGTACGGTTGTTGTCTTCTGCACCCATTGTAAGGGCAGTACAGCATAGTGCTGCGATCATTATTTTGCCGGGCATTAAAATATCCTTTTGGAATGGGTTGTGCATATTATAGCAGATAGATATACTGCACAAATCTTAATCAGGCAGGACGTCTGAAAGTGCTGAAGGCAATGTTATAATGGGGTGTAACCAAGAAACGGGGAAGGTAGATGTCTAAAGAAAATATTGAAACCAGCGGATTTACGCTGGCCAAAGGTACGCAGCTTAAAGGCGATGATTATTTCGAAGTCAAAGTAATGGAGAACATTACTGTTGCGGTGGTCTGCGATGGAGTAGGCTCATCAATGCATGGTGCCGAAGCGGCAAAGCGTACCGCGCAGTTTCTGGTGCAGTCGCTGAAGAACCGTCCGCGAAGCTGGAGTATGGAAAAGTCCATTCGCCATTTTATTGACAATATCAACCGTGTGCTCTATCTTGAATCGATGGAGCAGTATGAACGGCAGGAGCTTGTGACAACCCTTACACTGGTGGTCATTGAAGGAAACAGGCTTTACGGTGCCAATGTGGGTGACAGCCGTATCTACCTCTCCCGTAACGGACAGTTTGCTCAGCTCTCCTCCGATCATGCGATGGATGAGGAAGGGATGGAGAATGTGCTGACAGCAGCCATCGGGCTTGAAGAGAGTGTAGAGCCTTACTACTTTGAGAACAATTTGCAGGCAGGAGACCGCATTCTGCTCTGTAGTGATGGGCTTTACAATGAACTCTCCCCCGAAGAACTTGCAGAGGGCATCAAAGTGGGTGCTTCGTTTCTGGTTAAAAAAGCAAGCAAAAAGCACAACGATGACCTGCCTGACGATACCACTGCCGTGGTCATTGAAATCAAAGAGCTTGACCCGAGGCTGAAGCTGAAGCAGACAGACCTGATTATTCAGGAACAGTACAAAAAAGGTGAAGAGATAGACGGTTATCGTCTTATCAAACCGTTGATACAGAACAACAGAACCTGGCTGTGTGAGAAGAAAGGGGTGCAGTATGTGATTAAATTTGCACCCCATGAAGCGATTGACGATGAGGTGATGCTGGATCTTTTTGTGAAAGAAGTCTGGATGGCCAACCGCTTGAAAGCCGGATTCTTCCCCAAAGCGGTTATTCCGAAAAAGAGGACACACCGTTATTATATTATGCGATACATCGAGGGAGTTTCTCTTAAAGAATATATTTCCAAAAAGCCGCTGAGTGTTGACCTTGGGGTGGAACTGGCGCACTTTTTACTGAAGATGTCGCAGTACCTCATTAAGTTCAACCTGGTACACGGCGATATCAAACCTGAAAATATTATTGTGACCAAACGAAAAGAGAAGATTGTTTTCAAAATGGTTGATTTTGGCAGTATTACCGAAGCCTACTCTACAGTCACGCGGGCGGGTACACCTTCCTATCTTGCGCCGGAGCGTTTCAAGCAGGCACCGATTACCGAACAGACAGAGATTTATGCCATAGGGGTGACACTCTACGAGGCATTGACACAGAAGTTCCCGTTTGGAGAAATAGAACCGTTCCAGACTCCGGGTTTCGAGAAAGATGCGAAGCATCCGAGTAAGCTCAACCCGAAAATACCGCACTGGCTGGAGAGTGTGATTCTGCGTGCCATCGAGACCGATCCGGACAAGCGCTACCACAACTATTCGGAAATGCTCTATGAAATTGACAATCCTGACAAAGTACAGCCCTATTTTGACCGCCACACATCATTTATTGAGCGTAATGAAATGATGGTCTATAAAGTAGGATTTATTACAATGTTCATTCTGAACATCATTCAGTTGCTCTTTTTTTAGAAAATGTTTTCTATGTAAGCTCTGAGAGAGGAAACGGCTTGCAAAGATAGAAGCCTTGCAGGTAGTCAATGTCGAGTGTATGGAGAATGGTGTAGACTGCTTCATTGTGAACATGTTCGGCAATTGTTTTGGCACCGATATCCCGGCTGATATTGATAATGTTCTTTACCAGTTTCAGTGATTTTTCCGAGTGGTGAATATCCCGAATAAGCGAACCGTCTATTTTGACATAATCAGGTTTCAGTTTTAAAAGATTTTCCATATTGGAGTAGCCTGTACCAAAATCATCAATGGCAATTTGGGATCCATATGTTTTAATCTCTTTGATAAAATCCGAAACGATATTGTAGTCGGCAATCATGTCGGTTTCAAGAATTTCAAATGTTACACGGGAGGGATTGGGGAGCGCCATAAGCATCTTCTCAAGAAAATTTCTCGAATCGGTGTTGGCAATATCTTCATAACTGAGATTAAGAGTGAATGCATGCGGTAACTGTGTAAAAGCATTAAAGCTCTTTTGGATCATCTGTTGCATCAAGTCATGGTAGAGATGTATCTGTTTAGCGAGTTGTAACATATGTACGATGGAACAAACCGTGTAATTTTCTCTGTGTGGGATTCTCATGAGACACTCATAGTGTGAAATCTTTCCCGTTTTATTGCTGTAAATTGGCTGGACATAAGGAACAATATTTCCATATTTTATGGTATCCTTTAAAACTGCTACGTTTTTAATCAGTTTCTGTAGTGACTCCTGTTTGTAAGTCAGGCTCAGGAGATCAAGATTGATATCGATGATCTTGTGCAAAGAGGAGAGTTTGTCGGTATGACCCGCCCTGATCAGCATATTTTCAAGAAACTGGCGGACAAAGCTGAATGCTGCATTGACATAATGGGAAGGCAGACCGATTTTTACATGGGTTTCACTGATGGTGGAAAGTCCTTCGAAATAGTCGGTATCATAGTGTCCGCAAAAGAGGTTCATGTACCACTGTTCAATACCTTTGCGATGCTTTCTGATAATTTCTTCCGAATTTAGAAAGACTTTGGCATGTTCAAAATTGAAAATGAAATTGTAGAATGCATCTATCATAGAAGGCAGTGCTTTGTGTGCAATAGGTTGCAGACTGTACAGTATTCTGGCATCTTTTTCGGTAAAAAGATAGTGCGCTTTCATTCGTTCAATACCAATGGTCTGAAATGAGTAACGTTCTTTGTATAACAAATTTAACATAAAGGAGTCCCACATATGGCTGCATATTGATACGAATATATTATAATTAATTTTTCTTAAAATTATAGTGTATTTATTCTTTTACCTTTTGAATATTCTTTAGGTGTGCCCTGAAAGAGTCGCTGAAATCATGCGTGCCACTTTTATTTTTCATAAAATAGAGATGTGTTGTTTTTGCCGGTTTTATTGCTGCTTTGATGGCAGAAAGTGAAACGGCACCGATGGGTGAGGGGGGAATACCTTTGAATTTGTAAGTGTTGAACGTGGAGTTGTCTTCTCTAATGCGTTCGGGTGTTACTTTAAGATGAGAGTATTTCCCATAATTCAGGGTACCATCCATCTGCAGGCGCATTTTTCTTTTCAGACGGTTGTAAATGACCGATGCGATAAGCGGCATCTCTTTGGTATTGGCTGCTTCTTTCTGGATAATTGAGGATATAGTTAATATCTTTTTCCACTGTTTTTTATCATAGACACCATATATTTTGTTTGCCAGTGCAGTATACCGCCTTTCCGATTGGCGTACGAGAAACTGCATCAGATGTTTTTCGCCGATACCTACCGGTACGTAATAGGTATCGGCATAAATACCGGCTTCAGGGTAGGGAGAATACTCTTTGTAATATTTCCAGAGTTTTGCCTTGTTCAAGCCGTACTGCTTTGAGAGTGACTCAAAGAAAAGTTCGAGCGTCTCTCCCGGGATGAGTGTGACCTTGTGTATCATCGCCTTGGAAGAGGTGAGTTTGTGCAGAAAGTCGATGCGGTTGAGTCGGTGTTTCCCAATAAAGATCCAGCCATGCTGGGGCTGCCCCATCAGACGCAGCAGATAGCGGTCGATGATGGAGAGGTCGTACCCTTTTTTGCTCAGCTGTGTTATAATACTTTTTATTGAGCCTTGCGGGACATAAAGGGTCTGCGTGGACCGTACGGGTATGCTAATGTAAAAGGCCAGCGATATGATCAAGACCACGGCAATGTTCTCTGCCCATACGATCCATCTTCTCCATATCGTTATTCGTGATTTTCTCATCGCGCTGGTTGTCCTTGTGGCGGCATTGTTTTTCTGGCTGTTGCATGGCATACAGGTCGACAGGATCGATGTTGGATCCTATAAAGTGGTTGGATTATACATCAAACTCGATAAAAAGCTTATACTCAAGGCAAAGTCCGTTACTATTCCTGCATCAAAGGAAAAACCCTCTTTTGAAAGGGTAGATGCGACGTTTGACCGCATTAAAAATCTGCTTTCCTATTTTGAAACAATTTACCTTGAGCACATCAATTTCAAGAATAACCATCTGACCGTACTGTTTGCCGATGATGTGCTTTACATCACCAGTGACGAGTATGAAATTGCCGGGAACATTGTTCGCAAAGGCAATAAACTCATTGCTGATGTACCATTGCTCTACATAAAAAAGGAGAAGATTTCCATTGCCGGAAAACTGACGTATGATTTGGCAAAAAATACCTTGGAGACAGGCGGAAGGTTCGAGGCCTACGGAATTAAGGGACATTTCCGTGCAGTGCAGCATGCCAACAGTATTGTCTATGCGGTGAATACCGAAACATTTACAAATCTTGAACCGCTGATTACCCGTTTTTCTCTGCCTAAAACCATTGAAGACTGGACGGTAAGAAAAGTACGTGCAAAGCGCTACAGGGTAGAGTATATCAAAGGACGGATCGATATTGTCGATCATCAGCTTAAACCGGATATTGGCGGCTTAAAGGCGCAGGGGCGTTTTGAAGATGTCTCCATATATTACAAAAAAGGTCTGGACCCTGTCCATGCCAAAGCGTTGACGCTGCGTTACAAAAAAGGAAATCTCTACTTTGACCTGGAAAAACCGCAATGTAAAGGCAGGGATCTTTCGGGTACCCATTTGGTTATCAAGCATATTGTCGGAGTACAGAAACCTGTATTGATTCTTGATCTGAAGATTCAAAGTGCCATTGACGGGCTGGTTGCAAAAATACTGAAGGCCTATAACATTACACTGCCTGTGTCACATACAGGAAAACGCAATAGCATCAATATCGGCATTACAATTCCGCTTGGCAAACAGAAAAGAAAATTGCTCGTTTCCGTTGAAGTGAAACTTGACAAGGGGGTATTGCATATTGGCAGTTTGAAATTGCCGGTCAATGGCGGATGGGTGCTTTTCAACAGTAAGTCAGGCAAAGCTACGCTGAAAGATGTACAGGTGAATGCACGATGGTACAAGGGTACTATAGAGGGAACTATCGACACGCTTCATCACAAAGCAGACCTTGTTCTACATATTAAACGTTTTATTTTGGGTAAGGAAAAATCACCTGATGTTGAAATTGTCAACCGAAAAATACCGATGATCCTTTCTTACGGAACGCAATTGCGTTTTACACTGCCGACACTGAAAGTGACATTGACAAAGAAAGGAAAAGGTATATATATTTTCCTTTCTGACCTTTCTAAAATGCTTCCTTATCTTAAGAATAATATGCTTGGCATTACGGGAGGAGAACTGCACGTTACGGGAAATGAAAACGGTACGGTGTGGCATTTCAATGGAAGGGTGCAAAAGGATGTCTGTTTCTTCTATGACAGCAAAGATGTATGTTATACGGCTATTCCGCTTGAAGGAACATTCAATACCGCTACAAAACAGGTCAATCTGTATGCCTTCGATAAGCGGGTACATATCAATACCGCCAAAGGGCGTATCACGCTTACCGACATCAACATAGACTTGAAACGTTTTATGGAAGAACAGAAAAAGTTAATGCACAAAAGCGGAAACAGCAGTATGGGGCTGAAGAAAACGTTTGTCATCATTGGCAAAAAGAGTCAGCTGCGCTATGGAAAGCGAAAACTGGTAACGGACAGTTATGATATTGAAATAAAACCTAACGGCAATATTAAGGCAATAGGAAGCAGTCAGGGCAATATTATCAAACTGACAAAAAAGGGGAAGATACTCACAGTAGAAGTCCTGCGTGTTACGGATCGTGTACTGCACCCGCTCATAGGCTTTGACGGGCTGAAACAGGGGCGCTATTCACTGAAACTTACCGGAGATCCGGTTAAGCTTATGAAAGGGCGTATCATTATTGAAGGGGGTGTACTCAGCGATTTCAAGGCGTACAGCAATACGCTGGCATTCATCAATACACTGCCTGCACTTGCCACATTGAGCAAACCGGGTTTCTCGAATAAAGGTTTTAAAATTTCGGAAGGGGTAGTGGAATATCATTTGACACCGCAGAAACTGGTATTTGATTCGGTTTATTTGAAGGGCAACTCCGCTACGGTGACAGGAAAAGGCGTTGTGAATCTTAAAAGCAGGAAAATCGATATAAAACTGGCCATCCAGACAGTTCGTGAATTTGGTAAAATGGTGGGCAAAATTCCGTTGCTTGGCTACATTCTGATGGGAGATGACAATAGTATGACCGTAGGGCTTGAGGTGACAGGGACACTGGACAATCCAAAGGTCAACACTTCAGTGGCAAAAGATATTTTAACACTGCCGCTGCAGATACTCAAGCGTACCATTGAAGCCCCCGGCTATATGCAGGAACACGCTCCAAAGCAGGTGGCTCCACAGATCCCTGACAGAACTATGCCGAATAAACAATCGAAAGCTGTTCCCGCCCCATCGATGTCAAGTCCAAAAAAGGATGGCAAAAAGAGCCATCCCATTCCGTCGATGAGACCCAAAGCCAAGGGTGAGGCATCATCTGTAACACAAAAAGAAAAAAAGGTTCCGCAGCCTACTCGTTCCGAAGCACCGTCAGCGGGTCAGTCTGTGCAGCTTTTCTAGCAGGATAGAGCGAAGAGAGTATAATGATGATTACCGTGCCGGTAATGATCATGGCAAAATCACTGAAAGTGAGATCGACCGGCAGGCGGCTGGTTCCATACACATCAGCAGGCATGGAAATGATGTCAAATGTCTTCAATATCCAGATGCCCAGCAGTCCCAGCAGCGTACCCGCTGCAATACCGGTCATGCCAATAGCAAGTCCCAGCTTGAAAAAGATCATCCTGATCTCTTTTTGTGTCGCTCCAAGCGTACGCATGAGCGCTATTTCACTGCGGCGGCTCATTACTGTCATCAGAAGTGAGGAGATAATGTTAAGAGAAGCCACAAGGATGATCAGCAAAAGTACCAGAAAGAGTGCTTTTTTCTCCATTTCCATTGCAGAGAAGAAGTTGCCGTTTTGCTGCCACCACCCTTCAATGACAACAGTATCGGGAAGTATTTTCCGGATCTCTTTGATCTCTTCAAGCGGGTTTTGTGTGTAGATATGCAGTCCGTCATAGATGCCGGGTTTACGTTTGAGAAGTCTTTCAAAAGCTTCGAGTGTCGTATACATGATGGCTTTGTCATAGGCTTTCAGTCCAGAGTCGAAAATGCCGTCTACGACAAAGCGTTTTTGAAGTGGCATGGTTGCAAATCCAATGGCCTGCTGTTCCGAGAAGTAGAGGGTGACTTTGTTACCGATGGGGGCATCCATTTCATAAGAGAGAGAATCTCCGATGATCACGCGGAAAGGTGTTTTGGCACTGCCCTTTGCACTCGCTTTTTTGAAAATAGGATTGATGGCACTCTCTTTTGCAAAATCGACACCGTAGAGCAGCGAACCCTGTACGGCTCCTTCGTTTTTGGTAATGACCTGTGTGGTGTAATAGGGGCTGAACTTCAAGTGAGGAAAGGCACTGGAGAGTTTTTTTATGAGTGTGCTGTCGACTGCATCTTCCCGCACGGGCAATACTGTAAGCGGATAGTTCATCACAAAAAGTTTCTTTTTGAACTCTTTTTGTGTACCGTTCATGATCCCCATCGCGATCATCAGTACCATAACCCCCGCAGCTATACCGAGAAAGGCAAGCATGGCAGAGATGAAAATAAAGGGGTTTTCTTTGTCGTATTTGAGGTAGTGGCGGATGATCCGCCGTACAAAGGTTTTGTTGGGAGCGTTAAGCGAGGGTCGCATCAGGCCAGAAGGCCTTTTTTGGGGCCGCTTTGACCACAGCAGTTTTTATATTTTTTACCCGAACCGCATGGGCAGGGGTCATTACGTTTTGGTTTTTTTGTCCCGGTGATCGGTTCAAGTTTGTCAAGATCTTCTGTAATCACACCTTCTTCAAAAGACTGGTTGAGTGTTGCATCTGCCACTTCACTCTCCAGCTCTTCGCGGATCTGCTCGATGGCCTGCTCTTCCTCTTCAGGAGAAGTGAAGTCAAACTGTACCAGATGCAGGGTTTTCACTGCTTCGTGTTTAATGCGCTGTACCAGTTCGGTAAAGAGTTTGTAGCTTTCCTGCTTGTATTCTGTGAGGGGATCTTTCTGATTGTATCCTCTCAGACCGATACCTGTTTTGAGGACATCCATTTCATAAAGGTGGTCTCGCCATTGAGGGTCAAGCACCTGAAGGTAAATAATGCGTTCAATCTCTTTACGCTGTTCAGGTTCAAGCTGACTCATTTTGGCTTCGTAAAGATTTTCCATGAGTGAAATGATCATCTCTTTGATTTCGTCAGCATCTTTGTCTTTGAACGTTTCTGGTTCCAAATCCATCAGCAATTCTTCACGAATCAGTGCTGCAAGACGTTCAAGGTCGTAATCTTCTCTCGGCATGCCTTCAATAATATCGGCCTCATCGAGTAAATGCTGTACATACTCTTCCCTGTTTTCTTTAATTTTGGCATCAATGTCGAATTCAGGATCGAGCAACTGGTTTCTGAATGTATAGATGGCTTTACGCTGATGATTGGCAACATCATCGTATTCAAGAATGTGCTTACGCGCTTCATAATGCTGGTTTTCAACCTTTTTCTGTGCTTTTTCGACAGAACGGGTAACCAGCTTCGAGTCGATATACTCTCCCTCTTCAACACCGAGACGGTTCATGATATTACGTATCTTCTCACCACCGAAAATACGCAGCAGATCATCGTCGAGGCTGAGGAAGAACTGGCTCTCGCCCGGATCGCCCTGACGCCCGGAACGTCCGCGGAGCTGGTTGTCGATACGGCGTGATTCATGTCTTTCCGTACCAAGGATCGCCAGACCGCCAAGCTTTCTTACTTCATCGTCAATTTTGATGTCGACCCCGCGCCCCGCCATGTTGGTTGCAACGGTGACGGCACCTTTCTGGCCGGCATTTTTAATGATCTCCGCTTCCTGGAAGTGGTTTTTGGCATTGAGGACATTGTGCGGGATCTTCTCTTGTTTGAGACGTTCATGGATCATTTCCGACTTTTCAATAGAGGCTGTACCGATAAGTACCGGCTGGCCTTTTTCATGGTACTCTTTGACCTTTCGTACGACTGCATCGAGCTTTTCACGTTCGGTATTATAGATAAGGTCATTTTTATCGATACGCTGTACAGGTACATTGGTAGGAATGGAAATGACCTCCAGTCCGTATATCTGTGCGAATTCTGTCGCTTCGGTCTGTGCGGTACCTGTCATACCGGCAAGTTTGTTGTACAGACGGAAATAGTTCTGGTAGGTGATCTCGGCAAGTGTCTGTGACTCTTCCTGTATCTCTACGCCCTCTTTGGCTTCGAGTGCCTGGTGCAGGCCTTCAGAGTAGCGTCGTCCTTCACTGAGGCGTCCGGTAAACTCATCGACAATGATGACTTCTCCGTCCTGTACGACATAGTTGACATCTTTTTCAAAGAGGTGGTGTGCTTTGAGTGCCTGATCAAGATGGTGTGCCAAAATGGCGTTTTCAAGTGAATAGAGGTTGTCGACCTCGAAGAGATCCTGTGCTTTCTGCAGTCCCTGTTCTGTCATGACAATGGTACGGTTTTTTTCATCGACTACAAAATCGCCGGTCATCTTTTTGTCTTCACCCGGCTTGGCAGGAAGTTCTTTGCCTCTTTCCATTTTTTTGGCAATTTCATTCGCTCTGGCATAATGGTTGTGGTCACGCTGTGTGGGACCTGAAATGATCAGCGGTGTTCTTGCCTCATCGATAAGAATGGAGTCAACTTCATCGACAATGGCATAGTTGTGCTCACGTTGTACCTTCTCTTCGGCACGCACTTTCATGTTGTCGCGCAGGTAGTCAAAGCCGTATTCATTGTTGGTACCGTAGGTGATATCGGCATCATACTGTGCTTTTCTCTCAAATTCATCTTGAATATCAGCTGTAATACATCCGACGCTATAGCCAAGGAATTTGTAGAGTTGCCCCATCTCTTCGGAGTCACGCTTGGCAAGGTAATCGTTAACGGTAACAACGTGTACGCCCTTGCCGGTCATTGCATTGAGTACAACTGCAAGGGTAGCCACGAGGGTTTTACCTTCACCGGTTTTCATTTCGGCAATGTTTCCGTCATGCAGTACCATTCCCCCGACCATCTGGACATCGTAATGGCGCATACCAAGGACACGCTGGCTTGCCTCTCTGATAATGGCGAAGGAGTCGTAGAGTACGTCGTCGAGCGTTTTTTCACCGCTGTTGACTGCCTCTTTGAGCGTATTGAAAGCCTCTTTGAGTGCGTCATCATCCATCGCTTTGTACTTGCTTTCAAGTGCGTTTATCTGTTCGACTCTTTTGAGATATTTTTTGACGATTCTGTCGTTTTGGGTACCAAAAACCTTGAGTAGACTTTTTATCATGGTTGTCTTGCCTTGCGTAATATTGGAGTGGGCTATTTTATCCAAAAAGTGATTAATAGTCCGTTATCCACAGAAGCTTCACAATTTGGCGGTAGAGTAGTACTGTAAACTCAATCCTTTTCAAGTGGCTTTAGGATATATTTGCATCAATGAAAGAAGGTAAAAAATGAAAACGTTATGGATATTACTGCTTTGTTTTGGCGCGCTTTTTGCATCGGAAATCACACTTCCGGAACACTTTACTGCCGATTTTGTGCAGACTGTGACCAATCCGAAGAACAGGGTCCTCACCTATAAAGGGAATGTTGCTTTCAGCAAGGAAAATCTGCTGAAGTGGTCTTATCGTTCTCCGACAAAAAAAGAGGTGTGTACCGACGGGAAGGAAGTGCTGGTAGTCGATCATGACCTTGAACAGGTATCGGCCTATCGTATTGGAAAAATATTTGACCTTGCCGAAATTTTAAACAAGGCGAAACCTTACAAAAAAAATATTTATATCATGGAATATGAAGGAAAGCGCTATACTATTAAAGTAGATGAGAACGGTAGACTCCAGAGTGTTGCCTACTATGACGATCTGGACAACAAAGTACAGATTCTTTTTCAAAAGATGCGTTACGGCAAGGGGAAACTGCCTGCAGCACGTATGAAGTGTCATTATCCGGCAGCATATGACTTTATAAGGGGGTAAAATGGGTGAACTGATCAGCAGAGTACAGAGTGATCCGGTACTGATGATAAGTGCTGCCATCGGCGTGGTTATTCTACTCTTTATGGTACTGGTGGTTGTGGTGGCGAGTATGCGTGTCAAAACCTACAAAGACCGCTATGTCGATGTTAAAATCGACAATGAGGCCAAAGAGAAACGTATTGCGGTACTGGAAGAGGAAATGAAAGTGCTGCACATTAAAAATGCGCAGAACGAGCAGGAACTGCAGCAGTTTGACGATACAAAAAAACGGTTGGCACAGACAACGGAGATACTGGAAAAAACACAAAAAGAGTTTGCCTCGCTTCAGACGCTTCAGGGACAGACGAAAACACAGCTTGACCAGCTTACGGAACGGTATGAAGCACTTAAAAATGCCCATCGGGCGTTGAATGAGAGAATGGAGAGTCTTAATGAGGAGAACAGTAAACTGAGAGTCAATAATGCAAGGCTTCTCATGAAACTGGAAACTGAAGAGCGTTTCGTTTCACAGATGCAACAGCGAAAAAAACAACAATCCAACAATAAAGGAGAGAATGAATGAGCAAAGTAACAATCTGGCATAACCCCCGATGCAGCAAATCACGGAATGCAGCTAAATTACTCGAAGAGAAAGGCATTAACGCCGAAGTAGTAAAATATCTCGATACCCCGCCGACAAAAGAGGAGATCAAGGAAGTGCTTAAGATGCTGGGCATCTCCGCACGAGAATTGATGCGTACCAAAGAGACGATCTATAAAGAGCTTGGACTGGGGGATGTGGATGATGAAGAGAAACTTATTGAAGCGATGGCGGAGTATCCAAAACTTATCGAACGTCCCATTGTCATTAAAGACGGCAAAGCGGCAATCGGCAGACCGATTGAGAAGGTAATCGAACTGTTAGATGAGAATTAGAAACGGGGATGTGTTTGTTATCTCAATACGTGTCAAAGGTGCGTGATTACGCACCCTGCATCTCTATCTAATTTTCCTTCCCATTTCCGTAATTCTTATAGAGATATTCCACCACTTCGTCAATGTCCTCATTTTTGATGGGTGCCTGAAAAACATCTATCATCTTAATGACCTTTTTGCGCCAGAAGGCTTTTGACTGTGGTCCCTGGTTGAGAACATACCCCCAGGAGTGGCACATATTGCATTTGCCTTTGGTGGAGTACATTCCTTTGCCCTGTTTCATTGGAAATGCCATATAGGGCATTTTAATGCCTTTTTGTATCTCAGCTTTGTTCTCTTCCGCCCCCAGCGAAGTAATAAGTACAGCAGCGATGACTGCAGTGACCATCTGTTTTCTCACGATATCACCTCCACAGTCACTTCATCGATACCGTTGTATTTATAGCCGCCGCGGTTCCATTTGACCTCTTCAGCAAAAGGCTGGGTTTCACCTTTGGTGTTCGTTGCCCGTGCCATAATTGACAGTGTTCCCGCCTGTTTGGGCATGAGTGTGTGTCTGAAGCTGCGGTAGGCGTATGATCCCTGAGTACCGTCATCAAGTGTTGCCTTCTGCCAGCTGGTACCGCCGTCTGTGGAAATTTCTACTTTAGCGATGCCGTGTCCGCCGTCGAATGCCACACCTCGGACAATGAGTTTGGCTCCTTGTTTGACCTGTATACCGCTTGTAGGGTAGCCGATGAGTGAGTTGACATTCATCTCTTCGATGGGCTTGGTTTTTGCTGCAAGGTTGTCTGGTGTTTCACACTCACATTCGTTGTCGGGCACGCGGTAGGCATGGTCCATAAAGTGCAACTTCGGCTTGGTACCGGTAACGGTGATGTTTGAGAGCATCTTTACCCAGCTGTCAGAGTAAAAGCCCGGTAAAATAAGGCGTACGGGAAAGCCGTTGAGGTAGGGGAGTGCTTCACCGTTCATTTCGTAGGCAATGATGATCTTGTCATGCAGTTTGTCAAGTTCAAGCGCACGCACAAAGCCGTCGGTTTTGGTGTAGACCGGTTTTTCAAGGCCGTGAAACTTGATCCAGGCTGCCCCTTTTTTGAGACCGGCCTTGGCAAGTACATCTTTAAGACGCGCTCCTTTCCACTTTGCACACCCCATTGCACCCGGTCCCCATTGGATGCCGCCTGGAGTTGGATGAAAGGCACTTCTGCTGTTGCCGCCACACTGAAGCACGGAGGTGATCTCAACAGGTTCAAAATCATCTTTGAGAGAGTCAACAGTGATCTTGACAGGTTTTTCAACCTCTCCGTCGATTTTGATGGAGAAGTAGTGCGGGTTGATGTAGGTGGGGATCATCGGCATGTGCCAGCGGACAAAAAAGAGATCGTTTGGCGTAATGGGATTGGCAAAGACTTCGCGTGGTGTTTCCAGCAGCGGCGGCCGGTCGGAGTAGGTGATGAGCGGACGCTTTTGAGGAAAAGCAATGTCGGCAACTTTGCGGTTGTCAACCGGGTGTGTTGTGGTGTCGGCATCGACAGTTGTACTGCCTACAGCGGCACTTCCTGCGATGAGCGCAGCTTGTTTGAAGAAATCTCGTCTTAGCATAGTGCGGTATTCCTTTGGAAAAAAATTTGACGATTATACTCAAAAGTTTATTCGATATGGTTTGAAGACACTTTCAGAAGATTTGGGTAAAATCGCAACCATATTACAGCACGAAGGAAACAAACGATGCTCTCTACAGTAAATTTAACACAGCGTTACGGAAAGCGTGTGCTTTTTGAAAAAATAAACCAGACCCTGGATGTGGGCAAGCGCTACGGACTCATTGGTGCCAACGGGGCGGGAAAATCGACCTTTATGAAGATTCTTGCAGGCGAAATTGAGCCAAGTGAAGGCGAAGTACAGCTTCAGCCGGGACTCAAACTGGGGATGCTTAGCCAGAACCAGTACGCTTTTGAAGACTTTACGCTCAAAGATGCCGTACTCTACGGTAACAAAAAGCTCTATGATGCCCAAAAAGAGAAAGAGAAGCTCTATATGGAGGGGGACTTCGAGAGTGATGAGGTCAATAACCGTCTTGCCGAGCTTGAGATGATCTGCGCCGATGAAGACCCCACCTATGAAAGTGATGTCAAAATCGAAAAACTGCTGACCACGCTGGGATTCCCGGTAGAACAGCACAATGACCTGATGAGTTTGCTTACCGGCGGTGACAAGTTTAAGATTTTGCTTGCTCAGGTACTCTTCCTCAAGCCCGATGTACTGCTGCTGGATGAGCCGACGAACAACCTCGATATGGAGACGATCGCATGGCTGGAAGAGGAACTGAAACGTCATGAAGGAACTTTGCTGGTGATTTCACATGATAGACACTTCCTTAACGGTGTTGTTACCCATATTCTCGACCTTGATTTTCAAACCATCCGTGAGTTCACCGGAAACTATGACGAGTGGTATATTGCAGCCAATCTGATGGCAAAGCAGGCTGAAGCGGACAGAAGCAAGGCGCTTAAAGAGAAAGAAGAGCTTGAAAAATTCATTGCCCGTTTTTCTGCGAATGCTTCCAAGGCTAAACAGGCAACTTCACGGCAGAAACAGCTCGATAAACTCGATGTTGGTGAAATAAAGCTCTCTTCCAGACGCGACCCCTCCATTATGTTCCGTCCACACAGAGAGATCGGTAACGAGGTGTTGGAGGTCAATGAACTGTCCAAGAGCTATGGTGACGAGAAGGTATTTGAAAATATCTCGTTTAAAGTCAATAAAGGCGACAAAATAGCCCTTATCGGTACCAACGGTGTAGGGAAAACGACGCTGCTGGAGATTTTGATGGGGAACCTGGAGCCGGACAGTGGCAGCTACAGCTGGGGACAGACCATTACTACAAGTTACTTTCCACAAAACACGACGGATATTGTTACCGGCGATGTGGAACTACCGCAGTGGATACAGGGGTTTGATGCCAAATGGCACATCGATGATATTCGAAAGACACTTGGACGTATGCTCTTTAGCGGTGAGGAGCAGAAAAAGAAAGTAGATGCCTGTTCCGGAGGCGAAAAACACCGTGTGATGATGAGCAAGATGATGATGGACAGCGCCAATTTCCTTGTGATGGATGAGCCCAACAACCATCTTGACCTCGAAGCGATCGTTTCACTCGGTGAAGCGTTGCACCGCTATGAAGGCGGGGCTATTGTCGTATCACATGACCGTGAGCTCATCGATGCCTTTGCCAACCGTATTATCAAACTTAATGAAGATGGTACGATGATCGATTTCGAAGGCAATTACGAAGAGTTTGTAGAGAAGTACGGGAAACATTGAAACAGGCTATAGCCTGTTTTGGCATTCAGCGTTCAGAATCAAAGTCTGACTCCTGTAACGCTGTATAAGTTAGTTGATATTCGTGTAGACGTTTTGAACGTCATCATCCTCTTCCAGCTTTTCAATAAGCGCTTCTATCTCTTCAAGCTGTTCTTCGTTCAGGTCAACCGGTGTATTGGCAATGTACTCCAGTGTTGATTTTTTGGGCTCTATGCCGCGCTCTTCAAAGGCTTTGCTAAGATCACCGAAAGCGGTATAGTCGCCATAAATTCTTAAAATAGGTTTGTCTTCGCCGTTTTCCTGCGGTTCGACATCTTCTTCGATCTCCTCCAGTCCGTAATCGATCAGATCCAGTTCCAGTTCTTCAACATCCATATCTTCCGTTTTGTCAATAACAAAAACCGCTTTGCGGGTAAACATGAAGTTGAGTGAGCCGGAGGTAAGCATCTCTGCATGGTTACGGTTTAGAATTGCCTTGACATTGGCAACGGTACGGGTACCGTTGTCTGTTGCACACTCGACGATCATCTGTACGCCGTAGGGAGCTTTGACATCATAGGTGATCTCTTTAATGTCAGCTGCATCTTTATTGAAGGCACGTTTGATCGCTGCTTCAATGTTGTCTTTTGGCATATTCTGTGCTTTGGCATTGAGAATGGCTGTACGCAGTTTGGCATTCATTTCAGGGTCGGGTGATCCTCCCTCTTTGGCTGCCATGGTAATGACTTTTCCCAGTTTTGGGAACAGGCGGGACATGGTGCCCCATCGTTTCATTTTTGCCGCTTTGCGGTATTCGAACGCTCTACCCATCGGTTGTATCCTTTTGTCAATGATTGGGCGTATTATACTCCTAAATAGTTTAACCCGGAATATGCAATCGTGCTATTTAAGAATTGGCTGATACTATTTGGGTATGAAACTGAGCGAATTGAAACTGACCAACCCTTATCTGTCTTTGCCGCAGGAGTGCCATGATCCGGTAACACCTACACCTCTGAAAGGCCCTTTTCTCATTCATGCCAATGAACCGCTTGCAGAAGAACTGGGGATTGACAAAGAAGCGCTTTATACCGGGCGTTTTGTCGAATTTGTCAACGGTAGTTGGCATCCGGAGGGGAGTGTGCCGTTTGCCATGTGTTATGCCGGCCATCAGTTTGGCCATTACGTCCCGCAGCTTGGTGACGGGCGTGCGGTGAACATTGGTACACTCAACGGGTGGCATTTGCAGCTTAAAGGTGCAGGGGTTACAAAGTATTCGCGTTCGGGTGACGGGCGTGCTGTGCTTCGCTCCTCCATACGGGAATACCTGATGAGCGAGGCGATGCACGGGCTGCATATTGAGACAACACGTGCGCTTGCAATTATAGGTTCAAACCATTCGGTTTACCGTCAAGAGTGGGAAAAAGGTGCTATTGTGCTGCGTCTTAGCCCAAGCTGGGTACGTTTTGGCACTTTCGAGTATTTTGCCCATAAAAAGCGTTTCGATGCGCTGGAGCAGCTGCTTGAGTATGCTATTGCCGAGAGCTATCCGCACCTGGTTGGACAAAGTGACCGTTACATCCGTTTTTTCGAAGAGGTGGTGGTGCGTACGGCAAAACTGATTGCCAAATGGCAGGCGGCAGGTTTCAACCACGGCGTGATGAATACAGACAATATGTCCATCGCAGGACTTACCATCGACTACGGCCCTTACGCCTTTTTGGATGTCTATGACCACAATAACATTTGCAACCATACCGATGCCTACGGGCGTTACAGCTTCGGTAATCAACCCGATGTGGCAGAGTGGAACCTGCGTGCATTGATGACAGCGCTCTCACCCTTGATAGACACCAACGCAATGGAAGAAATTCTGAGCGGGTACCGTACGCTCTACCGTACCGCATATCTTGAAAAGATGCAGCAAAAGCTGGGGCTTGATACGGCAGAGAAAGGGGATATGCTACTGGTAAAGCATCTGCTCGGGGTATTACAGGCATTGCAAGTGGACTACACACTCTTTTTCAGAACCCTCAGCCGATACGACGGTGAGCGTAAGCCGCTGCTTTCTTTGGGTCTTTACCATACCCCCATGAACGAGTGGCTTGACAGTTACGATGAACGGCTGAAACATAACAAAAGCAGTACAGCAGAATGCCATGAAACAATGCTTCAGACCAATCCCAAATATGTTTTGAAAAACTATATGCTTCAGGAAGCCATCGATGCAGCTGAAAAAGGGGACTATGTGCTGATAGACGATCTTTTTCAAATTGCACAGAATCCTTTTGAGGAACATCCGAAGTTTGAACGCTGGGCAGCGCATACACCTGAGGAATACCGTAACACGAAGCTCAGCTGCAGCTCATGAGCCTTGTTTAAGCACGGAGCCATTATAATGAGAAAAGATTCTATTTCAGGAGGCAATCATGTACCGTTTACAATGTTTTGATACACAGCCGGTTTCTGAGCTTGAGAGTGAACTACGCCACTTTTTCAGCCGTCTGCACAGCATCAAGCGTCAATTACAGGAGGCACAGGCGCGTCAGCGTCTCAACCGTATTCAGCGTGCACGCTGTCGACAGAACCTGCTTGATCTTGAAAAAGTTGAGCGTGATTTTTATGCACTGGGACACCAGGAAGATATTCGCCATCTTTACCGTAAAGTACACCGCTACGTCAAACTTGACCACCAACGTCTGATGCAGACATTCGGACAGGAAACAGTGGAGCGCTGTTCTCTGTTCGCAGCACTGTGAATATTTGTAAAAAAGAGCAGGAATGAAAGAGAAAACCTATACATTGGAAGAACTACAAAACATTATACGGTCAGAAATAGGCGTACTGCTCTATTTCTCAGGAGAGAACTGCAACGTCTGCCATGCGCTCAGACCGAAATTCAAAGAACTATTTGATAGTGAGTTTCCCAAGATCAAGCAAATTTACCTCGATGCCCATGAAAATCCTGAAATCTCGGCACACTTTCAAGTTTTCTCTGTACCGACGATGATTGTTTTTCTTGACGGACGGGAGTTTGTAAGAGAGGGGAGGGCAGTCAGTCTGCATAAAATGACTGAGCAGCTCAAACGCCCCTACACAATGATGACGGAGTAAGCCAAACAGTCTGGCTATTTGGCAGCGTTCAATGTGTAGTGTTCAGAATAGAACAATATTTTATGCCTACGTTTTTTAAAAAAGTAGGCATAAAGTCCAAAAGCGAAAATAGGCATGATTTTCAAAAATATTATGTTAACCAAAAATCCCCTAAAACTCAAAAAATCCCCATAAACCCCTCTAAAATCGATTTTAAGCCTGTTTAGCCATTAAATTGGGTAAAATTTACAAACTTTTACAAACGCAAAGGAAAAGAATGGCTGATTTGTTTGAAGACGGTCACAATACCGAAGAGGTATTGATTGAAGAGAGTATTAAAACGAGCTACCTTGACTACTCGATGAGTGTCATCATCGGTAGGGCATTGCCGGATGCACGTGATGGACTGAAACCTGTGCATAGGCGTATTCTGTATGCCATGAATGATCTCAATCTTTCACACCGTGCACCCTATAAAAAATCTGCACGTATTGTCGGAGATGTCATCGGTAAGTATCACCCCCACGGTGATACGGCAGTCTATGACGCGCTGGTGCGTATGGCACAGGATTTCTCCATGCAGGCGCCTCTGATAGACGGTCAGGGAAACTTCGGTTCTATTGACGGTGACAATGCTGCTGCAATGCGTTATACCGAAGCGCGTATGACAAAGATTGCAGAAGAACTGCTGAACGATATTGAAAAAGATACAGTCGATTTTGTCCCCAACTACGACGACTCTATGGTTGAGCCTGACGTACTGCCTTCACGTGTACCCAACCTGCTGCTTAACGGTTCAAGCGGTATTGCCGTAGGTATGGCAACCAATATTCCGCCTCACCGTTTGGATGAATTGATCGAAGCACTGGTATTGCGCATTGACAATCCTGACGCAACAGTTGAAGATATGATGAAAATCGTACAGGGGCCGGATTTCCCGACAGGCGGTATCATTTTCGGACGTAAGGGAATTACGGATGCCTATACTACCGGACGCGGGCGTATCAAAGTGCGTGCCAAAACACATATTGAGCAAAAAGGAAACAAAGAGGTCATCATTATCGATGAGCTTCCCTACCAGGTCAATAAAGCAAGACTCATTGAGAATATTGCGCAACTGGTACGGGATAAACAGCTCGATGGGATCAGTGAGATCCGTGACGAGTCCGACCGTGAAGGTATACGTGTTGTGCTTGAGCTGAAACGTGATGCGATGAGTGAGATCGTGCTGAACAATCTCTTTAAATCGACACAGATGCAGGTAACCTTCGGGATCATTATGCTGGCCATTAACAATAAAGAGCCAAAAGTATTTACTTTGATGGAACTCTTTGACCTTTTCCTCAATCACAGAAAGACAGTTGTAATCCGCCGTACCATCTTCGATTTGGAAAAAGCGCGTGCAAGAGCACACATCTTGGAAGGTTTGAAGATTGCTGTTGACAATATTGATGAAGTCATTAAAATCATCAGAAGCTCTTCAGATGATGAAGATGCACGTAACAACCTGATGGAACGTTTCAAACTCTCCGAAATTCAGGCAAAAGCGATTCTTGAAATGCGTCTGCGCCGTCTGACAGGATTGGAGATCGAGAAGATCGAAAACGAGTTGGCAGAACTGTTGAAAAAGATTGCAGAGCTTGAAGGTATTCTCAAGTCTGAAGCGAAGATCAATGCCATTATCCGTGATGAACTTGTTGAAATAGGGGAAAAGTATGCTACCCCAAGACGTACGGAAATTGTAGATGACTATGACGACATTGACATCGAAGACCTTATTCCTAACGAGCCGATGGTTGTGACCATTACCCACAGAGGCTACATCAAGCGTGTACCGGTGAAGATGTACGAGAAACAGCACAGAGGCGGCAAGGGTAAAACGGCGGTGACGACCTATGATGATGACTTCATCGAGAGCTTCTTTACCTCCAACACGCATGACACGCTCATGTTTGTGACTGATAGAGGACAGCTCTACTGGCTTAAAGTTTACCGTATTCCTGAAGGATCACGTACTGCCAAAGGCAAAGCGGTGGTCAACCTGATCAATCTGCAGCCGGATGAGAAGATCATGGCGATCATTCCTACAACAGACTTCGATGAGAGCAAATCGCTTGTATTCTTTACCAAAAACGGTATCGTCAAGCGTACCAATCTCTCTGAATACTCAAACATTAGAAGTAATGGTGTCAGAGCGATCAATCTTGATGAAAACGATGAACTGGTTACCGCCAAAATTGTAACGCCGGAAACAAAATGGCTGTTTGTTGCTACCAAAAAAGGGCTCTGTATCCGCTTCAAGGTAGAAGATGCAAGAGAGATCGGGCGTGTTTCCCGTGGTGTGACGGCGATCAAGTTCAAGATTGACGGTGACTATGTCTGCGGTGCGACAACCATCCAGGATGAAGAGGATGAACTGCTGATGCTCTCCGAAAAAGGACTTGGAAAACGTACGACAGCGAGTGAGTACCGTGAGCAGAACCGTGCGGGTAAAGGGGTGATCTCCATGAAACTGACACCTAAAACCGGTGATGTGGTCGGCGTGGTACTGGTCGAAGAGGACAAAGACCTGATGTGTCTGACCAGTGTCGGCAAGATGATCCGTGTCGATATGGAACAGATCAGAAAAGCAGGACGTAATACCTCGGGTGTCAAAGTTGTTACTGTCGATAAGAAAGATATTGTTGTTTCCGTGGCAAAATGTCAGAAAGAAGAGAAGCCCCAAGAGGTAGAAGAAAACAACGAAGAGGAGGCGGGAGAAGCCTCTCAAAATACTTTAGATTTAGGACTGGAATAAAATGAAAAAATATAATGTAGCAGTTGTTGGCGCATCCGGCGCTGTGGGCGAAGAGCTTTTTAGAGTACTGGATGAGGTGAAGTTTCCCATCAATACCGTACTTCCCTTGGCCAGTGCAAACAGTGTAGGGGTTGAAGTCGAGTGTCAGGGGAAAACCTACAAGATCGAAGAGTTAACAGAGACTGTCTTTGAAGGACGCGATATCGATATCGCCTTCTTCAGTGCAGGCGGTAGCATTTCGGCACACTATGCCAAGTATGCGGTTGAAGCGGGAGCTGTAGTGATCGATAACACTTCACACTTCCGAATGGATCCTGATGTGCCGCTGGTCGTACCTGAGGTAAACCCCGAAGATATTGAACTGTGGGAAGATACCGGAATCATTGCAAACCCCAACTGTTCGACGATTCAGATGGTACAGCTGCTCAAGCCGCTTGATGATCTCTACGGCATCAAACGTGTCGATGTAAGTACCTATCAGGCAGTTTCGGGTGCAGGCAAAAAGGGAATGGAAGAGCTGGTAATGCAGATGAAAGACTTTTTCGCTTTCAAACTCGATGAAACGGACATAGAAGCCTTCAGTCACCAGATTGCGCTCAATGTCATTCCTCAGATCGACAAACCTATGGAAAACGGCTACACCAAAGAGGAGATGAAGATGGTCAATGAGACCAACAAGATCATGCATACAGACTTTGCCGTCTCGGCTACCTGTGTACGTGTTCCGGTGCTCCGTTCACACTCCGAGTCGATTACTGTAACGTTTAAAGAAGGGGTTGATGTGAGTGTAGAAGAAGCCAGAGAAGCACTGGCGAACTTCGAGAATGTAAAAGTTGTCGATGATCTTGAAAAGGGTGAATATCCCATGCCGATTACGGCAACCGATACAGATTATACCTATGTCGGCCGTATCAGAAAAGATATCTTCTCTGAAAATATACTCCATATGTGGGGTGTAGCAGATCAGGTCAGAGTAGGGGCTGCGACCAATGCAGTACGTATTGCTCAGAAGTGGATCAAACTTCAGGAGGATGTGTAACTTATGAAAGAGACACATACAGAAGAAGAACATTTGGCAATGGACAGGGAAAACCAGTCGGTGATTGAGCATGCCTTTGAAAGTGTGCTATGGGGTACACGCTTTTTCGTCCTGCTTGCTGTTATTTTCAGTATGATAGGGGGCATTGCGCTCTTTATTGTTGCAAGTGTCGATGTTTGGCATGTAGCCGGTACAGTTTTTACAAACTATTTTGGACATGCAGGGCATGTAGCAAATTTCCATGAGAAAATTGTTGCCGAGTTGATTGGGGCAATAGACCTCTATCTGATAGCGATTGTGCTGTTCATCTTCGGTTTCGGACTTTATGAACTGTTCATTTCCAAAATCGATGTAGCAGAGCGCAGTGCAGCCTCCAAAATACTGGAGATCCATTCGCTCGATGAACTCAAAGACAAGCTTGCCAAGGTGATCATTATGGTGCTCATTGTCGGCTTTTTCAAGCGTGCCATGCACACGACCTACGGTGGCGCCATGGACATGCTCGCCCTTGCGGGTGCTATTTTGGCACTTGCACTGGCATTCTATTTTATGCATAAGGGAGACAGCCACTGATGAGCAAGATTTTTGTAGATGCCTGTTTGGGCAAGGAGACACCGTACACACCGGTATGGATGATGAGACAGGCGGGACGATATCTGCCCGAATATATGAAAGTACGTGCCGAAGCGGGGAGTTTTCTTGACCTGTGCCACGACCCTGAAAAAGCGGCTGAAGTAACATTGCAGCCGGTAGATATTGTCGGTGTGGATGCAGCAATCCTCTTTAGTGATATTTTGGTGATCCCCGATGAGATGGGGATGGATCTGAGCTTTGTCAAGGGAGAAGGACCCAAGTTTTCCGACCCTATCACATCGCAGGAGGATCTTGATAGACTCATCGGCGGTGAAGAGGCTGCTGGCAGGCTAACCTATGTGTACGATACGATCAAGTTGATCAAAGAACGTCTGGCAGATGACAAGGCACTCATCGGTTTTACCGGTGCACCGTGGACATTGGCGACTTATATGATCGAGGGACAGGGTACCAAGACTTATAATATCTGCAAGAAGATGATGTATACCAATCCTGAACTGCTGCACAATATCCTTGCCAAAGTGACCGAGGTTGTCAAACTCTATATGGAGAAGCAGATCGAATCGGGTATTGATGTGGTGCAGATCTTTGACTCCTGGGCAGCAGCGATCGAGCCGAGCAAATATGATGAATTCAGCTGGAAATATATGATAGAGATCGCCGACTATCTCAAAGCGAAATATCCGCATATTCCTATCATCATGTTCCCCAAAGGTATTCCGGCATTTATCGAACGAGGACTTGTCTACGGCAATTTCGATGTGTTTGGTGTCGACTGGGGTACGCCAATGGCATTTGCCAAAGAGAAACTGGGAGACAAATATGTCCTTCAGGGCAACATGGAACCCTGCCGTCTCTACTCCAAAGAGGCGACCACCGAATGTGTCGAAGCACTTCAGGAGATCATGGGCAGCAAACGCCACATCTTTAACCTCGGACACGGGATTCTCCCCGACGTACCGGTGGAGAATGCAAAGCATTTTGTCAAAGAATGTCACAGAGTAAGCCGGAAGGGCTGAGTCTGCGACACAGCGCTGAACATGGAGATGTAGGGTGCGTAATCACGCACCGATTTAGCCTTGAATAGAGAGGAAGATGATTAAATGCGATGTGAACGACTTGATCTCTGGAAACGCAGTTGCCAATTCGGATATATTCAAAAAGAAACAGGTTTCTTTTGGGTCAAAGAACTCAAAGCGATATTATAAGAATGATTGACTCACTAAAGAAAAATTATGCCAACTAACAACATATCTCAACGTACAACGCTCAACGCTAAGCGCTTTCCAAATATCATCTTCGGCCCCATCAACTCAAGAAGGTTTGGAAAATCTCTCGGCATTGACCTGAGCCCGGGCAAGAAACAGTGCAACTTCGACTGCCTTTACTGTGAACTTGATCCTGCCAAGACGATGGCGCAGCAGGATGAGGTGCTTCCTGTGGCACAGATCATAAATGCTGTCAAAGAGGGATTGCGTGAACATGGCGATATCGATGTGTTGACGGTAACTGCCAATGGAGAGCCTACGCTTTATCCTTATCTCAATGAGCTGATAGAAGTGATCAATAAGATCAAGGGACATACCAAAACGCTCATTCTCTCCAATGCAGCGACGATTGATGATCCAAAAATACAGGAAGCACTGCTAAAGTTTGATGAAGTGAAGCTCTCACTTGACTGTGCGACACAGAAGTGCCTTAAAAAACTCGACCGTTCGCATGAGGGGATCGATGTAGAGCGTATTAAAAAGGGAATGCTTGATTTTAAAGCACGTTACCGGGGTTCGCTCATTATCGAAATTTTGGTGGTAGCAACACTCAATGACAAACCTGAAGAGATTGGGGCACTTAATGACTACCTTCTGAAACTACATCCCGACCGTATTGATCTCGGTACGATTGACCGTCCGCCGGCATTTGATGTAAAACCGGTCAGTTATGAGAGACTTTTGGCTTTGAGCCGACAGTTTGATCCTTCTCTTCCGCTCTATATTGCGTCACGCAAAAAAGCACACATGACCCCTTCTGCCTATACTGAAGAAGAGATACTCGACACCCTCGCCAAGCGTCCATTAACAAAGGAAGATATTGAAGCCTTGTTTGATGAAGCGAGTCAAAAACGATTTGAATTTCTGCAAAATGAGAAAAAAATTGTACAGGTAGACTCTAACGGCGTCATTTTTTATAAAAAGGATTAAATACCCTTGACTTTAAAGGACTTTTTCTCTATAATCCCATTCACAAATTTAACTGTTCCGGCATAGCTCAGCGGTAGAGTAGATGACTGTTAATCATTTGGTCCCAGGTTCGAATCCTGGTGCCGGAGCCATTTTAAGTTTGTAACTTCTTTTAACCGTTCCGGATTAGCTCAGCGGTAGAGTAGGTGACTGTTAATCACTTGGTCGCTGGTTCGAATCCAGCATCCGGAGCCACTTCTTAAAATCCTCATAAATACCATATATTCATATTAGTATAGTTTCATAATAAAAAAGCTATAATTATTACCTGTCTGTTGTTTTATTGATAATCATCAATAATATTTTTACCGTAATAATGAAGGGAAGTGTTGCTAAATATGAGAACCTCTAACAAAAATGATTTTAATCTTATAGAGTTGAATAAGGGTATGGGGAGAAGAAGAAAACCTTCTCACACGATAATGGATGAGATTGAAGAGGAGAAAAGAGGGTTAGTGACGTTTTTTGAACAAAACCCGATTCTTTCAATGCTTGGTTCCCTTCTGCTTTTGCCTTATGTTTTGGGGCTATTTCTTGGTTTTTTCTATTTTTGCCTCGTGGTGGGTGTACCTGTTTCTGATTTCCTCGCTGCATTTCACGGCACTTCACAGTTGGTATTTTGGCTAATCGGCTTTTATTTGATTATTACATTTACTGACGTTTGGCTTTTGACGAAAAAAGCATTGCTTACACTACGGGTATAGGAGTATCTTCGTTTGAAAATATTGGTTACCGGCGGTGCCGGCTATATTGGTTCACATACCACGCTTCTGCTTCTTAACGCGGGCTATGATGTTATTGTCTTTGATAATTTCAGCAATGCATCAGCGGAGAGCATTAGACAGGTTGAAGCCCTGACAGACAAAAAGACGATATTGATTGAAGGGGATATCCGTAGCAGGAAAGATCTTGAGGAGGTATTCAGCAATCATAAAATCGATGCGGTGATCCACTTTGCCGGTCTTAAAGCAGTTGGTGAGTCTGTCGAACAGCCGCTGCGCTATTATGAAAACAATGTCTGCGGGACAGTACAGCTGTGTGAAGTAATGGCAGAACACGGCTGCAGGCAGATCGTTTTTTCCTCCTCTGCAACAGTCTACGGTGATCCGCATACTACCCCTATAAAAGAGGATTTTCCCCTTTCAGCGACCAACCCTTACGGACGCAGCAAGCTTTTTGTTGAAGAAATATTGAAAGATCTTTATATCTCTGATGCTGAATGGAAAGTCATACTTCTGCGTTATTTCAATCCGGTAGGTGCTCATGAGTCCGGGCGTATTGGCGAAGACCCAAGCGGCATTCCAAACAATCTTATGCCGTTTATTGCGCAAACAGCGGTAGGGAAACGGGAGAAACTCAGCATATTCGGTAATGACTATGATACCCATGACGGAACAGGTGTACGAGATTATATTCATGTTGTTGATCTTGCTGAAGGGCATCTTAAAGCACTTGAAAAATTACCGGATATCAAAGGTGTTTTGACAGTGAATCTCGGTACCGGTCAGGGATATTCTGTTCTCGATATGGTAAAGGCATTTGAGAAAGCTTCCGGAAAAAAAGTACCATATGTGTTTGCGCCTCGACGCAATGGTGATATTGCAAAGTGTTATGCTGATCCTGCCTATGCAAAAAAAGTACTTGGATGGGAAGCGAAGAGGGGAATCGAAGAGATGTGTGAAGATACCTGGCGGTGGCAAAGCCAGAATCCAAATGGGTATACATACTAAATTTGCGATACTGTGCTTTTGCAGGAGCCTAAATTTATTTGGTTATAATATCTCTTCAAAATATACCATAGCGTGTATGCAGCAAGGATAAAAATGGGCGAGCCACATCATATTTCTACACATGAAGATGAAATAGATATCAAAGAAATCTTGCGTACCATCCTACGATATAAGAAAATGATCATTTTCTTTGTCATTTTATTTGGTGCGGTCAGTGCCTATATTGCTTATTTCAAACCTAATATTTACCAGTCTACTGCGACAGTTGAAGTCGGTTTGCAGCAACGTGGTTATGGTGCTGGAGATGTTATCAACATGGCTATGGATGCAGGAGCGGTCAATCCTGATACGGAAATAGGTATTATCAAATCCCGTTTTCTGGCAAAAATGGCGGCAGAGAATGTGGATTTTTCCCATCGTTATTTTACAACAAGACATTTTAAAGAGGTAGAGCTTTATAAGTCAAGTCCATTTAAAGTAGGGATGTTAAAAGGATTCGGCATCACTTTCAAGCTTTATCCTGTTGCTGATCCAAAGCATTTCAGACTGGTGGTTGATGAACGCAAAGACAAAAACGGCAGCGTGTGGTCTTACGATAAAGTACTTCCTTTTGGAGAAGAGGTTGTTACGCCGCATTTTCACCTGAATATTGTCCGTACAGCACCATTGAAAGATGCATCCTACCGTTTTGTTGTCAGCAAAGAAAATTTTCCTGTCGGAAAAGTGAGTGTTTCCCAAACTTCCAAATATTCTACCATATTGGCAATTTCCTATGAAGACAATGTTGCGCTGAGAACACAGGAATATACCAATGCACTGGCAGAAGCCTATATCAAGCAGAATATTGAGAAAAAAACGAAAGAAGCAACACGGAAACTGGATTTCATCGATAAGCAGCTGAAAAAAATTACGGAAAACCTGAAAAGTTCGGCCGTCAAGATCGAAGAGTTTAAAAAGGGAACCAATACTGTCAACCTAAGTTCCAAGGCAGAAGTGATTATCCGACAAATGAGTGAGGCCGAATCGAAGCTTGAAGAGATATCGATAGAGAGTGAACTCCTTAACAGCCTCTACAAAAAAATCAAAAAAGGCAGAAACCTTGAATCGGTTTCTGTAATCGGCATCGGTAGGGGCAATGAAGCCCTGGCGGAACAGCTCAGTGCTCTGCAGCAGGCAATTTTGAAGAAGAAAGAGCTTAGAGAAGACTACACAGAGATGTATCCCGGTGTGGTCAAGCTTCGCAAGCAGATCAGCTATCTTAAAAAAACCATCACCGATATGATCAAGAATCTCAAAAGCAGTATGGATGAGAAAAAAAGACTGCTTGAAGAGAGTATTGCACGATATCAGAAGGAATTGAATGAGCTTCCTGCAGATGAACGTATGTATGGGCAGCTGCAAAGGAAATTTGCCGTCAATGAAAAAGTGTACTCCTATCTCCTTGAAAAACGTTCCGAAACAGCTATCATCAAGGCTTCAACGGTCAGCAGAAACCGTATCATAGATACGGCGCTTTATCCGGGAAGCCCCATTAAACCAAAACGGAAAATGATCATTCTTATCGGATTGATCCTTGGGCTGATTGTCGGTATCGCCCTGGCTTTCCTAAGAAACTTTTTAGATGACCGTATCCAGAGCGAGGAGGATGTCAAATATATGACAGATGTGCCGCTGCTGGGCACAATTCCCCATATCAAAACAGATGAGAACAAACTTTCTGTACTGCTCTCTCCAAAGTCTGCTGTCGCAGAATCGTTCAGAAACCTGAGAACCAATTTACAATTTATGGTGCGTAAAGAACATTCCCATATTATTTCTGTGACATCCACAGTAGGGGGAGAGGGGAAAACGACACTCTGTATCAATCTGGCAGCGATCATGAGCATTGCAAACAAAAAAGTCATCATATTGAACTTCGATATGCGTAAACCGACTTTACATGAAAAATTCAATCTTCCCAATCGACAGGGGGTAAGCACGCTGCTTGCCGGCAGTACCTCTTTGAAAAATGTCATACAAAAAACAGAATATGAAAATCTTGATGTCATTACCTCCGGACCTGTTCCCCCCAATCCGAGTGAGCTGATCCAGAGTGAATTGACAGAAAAAATATTGGAAGAATTGAGAGAAACATATGATGTGATCATTCTTGATACTCCTCCAATTGGTCTGATGACCGATGCACGTACCCTGATGCATCTTTCCGATACCAGCATTTATGTACTGCGTGCCGGGTATTCCAAAAAAGCATTTATCCATAATATCAATGAGCTCTCACACCTTAAAGAGATACATGGGCTGGGCATTGTTTTAAACGATGTGAAAGCCGATCGCCACGGCTACGGCTACGGGTATGGATACGGGTATGGATATTACGAGGAAGGAAAGTAATGTTCTTCCCCTTTTTCAAAAAAAAGAAAAAGGAAAAAAGGCGTGGCCCCATACTGTCTGTAGATGTACATTCCCACCTGATACCCAACATTGATGACGGTTCACGGTCTTTAGAAGAGAGTCTTGCACTTTTGCATGGTTTTGAAGCACTGGGATATGAAAAACTCATTATTACGCCGCATATTATGTCGGACAGTTATCCCAATAGTGCTACAACAATTTTGAATGGACTTGATGCACTCAGACAAGAGGCTGAAAAAAACGGCATTGCTTTAGTGCTTGAAGCAGGTGCAGAATACTATCTGGACGAACATTTTTTTGAAGAGATGCAACAAGATAAGATCATGTCTATTGCAAATCGTTATGTACTTTTTGAAAGTTCCTACATTTCAAAACCTTTACAGATTGAAGAGATGATCTTTGCCATTGGTGAGGCAGGGTATGAACCGATGATGGCACATCCGGAACGTTACCGTTATATTCGTGATCCGGAAAAGGAGTATAGGCGCTTTAAAGATCTTGGGGTTCATTTCCAGGTGAACATCAACTCTTTTGGCGGACACTATGGTAAGCAGGCTGAGGGGTTGGCGAACTTTTTAAGTGAGGCAGGAATGATCGATTTTCTCGGATCTGATGTGCATCACCGAAAACAGATCGATACGCTTTCAGAACTTTTTTACAGTGATGTATACCATAAGGTTTGTGAAAACAACAACATTAAAAATGATAGATTACTCTGAGAACTCAATAGAGTTATGCTATGATAAACGACAAAAAAAGAAAGGGAATGATATGAGAAAATGGGCAGGATGGGGGGCAGTCATGTTTGCTGCTTTCTTATTGAGCGGATGTGGCATGGATTCTGATTACAAGCTGTTGCAGACACAGCACAGTGTTGAGAATCAGCGAATTACCGATAGAAGTATTGAGTACCGTATTTTACCTCAGGACAGGATTCAGGTACTGCTCTATAAGGACCCAAACCAGGAAAATATGGCTGCAAGCGGGGAGCTCGGACAGCCTATGACCAACAAAGGTATCCTTGTCGATGCGGCAGGAAATGTTACACTTCCTCTGATAGGAAAGGTACATATTGCCGGTTTGACACAGACACAGGCAGCAGACAAGATTACCCGTATGTATAAAAAATACCTGAACACACCGTCGGTATATCTGGAAGTCCTTAACAAGCGTATTTTGGTACTTGGCGAGGTAAACAAACCGGGTGTTATCGAGCTTGATAAAGAGAAAATGTCACTTTTTGAAGCGATTGCCCATGCAGGTGACTTGACAGATTCAGCGGTTAGAAATAATATTATCATCCTGTCCAGTGATAAGAAGGGAATGCATATCAGACGTGTTGATCTGACGCACTTTGACAACATGACACTTGCCAACCTGATGCTTAGACCTAACGATATTGTGTATGTACAGCCAGATAACTGGAAAGAGTTCAAAGTGGCTTCAAGCAACTTTACATCTCCGTTTGAAACAATCACGAAGATCGCTGCACCATTCGTAACATTGAAATACCTTGATAATTGATTAGGTAGTGTTAGTTAATGAAACGATCGTATTTCTTCCTCTTTGTGATGGTTATGACACCGTTGCTGGCGGAAAAATCGATTGTTATTGATCTATCAGAGCAGAAAGCGTATGCCTATGAGGACGGTTACGTTCTCTTCTCCGGACGTATTTCTTCAGGGGTTGAAGGAAGAGAAACACCAACTGGAGTATATCAGGTGCTGGAAAAGCGCCGCTATCATGTTTCTAACATGTGGCCTCGTCCAAATGGCGGCGCAAAGATGTACTACATGCTTCGGTTGAACTATGACGGCATTGCCATGCATCTTGGCTATGTGCCAAACCGTCCTGCGTCACACGGCTGTGTACGTATGAAAAACGGTTTTGCCCAGCGTATGTTCAAGTGGGCGGAAGTAGGGATACCGGTTACTATCGAAGGGGACGGAGCGGAGTATCTGGCAAGCAAACGTACCAGTAAACACAGAAAAACAGCCGTATACGATGATGCATATGGTGTTGTCGATTTTCACGACTGATCTTCGGGTGCTACCTTTTTCATGATCTCAAACCACTCTCTTTTAAAATGCTTTTTGATGTAGGCTTCATGGTGGGGGACAGTACAGCCGCTACAGTTTTGGTGGATGGCATCATCTGTTTTAAATACATCGCCCTCTTTTGAGTCGATAGCGCAGTAGCTTTTGAGGCTTCTGCCTTCTACCTCTCTAAATCCTTCGTCGTTGAAACGGAAATTGGGGCAGGCGCAGAGGTAGCAGTTAAGCTCTTCCATATCGTGGCACTTTTTGTTTTCGGCATAGAGCGGACAGAAGTCGGGCTCTTTGTTGCGCATATTCTCAAAGCGAAAGTAGGCGATCACCTCGTCGTCACTGAAGTGTGTCAGTTTTTTCATAATGGCAGCGTGTTTTTCCCCATGTGCTTCAAACCAGTCTCTATAACTCATAATGTTCAATCCTTGTCCAGTCAAGATAACCTATTTGTTGCGGCGGCAGGTGCAGCAGCAAGAGCATATGCTGCATCACCCCGCCGTGCGTACACACGAGTATCTCTTTGTTTTTTGGTAGGTCAGCAAGAAAGTTGCTGATGCGTCTGCTAAACGCATCATATGATTCCATACAAATATAGTTGTGCCATGCTTTGTGATCTTCAAGCAGCGATGCATCGAAATCCATCCGTTGTGATACCTCTTGGTAACTCAGCCCTTCAATGTGTACCTTGAAGCGTACCTCCCGCAATCTCTTATCGGTGATGTAGGGAGTCATCTCCATATAGCTGAGTGTCTGCTGACATCGCATCAGGTCGGAGCTGTAGATGTGGTCGAAGCGCTGCTTGCACAGCGGTGCGGCTATTTTGGCGTCGAAAAGTGAGGGTTCAATGCTTATATCTGTCCAGCCGTTGTAACGCTTTTGGTATTTTGGGTGCAGGGCAGCATGCCTCAAAAGGGTTAGAGCCACAGCAACGCTCCGCCAAGCATCAGTACGATCTCCGTTGCCTCCAGTGTGGTGCCCAGCACATCACCGTTGAGAAAGCCGAGCTTTTTGCCGATGCGCGTGGCGACAAGGTAGCTGATCCCCATCGCCAAAGCCGCGATGAGGAAAAATCGTGCTCCCGTTACGGCAAGTCCTACAAGCAAAAAGAGTACCATACTGCCGCCAAAAAGTTTACTGTCAAAGCCCCGTTGCAGAGTTAGGATAAACGAGGAGCGAAATGTTTGCGTAAAAAAGAGCATCTCCAGCCCCATCCGGCTGCTTATCGCCGCCGCGACAAAGAGTGCCCACATTCCATGCATGAGCAGATAGACGATCAGCGAGGTTTTAAGCAGCACTGCCGCCACTGTCCAGAGTATCCCCATCGCACCTATGGTGGGGTCTTTGATGATGCTGTAGGCATCTTTGCCCGAATGGGCGGCATAGAGTGCATCGGCGACATCCGCCACCGCTTCCGTATGCAAAAACCCATACAGCATAGGGTAAACAAGCGCTGCTACCACAGCTCCCAGCCACCCAAGCTTGGCAAGCAGCAGATAAACGAGTACACTCCCGCCGGCACTCACCAATCCTGCCAGCGGCAGCCAAAAAAGCATCGCACCCAGTACAGATGTGTGGCCAAGGTCGTCTTCCTGTTTGAATCGTACAGGCAGCATGGTAAAATATCCCAATGCTGATTTGAGACCGAGATAGAAGTGGTTTAGTGATCTTTTACGGATGGGAGTTCCTCTTTTTTCAATATGGTAATATTATACAGAATCTTCCCAACAAAAATGTTGGGAAGAAGAGGAAAGTTAAAAAGTTTACACGTAAAACATATTGTCATACATCGATTGTGCCCATGAAAACTGGGCATTGGATTTTCCAAGTCCATTTGTTTTCCAGGCTTCATCGGTTATAGAACTGGCAAATTTGGTCTCTCCGTGTTTCCCGTATTTGTATGTAGAGACCAGTGTCATTTCATAGTGTGGTTTTTTAGAGATCACTGAGACGCAAAATGTTGTGGGAGAGGTCCAGGTTATCTTTTTTCGATGAATGTCTTCTGCTACCATACGGGCGACATTGTCTCCTTCGGTATAGGCTGTATTTCCAGATTTTGAAAAACCCATAGGACGGATATCACCACAGCCGAATATGTTTTTGTGTCCTTTAAAACGGTTGGTGTACACATCCAAATTTGCTTCAATGCGGTTGTAGGGTGTCTGTGTGGTCAGTCCCAGTTTTTCCAGAAGTTTTGGGGCGCGTACATTAGGGTAAAAACTCATATCTTCAAACGGTATTTCATCAAATTCTGTCGCTATGATTTTTTTATCCAGATCGATCGTATTAATTTTGGATTCGGGCATGTAGACAAGTTCTTTGGCATATAGTTCCTTGAACGCACTTAAAAATCCCGCTTCTTTGATGGTTACAGTGTTATTGGCATCCAATAAAATAACTTTGCCGTCTATCTTGTGCCGTTTAATATGATCTGCCAAAAGACAGGCACGTTCATACGGGGCGGCAAGGCACCGATAGTTTCCACTTGGTACGGTAAGGATAAAATTGCCGCCTTTGAAACGTTCTATTTTCCGTTTTAGTGTCAAATGTTCGGAGCCTGGTATGAATGCTGCCGGATACTCCCGTTTCAATCTCGCTTCAAGAACAGGATCGTCTTTACACCAGTTATAGTAGTCATATTCAATGCCTGTAGCAAATACAAGATAGTCGTAATGCAATGTACCTTTTGTAGTTTGAAGTACATTGTGTCTGCTGTCGAGGTCTGTTGCTTCAGCCTGTAGGTATGTATAGTTTCCGTTATTGGCCGCATCGATGAAACTGTGGGTAAGGAAATCCATATCGACCATATCGACCAGCCAGGCATTGCTGACAGGACAGGAGACGAATATATCACGTTTTTCTACCAGTGTCACCCTTGCATCCGGCACATACTCTTTAATGTGCTTGGCAAAAGAGAGTCCTGCCCAGCCACCGCCGACAACCACAATATGTGGAGCATTTCTTGCCAAAGGCATACGTGATACATTGCCGGACGTTTCTTTCTTTTCTCCTGCCAAAACACTCTCTGTTGCTACAGATGCCAGAAAGAGCATTTTGGCACCCTGTTTGATTGCATCACGTCTATTCATCTTAAATCCCTCTTATAATAAAAATAAAGCTGTGTTATAGCATATTTTCATTACCAAAAGATTAATATTGAGAGATTGAGATGATAGATTGCCTATCAAAGCGTATCTGTAAAATTTTATGTATTTGAAGAAGTTGTTTTATTGGTGACTGTTAGCCTATATGCCCAGGCAGAGGCTACTTGAGTAGCCACGCCAATGCTTTTTGACGGTCTTTGAAGAACTTTGCTTTCCCCTTCATCATATGAGAAAACATTTCTATAGAGAGTTCTTCCCATTTTTTGTCTCCAACAACTGCCATTTTATCAAAGCTGTTGCGGTGTTTTAGCCCGAATTTCATATCATCCCATGCTGCAACCCACTCCCAGCCTTTGAAATGACGCATATCGACCAAAAGATCAACTTCCAGTCCTTTGGCCTCTTTGAGTGCTTTGTCTATCATTGGCACAAAGGTTTCATAATCTTCATGCGTCAGTTTGCCAAACATCGATACTTCAATGAGCAACTGTTTTTTAGCTCTTTTGATCGCAATGCCAATACCGTGTTCTTTGATTTTTATTGCCATGGAATGCTCCTTGATTTATGGGGGTTTTATTTATTATAGCACCTGACGATTAATCAATTGTACATAGAACAGGCACACTTGAAATGATGAAAAGTCAGAAAAACCTTTTATATATGTTTTGGGTGAGAGGTGGTAATGGGTTAACTGATAAAACTCAACACTGCCAACCCGCCTAAAACCAGTCTATCCACACGATTTCGAAACGCCAATGCACGGCGAATATCATCCGTCGTAATCATCTCTCTTCCTACCCCAAAATACGCCTTCTCCTTCACTTTCCCGAAATATCGTGTAGGACCTCCGAGACGGATGTCCAGTGCCCATGCCATGGCGGTGATGGGATAGCCGGCATTGGGGCTGTCGTGGCGGGAGGCTTGGTGCAAGAGTGTAGAGGATATGTAGAATTTTGAAGACAGTAGAAGGATGAGCAGGGCGGTGATACGGGCGGGGATGTAGTTGAGCCAGTCGTCGAGGCGGGCGGAAACTTTGCCGAATTTCTCGTAGCGCGGGGTGCGGTAGCCTACCATCGAATCGAGGGTATTGACCGCTTTATAGACAAATGCACCTGGGAGCCCCAAAAGCAGCAGCCAAAAGAGTGGGGCGATGACACCGTCGCTGAGGTTCTCAGCGTAGGTTTCAATGGCGGCTTTGTTGACCTCCGACCGGCTCAGGCTTTCCGTGTCTCGGCTTACGAGATATTTGATATGGTGTGGATGGATGAGAATGTCTTTGACCGAATCGTAGAGCATTTTCGAAGCGATGGTCGTAGACGCGATGATGCCGTATAGAATAGGCAGAAGGTAGGAATCAGGAGGCAGGAGAGAATGGATAATATAGGTGATAAGAGAGATAATAAGCAGCGTAACGGTGATGAGAGAGAGGGACAGAAGGGCTCCTCTGAAGATGCTATCTTTGTAAAAATGTTTTTCAAACCATTGGATATAATCTCCCATTAGGATTACGGGGTGTCGGATAAAGTGAAACTCCCCCAGGAGCCGATCGGTGGCATAGGCGATGAGTGCGGTTTTAGCGAAGAGCATTGAGTAGCCTCTCACCATCAAGGTAATGATGCATCTGTTGAGCAAACTGCTCAATGCGTTTTGCTTCATATTTTCTAAACACATCATCGATAAAAAGCCCGTGTTTGAAAGTACCGTAGATATAGGCATCTTTGTAACCGTTGGGGAAGGTGCTGGAGATGCCATGATGTATCTCGTATGTGTCGCCCTTTTTTTGGAGTACCTTCTCTTTTTTGAAGCGTATCTCTCCCTTAATAAGTCCCAGACCTTTTACCCTTTTGGGGGTGGGTGTTTCGATGCCCTCTTCATCGATAATGGTTTGATGGAGCATCTCAAAGCCGCCACAGACACCTACGATGTAGGTCTGCTTTGGGCGGTGGGCTTCGAGGATACGTTGTTTGAGTCCTGTCTCTTCAAGCCACGCAAGATCCTCAAAAACCCGTTTGGATCCGGGGAGAATGATACAGTCGAACGCTTCAAGCGGACGGTTGTGGTCAATAAAGGTGACGCAGACATCCTCATCTGCCAAAAGCGGCTCGAAATCGGTGTAGTTGCTCATGGCGGGGTAGGCTATAACGGCGACGCGGCGGGTGGCACGGGTGCAGTCCTGTGTGTAGTGTTGTAGGCTTTGGGAGTCTTCAAACCCGAGGTTGAAAGGTTCAAAGGGAAGTACGCCAAGTACCGGTATAGCGAACTTATCTTCGATAATGCGCTCACCCTCGTCAAAAAAACGCCTGTCGCCCCTGAATTTGTTGATAATCACACCGATGACATTGTTCCGCAAAGCTTCGGGCAAAAGATGATAGACCCCGTAAATCGAGGCAAACACACCGCCTTTTTCAATATCGGCAACGAGGATGATCTTTGTATTGAACGCTTGGGCGACAAAGATGTTGGAAAGGTCTTTCTCCATGAGGTTGAGTTCTACGGGTGAGCCTGCACCCTCGGCGATGACGATGTCGTAGCGTGTATCAAGATATGTAAAAGCTTCTGTGACGGCGGGTTTGAGTGTGTCGATGTCACGGAAATAGTCGCCTACCTCTTTGTCGCTGAGATGTTTGCCCCGCACGATGACTGAAGCAGCGTTGCCTCTGCCCGATTTGAGCAAAACGGGGTTGTTGTGCCAGGAGGTAGGCACACCGAGCGCTTTTGCCTGAAAGTGTTGGGCGACGGAGATCTCGCTGCCGTCATCTGCGACGTGGGCGTTGTTGGAGACGTTTTGGGCTTTGAAGGGCGCGATGCTGTAGCCCGCGTTTTGCAAGAGCTTGCCTATGACCCACGTAAGCGTGCTTTTGCCCGCATCGGAGCTTGTGCCAAAGATGGAAAGGTTATGCATGGAGCACCTCCCGCAACCCCTTAAACTTTTCTACCTCTTTGACGGCAATACGGGCGTGATACCTATCAAGTCCGTCAAAATTACCACAGTCACGGATAAGGGTGCGGTAAGGCAACAGCATCTCTTGCAGTTTTGTTACAGCTATATGGAGTTTAACGAGTACAAAATTTGCCTCTCCCTCATAGCGGTGTGCTACAAGAGGACTTGTATCCAAAAGAGCTGTCAATACCTCTTTTGCTTTACGGTTGGAGTCTGCAGAACGATGGACAAATGTGTTATCTTTGAGTGCTTCAAGGATATACGTGCTGTCAAAAGTGCTTAGTCGCCACGGTGGCTGGGTGGCGGTGAATGCTGAGATGTTGGCAGCGTTCGAGAGCAGTGCCCCAACCCGTACACCCGCTGCGCCGAAAAATTTGGTCATTGATTTGAGTACCCAGAGTTTTGGATAGTCTCTGAAACGGTATACAAGAGAGGGTACTTGGGTAAACTCCAGGAAAGATTCATCGATAAGAATGTGGCACCCCTTTGCTATCCATGTTTCAAGCAACGGCATCATCGTGTAGGTCAACCCGTCAGGCGTAGCAGGATTGACGAAGATGACAAGAGCATTGTCTGGCACCTCTTTGTCAAGTGCCGTAAATCGGTCAATGTGTATTGCCTCAAACCCATAGAGTGCAGCAGCTCTTTTGTATTCCAGATAGATCGGATCATAGAGGATGATATGGTTGGGTGGGTTGACAGTATGATACCGCAGATAGGCAAAAAGAGCATAGATCGCTGCCGATGCACCGTTAAAGAGCGCAAGTCCGTCGTAGGCTACGCCGTAGTGCGACGCAATAGCGTTTTGCAATCTATCATCGTTGGGGTAGGGTGCAATATTAACACTGTTGAAGTCGGTGTTAAGATGCGGTTTTACGAAATTGATATTGGAAGAGAGGTCAATAACCTCTTCGGGCGTACATCCGCAGCGTTGGGCGAAGGCAACGATATCGCCGCCGTGTTGGAACGGGGTCATTTGAGCCTCACTGCAATCCCGAGTTTCACCTCATACACCTCGTCGCACAAGGCGGCAAGCTTCTGCCCGACGATGCCGCTGCGATCGACATAGGTGCGGCTCATGGCGTCAATAGGGATGATGCCGCTTGAGACGTCGTTGAGGACAAAGACGATGTCGGCATCTGTTGCGCAAAGTGCTTCTATCTCTTGTATGAGCATCTCCATGGGCATCTCCAACGTATTGAGCAGCCACATACTCATACAGTCGATGAGGTAGGTACCGCCCGCTTGGATATGAGAGCTTGGATGCAGCGGCTCTTCGATGGTGATGAAACGATCTTCTCGCTGTTTTTGGTGTGTTTTGATGCGTGTGCGCATTTCATCGTCGTTGAAGCTGTTGTCATAGGTGGCGATGTAGCAGGGCTTGATACCGTCTGATAGTTCCAGTGCTTTTTGTTCTGCCAAAAGGCTTTTCCCGGACTTTTGACCGCCGTAGTAGAGGATTTTCATGTGTGTAAGGGTGCCTTGATGTGAAGGGTGTCAAAATCTTTGAGATGCAGCAGTGCCGTATCGTTGGTAAGCAGTGAGGTACATCCTGCACGCAGGGCTGAGTGGAGTATAATGAGATCTTCAAAATCATCCAACATCTCTTCGAAAAAGCTCTGTTTTGCCGCCGTAAAATCGCTCTGCTCAAGATAGAAGGGGATAACCTCTTCACTCAAAGCATCGATGGCACGTACGGCTTTGTACCGGTCAACCCCTCTGCGTTCGGTAAGAATATAGTAAAAGGTAGTAATGAAATCGCCTGAAAAATAGAAAAGCGTCTTTGCATCGTCTTTGTGTGCCATATACCATGCAACGGAGGTTTTGGAGGTAGGTCGGGTGGTATCGAGCAGATCAAGGCAGATATTGGCATCGAGAAATATGGGCATGATTAGTCTACCTTATGTCGGAGTGCTTCTTTTTTCATCTCTTTGTATGTCTTGTCGCCAATTTCACCGTCAAGTATACCGATAAATGCGCCGGTACGCTTTTTGGCACGCTGCTCAATGGTTTGCAAGACTGTAGGGTCTTTCACCACTGCTTTGAGGTAGAGGGTGATCGCTTCAGTGAGGCTTTTGTGCTGTTTTAGGATAATCTCTTGCGCCTTTTCTACCGTCTCTTTGTCCAGCAAAAAGTTTTTACGTACTTTTACAATATTCATCATGCCCTTCTATACATATTCTATTTATACATAATCATATGGTATGTCTGCTTAAAGGTTTATAAACCTAAAAATTTCTCCAACTGTGCTGTAATTGCTGTATATATTATTGTGATTCTTTGATATCCTCTATAAGATTCTCAAGTAAAGAAACTTTTCAATTATGTACGGCGACAATATTGAATATAGTCATCAAGCATATTTTCAAATTCATACTGAAGGATATTTGGTTCCAAAACTTTAGTATGAGGCAACCATTTTTGCAATAAAGAAAATACCTCTCGTTTATCAGTAACACTGAAAGTAACTTCTCCTGTACCGTCAGGATACTTTTTTATAAATTGATCTTTCAGTGGTTTTCGTTCAAAATAGATACGGATGGTACTGTCAACAAATAGTGTTACTTCAAAAGGTTCTTTGTTAGGATTGAACCAAATATTCTGAGCTTTCTTTAGGGCAGATACTATATTTTCATCATAGGTAAAAGTCCTATCTTCAATGTAAAGGTTTGATATCTCCTTGAGATAAAATGAGGGGAAATAGTTATGGTGTTGTGAATAAAGGTAGAAAAATCCGTCAAAAACAATAATTTTATAAGGTTTGACATGGGTATATCGTTTTATTTCAGTTGGCTTGTAATGTCGTCTATAGTCAAATGAAATAGTTCTTTTTTTGGTAATAGCCGTTTCTATTTGTTCAATCAAAGATGCTTTTTCAGAGATGTCCTCTACATCAATTCTAGTATAAAATGAAGTATTTACATACGGCTCTGTACGTTTCAAAGCATTTTGGGCTTTTGTATAAAATTTCCCACCAATATCTTCAGAAAAGCTGTCTAAAAGTTTTAGGGGTGCTGATATTTGAGTTTGAGTACTCTTTTGTTTGGCAAGTTTAAAGCGTTTACCATCCTCTGCGCGTACAACGCCATAATTGCCTTCCTGCAACTTTTTAAAATCTCTCTGAATGGTTTTTGTAGGAATTCCCCACTCTCTTGACAATGTAGTAATAGAGAGTGTTTCTCCATTTTTTAGCCTATCGAGTATGATATTGTGTCTTTGGTATTGTTGTAATTTTTCCATCATAAAATCTTTTTTGTATCATATGGACATTTAATGACCATGTTGCAGTATACCATTTCTCAGCGTCTTTGAAAAGGAAGATGACAAATAAATAAATGTGCCTGAAAAGATATTTTGTCAGGCTAAGCCAAATAAATTAAAGGATCAAGTATGAAACAAAATGCAACATATCTGTTTAGACATTCAGATAATGGGTTTTATCACTCTCAAAGTAGATGGAGTACGATGGCACAGCTGGCATTAATTTATCTATCGAAAAATGCAAAAGATGGTTTATCGGTTTATCATTCACAAATAGTTAAAGAGCCTGCAGAATGGATTGCCAAATCAGATTTGACTTTGACCCCTGAAGGGTGGAGTGCAGACAATACAACCGTAGAAGGAAATATTAAATATTTGTTTAGGGAGGAGACTCCATCTTTGGAAAATGCAGGGGTATATCCCGATATTATTTATAAAAACGATAGGAAAAAGGAGATTGTACTCATTGTTGTCAGAACTATAGGACGTACACTCCGTGGACGAAAAAAAGAGGGTATGGATAACTTTGACAGATATAGTAAACTGGTAGCAAACATTAAAAAAGAGGGATGGAAATGCGAACTCTATTACCTCATGTCATACGGGCATGAAGATGAGGGTAATCAATGTGAGAATGGAAAAGTGGATGAGAACAAGCGTTTTCAAGATTGGAAACGTCTTGAGAAAATTGGTGGTAAGGTACTGTTGTGGGAAGAGATTTTTGCATCACTTATTGGCAGTGAACTTGAAAAGTATTTTTGTGATGATTTGAATAGATATACATTGATACCAGAATGGGTATAATCAATATGAAAAAGTTAAACGGGAGAAATAAATATGACCATCGCATTTGTATGCCCTTATAGTTTTTCAGACTATGTGGCAATTGAAAAAGCTCTGCTTGAAAATTCAGAAGTTGATACGATCCTTTGTGCAACGCCTAATGCCTGTAAACTGGTAAAGCAATTTGTTTCAAAATATGACCATATTTCACATAAGTATGAAAATAGAGGAAGAAAAGTATTTAATTTACGAAAAATTGTTCAAATGGCAGATAAAGTTGTTTTGTTTGAATATAGTGATTACGATGGGCAAAAATATTCTCTAACGCAAAAAGCATTGGCATATGCACGTGAGATAAAGCGTGAATTACAATATATTGAATATGACAGGAGTACACTGGTGCAAAATGCGACATATATGTTTGAAGGCGATAAGGGTTTTCATCATTCTGAAAGCAGATGGAATGCAATAGCACAGTTGGCATTTGAATGGATGGGTAAAACTGAAAATGCATTGAAGTTAAATATATATGAATCTTCCTATCTAAACAAGACAAGTAAAAAGTGGTTAAGTCCTAAAAAGGAGCATCTTGATTTTAGTGGAATGAATAGTAAAAACACTATTGTAGAAGGAGGCTTGACACATACAGTTTTTGGTTTGAACGAATCTCAATGGAATAAAGATTTCAGTAATATAAAACCGGATATTGTACACATTGGAGAAGAACGGATAGTTATTGTTGAAGTAAAAACAATAGGAGCATCCGTAAAAGAGAATATGAAACTTTATCAACGTTTGGTTGAATGCTTGGAAGAACATACTGGAAGAAATGTTAGTCTGTATTATCTTTTGTCGTATGGACATCGACCTAATTCAGACTGGACTCATCTTAAAAAATATGGAAGCAATATTCTTTTATGGGAAGAACTCTTTTTAAAGATAAAAGATTCTGAGTTAGCACCATATATTCATCCAGAACTGGAACAATACACTTTGATGCCTGAATGGTTAGCTTAAAAGAGAAAAAATGGAGGTAAGCAAACAACAACTCAAACAAGCTCGGCAAATCGTTTTGAAACACAACAACTACTCCATTGCTTTTTTACAAAGAACATTGGGTATCGGATATAACCGTGCAGCAATATATATGGAGCAGATACAGCAAAATATGTGCATGCAAAGAAAAGCAACTTTGCGACTTTATTCAAAAAAATATAAAAGATTCCGTTATGTTAGATGATAGAGCCTTGCGGCATGAGTTTCTGTGTGAGATGGCAGATGAGTGGAGGATAGATGAAACGCTTATACGAACATTTCCTGTGGCAGAGCGCATACTTAAAGGCTTGTTGTTAGAACATATTATTTGGGCAGATGAAATATTCATTAAGAACTTTCAAATGAAATATGAAAATCTTCATCTTTCTCCTTTAGAAGAAATCAATCTGCTAATGTATGAATCGGCTAAAATAGCCGGGGATGATGCTGTATATACCATTTATTCTGAAGCCATAAAAAATGAGTTATTTATCGATAGCTCTCGAATCAGCCTACTTGAAAAGGTTATTTTCTATTCACATATCTCTACACACGCTTTACAAATCTATTATCAGCTAAAAAAAGAGATTTTTTTACTACAGGATATTATTTCTCTTGCCAAATGTTGGAGATTTCTGTGTAGAAAGTACAATATAGTTGATGAAAATGAGATGAACATATTGATAAATCATGCTAAAAGAGCAACCAAAACAGAGATTGAAACGCTTTTCTTTTTACTTTTTCTTGCAGAATTTGGACATATATGTGAAGCTATGAAAAGGTTAAATGAGGTACTTGATGTGCTTGTAGAAAAAATCAAAAATGGTGAGATGGCTTATCAAGAAGTTCAAAGCTTGACAAAGAGACTTTTAGAGCAAAATAGTGATTACAATGACACAGTCAGTATGATGATAAACATGATTTGTAATAGACTGTTTGGAGTATTTTATGAGAATTAGAATAGATGAATATTTAGCAGAAATTGAAGAGCGCGAACATATGTTGGAACAAAGGGCATGCAAACATTCTAAGGCACGTGGCTTTTCTACAAAAATGCCAAAATCGTTTTTTGAACATCCAATATATGAAGCATTAAATGACATTATCATCTGTAAAGATAGAAGAAGAGTCATGCCTAGAAGATGGGATGAACTTGAGATAGATTTTGAAGATAATTTTGTTAGAACCTTCCGTCTATGTAAAGAAAAAGTATATAAAGTATCTAATACTCACAACTATAACAAAATAAAAAACAAGAATGTATTTATTGCAGTACCCTTAAATAGTATGTTGTTTAAAAATATTTACGATGAGTTTAAAGAGCAGATTGATATATTTAGATTTGTACAGATTTCAAGAAGATTCATTCAGGAGAGTGGATATAGGGATAATCAAGATATACACAACTGCAATACAAAGAAGGTCATACAGTCTATTTTATCCATGCTAATCAGTAGAAGTTGGATAGATTATCAATCATGGATAGCTGACTATCAGAAATTTGATTTAGATCTTGATGAAGTGTTATCTGACATAGTACGATATATTGGAGATGAAGAGCTATTGGAGTTAATAGCTCACTTGAAAACTTTATAGTTTTGGTAATACATATTGAGGAAAAAGTTTTACATGAAAATTTTACACACAACAGATAAAGGTTTATAAACCCAAAAATTTCTCCACCTGTACTGTTATTCCTTCTTTCGTCAAGTCGTTCATCATGCCGTATGTTAACGCACCTCCGGCACCCACGCCCTCTTTGGCTTCTCCATCATCATAGAGTTTGAGTGCGGGATGTGTGGCCTGTGAGAAGTCAAAGTCACTGTAGCAGGCATTGACAGGGAAATTTGGCATTGCAAGCAGGGCGGCGATGTCGGAGTGGGCATCATCGGCAACCCATTTGGTGGTGGCAAGCATGGGTTTTAGGGTGTTTTGTTGGCGGTATTGGGGGTAGTGTTGTGTGATGGCATCGGCTACAAGCAGGGCAGCTGCCATCTGGGTACCGCCTGCAAGCACAACAGGGAAGCGGTCATCTACACCAAGCAGAAAACCGGCAACAAAAAGCAGCATGTTGTCACTGACTTTGCCAAGTTTGGCAAAGATATCTTCCGTATCTTCAATGCGCAAGAGTGCCTTGTCGATGGTGGTTTGTCGGATGTCGTTGGGGACATTTTTGAAACTGGAGCTAAAAAAGTTGCGTGCATCGAATCCGAGTGCCAGTGCTGTAGCAGTTGCCGTGGTGGTACCCGAAGGCACCGATTCGGCAAGGATGAGGTAGTCATCTTGAAGTTCATAGCTTTGTCCGAAGGCGATACCTTTTTCAAAGACCGCTTTGGCGTCGATGTTGCAATCTTGGGCAATGTTGCCGCTTGGAGGAATGTCGAAACCGTGTATCGGCGCATCGGTTTTGGGTGTGATTTTGAGTCCTAAATCAAGCAGTTCAATGTGTGCAAAGGGATGCAGCAGGTGCATCGCACGGGTGATGAGTGCCGGAGTGGGTACCCCTTTTGGTGTTTCTGCGATATTTTCAAGCGAATGTACCGCGCCTGTGGTGAGAAACTCCGCATCAAGCACCGGTGTGAGGTGCAGCATACCGGGAATCCCCGCCTGGGTAATGCCGGGAATGTCGGCGGTGGCGGTATTGCTCATGGCGAGCATGAAGGTGGCTGATTTTCCTTGTAGGGTTTTGATGGTATCTAATGTTCCAATGATGGGGTGTAGCATAGTTTTTCTCCTTATTGCATAGTAAATTGTATATTTTTCGTAGGGTGCGTAATCACGCACCTTCAAACCGTTATGAAAAAACAGCATTCTCTATCGGTTGACACGTAAACGGTGCGAAATATCGCACCCTACTTCCTGCCCCGTAGCAACAGATAGATAAAAAACGGTGCCCCTACAAACGAAGTGACCACACCAATAGGCAGTGTCGCATCCGCCAAAGAACGGGCGATGAGGTCGCACAGTACCAGAAAAACACCGCCGTAAAAAAAGCTTGGCATGAGCAGCTTCTCTGCACTCTGGCGGTAGAGTGTGGCAAGCATGTGGGGGATGATGAGTCCCACAAAGCCGATGGGTCCTGTAAGGCTTACTGCTGCACCGACAGCCACAGAGACACCAAAGAGCAGGGTGTAGCTGAGTTTTTTGACACGGATACCCTGCAAAAAGGCAAACTCGTAAGAGACCAGCAGGGCTTTGAAGGCATTTTTGTAGTAACGCATCATCAGTAGAAGCAGTGCAGCAGCAGCGGCGAGGATGCCGATCTGTCCGAAGCCTACGATGTCCAGACTGCCCATGGTAAAGCGCAAGATCTCGTAACTCTCCTGCAATGTTGAGAGGGCGTACATCACCATGAGTGCCGCGGCATAGAAAAACCCAAGGGCGATGCCCACCAGCAGCAGTGCGGTGGGGTCGTATCCGCCAAAGCGGGAGGCGACAGCAAAGAGTATCAGCACGGTCATCATCGCTCCTACAAAAGCAAAAAGAGGGCTGTAGGCACCCAGCCCTGCGATGATGGCGATGGCGGTAAAGAGGGTGGCACCGCTGGCAACACCAAGGGTGTAAGGAGTACTCATGGGGTTGCGAAAGACCACCTGAAAGACCAGCCCGCCCAGTGAGAGAATGCCGCCGACCAGAAATGCCAGCAGCACACGTGGCAGACGGATTTGCATAAAGACCTGATGTGCCATACTCTGCGGTTGCATCAGTTTAGTAAGCGATAGATCGATCTGCCCGAAGAAGGGTGCGGCAACAAGCAACAACAAAGAGGCAAGAAGGAAAAGTGTTTTCATAGCGACACCACCACATGATCACCAAGATTTTTCACACTGCCATGGTAAAGTGCATCGAGCTGCGACTGCGCAAAAAAGCGCTCGGCACTGCCATAAAAACGGATACGCCCCTCCTCAAGATAGAGGATGTCAAAGCCCAGTTTGAAAGCGAGTTCAAGGTTGTGGGTGATGACGATCTTGCTTTTTAATACATGTTCATCCGAGAGTAACGCAAAAAGCGTACGCATCCGCATCGGGTCGAGGTTGGCGGTAGGTTCGTCAAAGAGGGTGTAGCGCGCGTTATGCAGCAGTGCAGAAGCAGTCAGTACCAGCTGTGACTCTCCGGAACTGAGGGTTCGGCATGGGTGCTCTTGAAGGTGTGCAATCTGCAGCCTCTCCAAAGCATCACCGATATGCAGTGCCGTGTCAAAGTGGCTCAGTGCCAGCAGCTCCTCTACAGACATATGTGTATCAAATATCTCCAGTTTGGCAGGGATGTAGTTGACTACTTTGGCACGCGCCGTACCGTGCAGGTCGTGGAGGAGTTTGCCGTCTATGGTGACAGCCTTGGTGTCAATAAGCCCGCAGAGTACCTTGGCAAGGGTCGTTTTGCCTGCACCGTTGGCACCGAGTATGCACAGATGGCTGCCCGCTTCAAGCCTAAAAGAGATGTTGTGGAGTATCTCATCGCTATAGTCGGTGATGTGCAGCGGCATGAAGTATCTCCCTGAAATCTTTTAAAAAGTAAACCAGCCTGTCGCTTGGAATACCGCTGTAGTCTTTGTCTATGAGGTAAATATCGCCTCTTTTTGCTGCGGTTATGGGCAGTGTATGCCACGGCGCGATGACATCCTCTTTGGTAAGGTGCTTTTTGTCCAGATCGTGTGCCAGCACAATGACAATGTCCGGGTTGAGTGCGATGATGTTCTCGCGGCTGAGTACCGGCTGTCCTTTGCGTGTGGCATGCAGCGCGTTGGTATTGCCTGAAGCATTGATGATGTCATCGAAGTAGAGGTTCTGTCCCGCTACAAAGACGTTGCCTTTGATGACACGGTTGTAGCCAAAGACGATGAGGATCTTTTTGCCCTTGACGATACCCTTGGTTTTGGCAAGTGCATCGGCAATGGCATGGGTGATGTTGGCTGCCTCTTTCGTGTGTTCAAGACGCTTTCCCAATGCGGTGATCGCCTGCTCAATGTGAGGTAGACGGTCGATACGTACGGTCATGGTGCCGATGCCAAGGCGCTGCAGCTGTTTGGCAAGGGCACGGTTGTTGGGCTGCATCAGTACCAGCGTGGGGCGCAGTGCCATGATCTTCTCCAAATCGGGGGAGAAGTATCCGCCGACTTTCGGCAGGGAACGGGATGCTTTGGGGTAGGTACTGTAGAGGGTGTTGCCTACCACTTCATTGCCAGCACCGAGTGCAAAAACAATCTCGTTGATGGCAGGGGAGAGGGTAACAATGCGCTCGTTGGCATAGGTATGAAGTGTCAATAAAAGCAGTACTATTAGTTTAAAGTTCATCATGCATCCCGTAGGGTGTTGTCCCCCGACAACACCTTTTGCTATATTTAAAGTAAGTGTACATTTTGACGATGGTGTTGTCAGGGGACAACACCCTACCCGCACGCTATATAACTGTTATATTTTGCCTCTGATACCGAAGTAGAAGGCTCTTGGGCTTGTTGCGTAACCGTATACTGTCTGGTAATATTTGTCACCGATATTTTCGATTTTACCATAAATCTCCAAGTGTGGTGTGATATCATAATTTGCTGTAAGGTTGATAACAGTATATTTTCCTGTTTCAACATCATAGGGTTTAAAAGTAATTGGATTAAAAGCTTTATCGGTTCTTTGACCTACATATTGGGCATCAACACCTATATGAAGATTATCCATAGCGTAGTAGTCTAATGCAATTTTAAAGTTTTCCCGGGCTCTTCTTAAAAGCTTGTTATGGTCTTTATCTTCAGCTTTTGTAAGTTTCGTATAGCTTGTATCCAATACCAAGTTATCAAAAAATGTTTTTCTATATACTATCTCTATACCGTTTATTCTTGAAGTGCCTGAAAGATTTTTATAGTAGTCATCATTAAAGTTGAATGGTGTACCCGGGTCGAACCAGGAAATCATATTGTCAATTTTTTGGTTGAAATAAGTTAGCTTTAATCCACCATATCCGACAGAAAGATCATAACTTTTTATAGTTTCTGGCTGCAGGTTGTTATTGGAAGCACCCCAGGGGTTCAACATTTGAATTATATTGGGAGCATTATATGCTGTACCATAGTTTCCTGTAACGATTAATCCAATATCACTGGTATATTGAAAACCAATTTTTCCAGTTGTTTTATTCTCAAAGTTGTTATATCTATCATATCGAATTGCCTCTGTAAGAATAATGTTTTTACCTATATGGTTACTGTTTGTTACAAAAAGGGCTTTATTTACAAAAGTGCTGTTGTCGCTTTTGCCTGATGCTGTTGTATAATCAGCTTCTGTTTTTTGATGGCTTAGTCCCAGGACAACGATATCTTTTTCTCTATAATTGAAATTGTCCGTCATTTCTGTATTTATAACTTTTCCATCAAATTTTTCAACTTGTGTAAACCAAGGAGATGGTGTAATATTTTTTTCTTCTCTCTCGAAACTTGAAATTTCATGTTTAAGTTTAAGGGAATGGTTCCCAATATTGTAGGTGTAAGAGATACTCGTCAACTTTGTCGTAAAATCACTTTGCGCTTCTGTGTCATTTTCATCTCTTCTATCAAAATCGGTAGAGCCTTCAATATTTGTATGTACAATTTCCAATCTTGAATTGTCGGTAACATTTATACCAAGCTTTGCAGTTATAGTACGGTTTGTATATCCATCATCTTCCATATTATCTATATTTTCTCCAAAAGGAGCTTTTGTAGTAAAGCCGTCAGAGGTAATTTTATAGGCAGAAAGTAGAATATCATAAGTATCAGTTTTTTTTGAAACATTTACACTGTATCTTTTTGTATTGAAAGACCCTGCTTCTATATTTGCAGAAGCATGGTTTCCTTTTGTAGCAGATTTTGTAATTATATTTATAACACCTGCTGCAGCATCTGCACCCCAAACACCAGATTGGGCACCTTTAATAACCTCTATACGATCAATATCTGTAATCATGAGATGTTGAATTGCTGCACCATTGGTGTTGGAAGGGTCTTGATACCTTATGCCATCTACTAAAATAAGCACTCTTTTATTGTCCATGCCTCTAACATAAACGGATGTGGATTTACCCAAACCTCCATTACTTGTAAAAGAGATTCCAGGAAGAGAATTGAGCGCTTCTGTGACAGTGATGTAACCTCTTTCTTCTATCTCTTTTGCGGTGATAACATCTACATCAGATGTAATATTCTGTAGTGATTGAGGTGCTTTATTTTCCGTGGTGACGGTAATCTCACCGAGATCTTCCTGTGCAAACGATGCAGTTGTAAGCAGAGATGCCGCAAAAAGGCTGAGTGTAATGGTGTGTTTCATGGTTGTATCCTTCTTTTAATGTTTGTTTGTATTCTCCGTAGGGTGCGTACCCACGCACCGTATATCGGATTTTTGGTATCTATAATGTTTTGGTAATCGTATAAAGGTGCGTGGGTATGCACCCTACAAGAGGTTGGAAGAGGTAAAAGTAGAGAAGGAAAAATCTCCCTCCGCTACTTTCTACCTGCTATCCGATTCAGCCGGAGGTGCTGTTTTGTGAGGCAGGGGAGAGTATGCCAGTTTGTGGTACTGATAGTTGCTGTCAAGCATACAGAGCTTGTGCAGTGTGGAGTACATCGCAATAATGGCAAGGGAAAAGTACCGTCTGGTATAGCCTCTTAAGTGTTTCATGGCGCGCATTTTACACGAATTTAAATAAATCCGAGTATAATCCTCCACATTATAATTATCATTTTTTAGGAGTATGTATGGCAATCGAAACATTGACAAGCACGGATGAATTCAAAAGACTGGTTTCAGAGACAACGGCACAGGAGGGCTACAGAGAGCCGCTGGCGTTTGGTATTGCACGTGTGGACAGAGGACAGAAGAATGCAGAAAAGATCCTGCAGGCGAGTTTCCCGCTGATCAACTGGAAAGAGAACTTCGGTTCGGCGGCAGTATTCATCAGGGCGCTGCAGGAAGCCAAGTGTGATGTAGACTTTAGCGGCAGTGAGTTTGTTGCGACAATTAATGACAACTTCGTTGCCAATGCGATGGCTGCGTTTGCTCCTTATGTTCCTGAAGCAACAGGCAATGCACACAAAAACGTACAGGTGATCAAAACACTTGCAGCGATGGAGGACATCGGCAAAGACTACCGCATCGTATTCCTCTTTGAAGATGCCGCGCCACAGAGTGTTGAGGCGGTCTATCTGAAACTTTATGCTCTTTCACTGCGTAAAGCAGAGCTTCGCAAGGTCAATCTCAGCGGCGCGTTTGGC
>JALUXB010000008.1 GCA_027019175.1 Sulfurovum sp. | reverse complement strand
TCAAGCCTCTCATCGCCGATAATACTGCCGGCTACGCTGGTGGGAATGTAGGTCGCTGCCACTTTGAGTTTTTCCTCATTTCTTTTCTTCAACTCTTAACCTTGAATCCTGACTTTTAACAATAACAACCATCATTTTCGCTCTTATTGCTTTTACTGTGTTAAAATTATAAAGCTGCCTCTCTGCAATTATCAATCCTCCATTTTCAATTATTAATCAACTTTCGACCTCTTTTACCTCATTGACGCAAAGATTCCTCCTTTTACGGGAATGACCGTTTTTCTCAACCAACCCATGCAACATCTGCTCGTTACTCGTTGCTCCCCGTCTTCAACCCTTTTTCGCTAAAATACCCTAACTAATTTATGCAGGATAAGACTATGGGAAAAAAGATCGCTTCAGCACGGATTGCGACAGAAAGTTCGAAGCTTTTACAGGAACTGAACAATTCGCTTCCGTTTGACAAGGTGCTTTACAAGGAGGATATTACAGGTTCGCTGGCGCACGCCTATATGCTCAAGGAACAGGGAATCATCAGTAATGAAGACTACGAACAGATTAACAGAGGGCTTCGTGGGATACTTGATGATATTGAATCAGGAGTATTAAGCCTGGATGGGGATGATGAAGATATCCATATGGCTATTGAAGGGGAACTGACGCGACGCATCGGTGATGCAGGTAAACGTCTGCATACTGCACGTAGCCGAAATGATCAGGTTGCCCTTGATTTTCGCCTCTATGTACAGAATAATACCAAAGCTATTGCTGAACTTCTTTTGGAGAACATCGCAACACTTCTCAAAGTGGCAGAGGAGAATGCCGAAACGATGCTGCCGGGTATGACCCATTTGCAGCATGCACAGCCGATAAATTTCGGATACCATATGATGGCCTATGCAAGTATGTTCAAGCGTGACTATGAGCGTTTTATGAGCTCCTATGAGCGTAACAATTACTCACCTATTGGCTGCGCGGCGCTGGCAGGGACACCCCATCCGGTCAATCGTCAGATTACTTCGGAAAAACTTGGATTTGATGCACCGACGTCTAATTGTCTTGATACTGTCAGTGACCGTGATTTTGCGTTGGAGATTCTCTTTAACATTGCAACAATGATGATGCATATGAGCCGTTTGAGTGAAGAGCTTATTTTGTGGAGTGCAGCGGAGTTTAGATGGGTGACACTCTCGGATCGTCATGCTACAGGCAGTTCGATCATGCCGCAAAAGAAAAATCCGGATATACCTGAACTGCTGCGGGGTAAAACGGGACGTGTGAATGGAAATCTTGTAGCGCTGCTAACCGTAATGAAAGGGCTGCCGCTCGCATACAACAAAGATATGCAGGAGGATAAAGAGGGAGTATTTGATTCTGTCAAAACAGCGCTGCTGAGTCTTCAGGTACTCAATGAGATGATTGCCGATATGAAAGTCAACAAAGAGGCTATGGAGGCTGCTTGCATGGTTGGGCACCTTAGTGCGACCGACCTGGCCGACTATCTTGTCAAGGAGCAGGGACTGCCGTTCAGGGATGCCTACCATATTACCGGAAATGTGGTCAACCTGGCAGAGGAGAAGGGTGTGGATATCTCGGAGCTTACCCTCGAAGAGCTGCAGAGCATCGATGGGCGCATCGGTGAAGGGGTAATGGAGCTGCTTGACATCCGTGCTTCGATGAATGCGCGCCAGTCCGAAGGTGGAACGGCGACGGTACGCACACGCGACCAGATTGCGCAGCTCAAAGTGTGGCTGCAGGAGCAGTTGCGTTAGCGGATTACCACAAGGTTACAGTACCTTTGGTATTTTTGGTTTCGTTCTTTTTTTACCGACAAGTTTCAAGAGGGTATCTCCCTCTACAATCTCTTTTTCTATCAGTTTTTTTGCAAGTTTGCTGATGATCTCCCAGTGTGTATCAACCATTTTTTTGCTATAACGAAATGCTGTTTCATTCCAGAGCAGAAAACGTGCTTCAAGTTTTTCCCTCAGAAAGTTTTCACTAATCGGCGAAATTGTTTCGAGGTTGATCAGACCCAGTTCACTGTCCATGCCGAGCGTACTGAGTGCAGTATATATCTGGAACGATGCCTGTGAAAGATCATCGATAGCGCCACTGTCCATTTGGGTATTCCCTGCTTTCTTCATTTTGGAGATACGCCCGGCCATGAGAACGCAGACATCATAGAAGAGTTCCTCTTTCGTGATGTTGGACATAGGCTCGTCGGCATTATATGAGACAAACCCAAGTGTTTTGCTTCGGGGTGCGATGGTGACCTGTTCAATTTTGATATGTGGCAGAAGGATTGTGGAAAGTACAGCGTGTGCTGCTTCGTGGTAGGCGGTCATTTCCAGCTCTTTTTCAAGGTTGCGTACCATTTGCTTGTCAATTTTGTGACCATACTTGATAATGTTAATCTGTTCGATGAGAATCTCTTCGGTAATTTGTTTTTTTCCCTGTTCTATTGTTTCAAGTACCGCCATACGTCCAAGCCGCTCGAGATCGACCGCGCTCATACCGTTGATATATCGTACGATACGTTCTTTGTCGATTTTCGGATCGTGCGGTTTCTTCAGAATTTTTTCGAGGAAAAAGCGTCTGGCATCTTTGTCAAGCTTGTCAACTTCAATAAGAAAATCCAGTTTTTTCGGTGCAGTTAGGACTTCGTCGACCGCCTCAAGGGTTTCAGAGGTGGCAATGGTGAAAACCCTTGCTTCTGTCTTTTCGAGCACTTTGGCAATGTCAGAGAATGAAACATTGGTAAGAGTACCTTGCAGGAGACCTTTGATGTCAATATCTTCAAGAATGACAAGGGAAGGTACATGTTTTGAAGCTTCTTTGTAGACTTCCTTGATATAGTCAATATCGAAAAGCAGGGAACCGGATATTTCATAGTAGGGCATGTCTGCCTCATGGGCAAAGGCACGGGCAAGCATACCTTTGCCGATGTTGGCAGGCCCGTAAAGCAGTAGCCCTTTTGGCAGAGGGGTATCGAATCGTTCAAAGAGTTCGGGCTGTTTAATGATTTTTATAATGGTTTTTAATCTTGCCTTGACTTTTTTATGTCCGACGATATCTTTAAAGCTTATGGTAGAACGTAAGGCTTTTGGGTGTTCGGTTTTGGTATGACTGGACATAGAATACTCTTTTGGTATGGAATTTTACACTATGATTATAGAACAATCAATCCAACAGAAAGTTGAGAGTGCTCAATGACGATGGAATTCTAAGATTTTCACAGTACACTTATGGAAAAAATAGAGGATGAAAAATGAACGTATCACTGGAATATCTTGGAGAGAAAACATTTAAAGCCAATACAACGAAATCAAGTTATATACTTGACTGTAAAGAGATTACACCGGTAGAATATTTTGCTACAGGGATCATAGGCTGTACAGGAATCGATTTGGTAGTTATGGCGGAAAAAGACGGGTATGCTGTCAGCAATTATAAAGTCAGTGCCGAAATAGAGCGGCAGATGGAAGTACCGATGAAATTTTCTTCTTTACATATTATTTACGAGTTTGAGGGTTCTTTCGATCCGCTCAAAGCCAAGCGCTACATTTTGGCTTCTTTGGAAAGCTACTGTACAACCATCAATTCTATTCGCGATTCCGTTAAAATAAGCTACACCATTATCTATAACGGACAAACAATTGCAGAGAAGGAATCGATCGCTTCCGGAAGTGGTGGCGGTGTCGAGATCGAAGATGGTTTTGGCGGAGCGTGCTGCTCTTAAGAGTTTCTGCTATAATCCGGTCAAATCTCAGACCGGACAATCTCAATGATACAACTTACCAACCTCTCAAAAAGCTTCGGAGGACAGACTATTTTCCGCGATGTCAACCTCAAAGTAGGCAAGAACCAGAAAATAGGCTTCGTCGGACGCAACGGTGCGGGCAAATCCACTCTTTTTAAGATGATCCTTGGCGGAGAGAGCTATGACAGCGGCGAAATCGCCATACCCAAGAACTACCGCATCGGTGCACTCAAACAACATCTCGTATTTACCAAAAAAAGTGTACGGGAAGAGTGTGCGCTGGTGCTGCCCGAAGATGAGCAGTGGAACTTCTATAAGATAGAGAAGCTACTTTTTGGACTTGGCTTCAGTGAAGAGGATCTCGACAAAGACCCGCTGAGTTTCTCCGGAGGTTACCAGATACGCATTAATCTTGTCAAGCTTCTGGCGACCGAGCCGAACATGCTGCTGCTGGATGAACCGACGAACTATCTTGATTTGCCCTCTCTTCGATGGCTGGAACGCTTTATTCGTGAATTTGACGGTGAGGTAATCCTTATTACCCACGACAGAGCATTTATGGATGCAGTTTCTACCCATACGATGGGGGTACAGCGTAAAGGCCTTCGCATTACAAGCGGTGATACGCATAAGTACTACGCGACACTTGCGATGGAAGATGAAACCTATGAAAAGACAAAAGCCAACCAGGAGAAGAAGCGAAAAGAGCTTGAAGAGTTCGTTGCGCGGAACAAGGCAAGAGCATCCACGGCGGCAATGGCACAGTCGAAGCAAAAAGAGCTGGACAAAATGGAGGAGCTTGGAGAGCTTGAAAATGAGGCCGATCTCTCTTTTTCGTTCAATTATGCCGATACGCCTGCAAAAGTAGTGCTTAGAGCTGAAGAACTTGGTTTTGGATACGATCCTCAGCAGCCACTTTTTGATAAGCTGAGTTTTACGCTTGAAAAAGGCAAAAAAATTGCGATCATTGGAAAGAACGGACGGGGAAAGTCAACATTGCTTAACTATATTGCCGGAGAGCTTCCGCTTCAGTATGGATCACTTTCATTTCACCCTTCGACCAAATTTGCACATTTTGGCCAGACGAATATAGAGCGGCTCAATATTGCCGCGACTATTGTAGAAGAGATCGCTTCAATGAGCAAGGAAGTTGGTATTCCTCAGGCGCGCAGTATTGCCGGCGGGATGATGTTTCCCGGTGAGCTTGCGGACAAAAAGATAGAGGTGCTCTCAGGCGGGGAGCGCAGCCGGGTGATGCTGGGCAAAATCATTGCCACACCTGCAAACCTGCTTTTTTTGGATGAACCGACCAACCACCTTGACATGCAGTCGATCGATGCACTGGCAGATGCCATCGAGCAGTTTGAAGGGTCACTCATTATGGTAACCCACTCGGAGATGCTCTTGAGGCGGCTCGCCGATGCGCTAATCATCTTTCATAAAGGCGGAGCAGAGTATTTTGATGGCACATATGACGAATTCCTTGAGAAGATTGGTTGGGAAGAGGAGGAGGGCGGCAAGCCTAAAAAGAAGAAACCAAAGATCGATTACAAAGAACGCAAACGTCTGCGCAAAGAGCTTATCAGCGAACGAAACGCATTGCGTCAGCCTTATACAAAAACAGTGACATTGTGCGAAACAAAAATCGAGTCGATTGAAGAGGAGATTGCCTTACTGGAAACAAAACTGGCAGAAGTATCTGCTGTAGGAGATAACAGTGCAATGATAGAATATTCTACGATGCTTGGCAAACTGCATGAAGAGGTAGAACAGTTGTTTGTATTGTTGGAAGAGGCTACGGAAAAAGAGGAAGCGATTACTGCGGAGTACGAAGAGAAGCTGGCTGCCCTTGATGTATAGCGTTTGAAGTGTAACTCCCGATGCTTTGCGGGAGTTAGGGATTAAAGGTTTTTATGCGGATCTTCATGCTGGTGGTTCCAGATCAGTTTTCCGCCACCAAGTAGATGGAAGTGCAGGTGCAGAATCTCCTGTCCACCGTCTTCACCATTGTTGGTAATGAGACGGTAACCGGTTTGATCAACACCAAGTTTGCGGGCAACCTCTTGAATGAATGGGGTCATCTTCGCCATTGTTTCACCATCGACACTCTGAAAATTCTCCACATGCTTTTTGGGAATGATAAGCACATGGATAGGTGCTTTGGGATAGAGGTCGTGGAAGGCGAGAAACTCGTCATCCTCATGCACGGTATTGTTGGGGATCTCTCCCTTGACAATTTTGCAGAATATACACATGGTTCTTTTCCTTTTTATCGAGCTGTTTATGCTTTGAATTTTGGTAATTATAGCACACTAAACCCCCTTGTTAGCAACTTTTCGTTAGAATCACGGCAATTATTATGCGATAAATGGAGCATTATGGAAAATTTGGAAGCTAAGATACTGCAGACTGATTCACTTGAGGCATTGGAGAAGGTGCGCATCGAACTCTTTGGAAAGAAAGGGGTTCTTGCTGCGCAGTTTGCAAAGATGAAAGACATTCCCGGGCCTGAGAAGAAAGCTTTTGCCGAAGGTCTTAACAAGCAAAAAGCCGTACTTCAGGCACTGTTTGACAAACGTTATGAAGAGCTTAAAGCCGAAGAGATCGAGCGTCTTTTAAAAGCCGAGGCGATCGATGTATCGCTCTATAGTACTTTGGCGCAGAAGGGAGCGCTGCACCCGGTAATGGAGACAATGGATAAGATCATTGATTATTTTACCGCGTTGAACTTTTCTGTCGAAACCGGTGGCATGATCGAAGATGATTTTCATAATTTTGAAGCACTGAATCTGCCAAAGTACCACCCTGCACGTGATATGCAGGACACATTTTATTTTAAAGACGGCGGTCTGCTGCGTACACACACATCGCCGGTACAGATCCGCACGATGCTCAAAGAGAAGCCGCCCATCCGGATGATCGCACCCGGCGCGGTTTTCAGACGCGACTATGACGTGACGCATACACCGATGTTTCATCAGGTCGAGGGACTGGTAGTCGATGAGAAAGGAAAAGTTTCCTTTGCCAACCTTAAGGCGATCTTGACTGATTTTTTACAGTATATGTTCGGTGATGTCGATGTGCGTTTTCGTCCAAGTTTTTTCCCGTTCACAGAACCTTCGGCCGAAGTGGATATCAGCTGTATCTTCTGCGGCGGGGAAGGGTGTCGTGTCTGTTCGCATACAGGATGGATCGAGATCCTTGGATGCGGCATTGTCGACCCCAATGTTTTCAAAGCAGTTGATTATAAAGATGTCAGCGGCTATGCGTTCGGCCTTGGGGTTGAACGTATTGCAATGCTGATGCACAAAATACCGGATCTTCGCAGTCTTTTTGAAGGTGATATCCGTTTGCTGGAGCAGTTTAGATGATAGTGACACGTACATGGCTTGACGAATTTATCGACCTGAAGGAAGTTTCGGATACGACACTCTATGAGACTTTCAATGCCATTGGGCTGGAAGTGGACAGTATGGAGAAGATCGACATCCCTGAAAAAGTGGTGATAGGAAAGATCATCTCCTGTGAAAAACACCCTGATGCGGACAAGCTCAATGTCTGTCAGATTGATATTGGCAGCAGTGTAGAGCAGATTGTCTGTGGTGCTGCAAATGTGGTTGACGCCGAATATGTAGCTGTTGCAACTGTAGGTGCGGTATTGCCGGGTAACTTTAAAATTAAACCGGCGAAACTCCGTGGTGTGGAAAGCAATGGAATGGTTTGTTCCTCTTCTGAACTCGGGCTGCCTGAGATGGGTAAGGGAATTATGATTCTCGATGAGAGTATCGGTGCATTGGAAGTAGGGCGTGAACTTGCTGCCTATGAAAAAGTAGCCGATACTATCATTGAACTGGAATTGACAGCAAACCGTGGTGACTGTCTGAGTATTTACGGTGTCGCACGAGATCTGAGTGCCGCATTGAACATTGAAATGAAGCCCTTTGAATATAAACAGGCTGAGCGTATGAAGCTTGGTATCGCCAGAAAAGTGGAACTTCACCTTAAAGGTGATATTGAGGCAGACCTGCGTTATAAATTGGCTTCAATAGAAGAGATGGAGAGCAGTTTTCTTATTGATCTTCGTCTTGCTATGGTGAAGGTGGAAGCACAAAATGTACTGGAAAAAATACTTGCCTATACAACGCATACTACGGGTGTAATTCTAAGAATGTACGACTGTGCAAGTTTCTGCTCTGATGAGAATGAAAAGGTGATGATCAGTGTAGAAGGACGTGAAAAAGGTATTGTTCATGTGCATCTTAATGGTAAACATGCGAGTATTGTGGGTGTTTCCCAGACAGAAGAGACACTGCCAAAGGCGCATTGTAAAGAGGTACTTATTGAGGCGAGTTATATCAATCCGGATCTTCTTTCTGAAGCGGTTTCCAATCTTGACATTGAAAAAGATGAACTCTTTTACAAAACTTCCCGGGGTTCCAACCCTGACCTCGGTTTTGGGCTTGTTTTCCTTGCCTATTTGCTGGAGACATATACGCAGATAAGCTGTTACGAGGGATCGCTTGATGTAGAAGTTGAACGTGAACCGGTAAAAATACTGATCGACGCAAGAGAGATATCTTCCATTGTAGGTATGGAGATCGAGCTGGGTAAAATTGCAACCGTATTGCAAAAGCTTGGTTTCAGCATGACAATGATGGATGAGCATCAGATTGCCGTAAAAGTACCGCTTTTTAGACATGATATTAAAAACATTCAGGATATTGCCGAAGAGATCGTGCGGATTATCGGCATTAACAATATCCCTGCCAAACCGCTTGTTTTTGCGGAGAAGAAACGTCTCAATGCAACCAGTGAGCGTTTCAAGGCCAAAAAGGCATTACGTAACCGTGCTGTTGGTGTGGGTTTCTATGAAAACGTCTCCTATGTATTTAGCGAAAAGGCACTGCTCGAGAAGTATGGATTTGAAGTGACAGAACCAGAACTGGAACTTGCAAACCCTATTGCTGAAGAACTCAATACCCTTCGCAGCACGATGTTGATCAATATGCTTCAGGCAGTCAAGCGTAATGTCAGCTACTCAAAAAAAGCTATTCCGCTTTTTGAAATAGGTGCTGTTTTCGACACCAAACGCAGCCAGAGCGAAAAGGTAGCCTTTGTTTTTGCCGGTGAAGCAGAGCCTGAGAGTGTCAAAAATGCGGGCAAGCCGGCAGCGGTTGATTTTGCCGCATTTACGCAGAAGCTTGGCAGTATTATCGGGCACTTCGAGCTGATGCCATGCACTGACAAAAACGGGCTTATTCACCCATATCAGTCTGCGGACATTGTGATTGACGGAAAAGTATGCGGTTTTATGAGTAAACTGCATCCTGTAGTACAGGAAGAGTATGGCATCCCGGTTACTTTCATTGCAGAGCTGGATTTTGAAGCGCTGCTGCCTAAGCATATCAATGCCAAGCCGATCTCCAAATTCCAGGGAGTCTATAAAGACTTAAGCATTGTGATTGACAAATCTGTGAACTATTATGAAGTAGCGAAAGTACTTGAAGCGCTGAATTTGCCGCTGCTCAAAGAGAGTTATCCGGTAGATATCTATACGGATGAGAAACTGGGAGAGAAAAAGTCGCTGACAATCCGTTTTTTCATCCAGTCAATGGAGAAGACACTTGAAGAGAGTGATATTGAGAGCGTGATGAAACAGATTATGGAAGCACTTGAAAAAGCTTTCGGGGCGGAGCTTCGATAGATGAAGATACAGTTAGCATCGAGTTACGGGTTCTGTTTTGGGGTTAAACGCGCCATTAAAATTGCCGAAGAACATCAAGGCAGTAAAACGTACGGTCCGCTGATCCATAATAAAGATGAGATCAACCGTCTTAAAGAGGGTTTTCGGATTGGACTGGCTGAAAAATTTGAAGAGATCACACCGGAAGATTCCGTCGTTATCCGTACCCACGGTATTCCCAAAGACGAGCTGGCACAGCTGAAAAGTCAGAATAATGAGATCATTGATGCAACCTGCCCCTACGTGACTACGCCTCAGCACATTGTCGCCGATATGAGTGAGCAGGGATACAGCATAGTTGTGTTCGGTGACAAAAATCACCCTGAAATCAAAGGGGTGATTAGCTATGCCAAAGACCCTCGAAATGCATTTGTGGTGATAGATGAGCATGAACTTGACGGTTTACCCATTCTCTCCAAAGTGGCAGTTGTTGCCCAAACCACACGCAAACCGCAGGATTATCTTAAAGTGGTCAATAAGCTGATTCTTGAGCATAAAGAGGTGCGTGTGTTTAATACCATCTGCAATGCAACTTTTGAGAATCAGGACGCTGCTGCAGAACTTGCCAAAGAGGCTGATGTGATGGTGGTTATCGGAGGGAAACACTCTTCCAATACCAAGCAGCTGCACTCTATTTGCAGAACCTACTGTGACGACAGTTACCTGGTGGAGAATGAAAAAGAACTGGAGAAGGAATGGTTTGAAGGGAAGCAGCTCTGTGGTATCTCAGCGGGTGCTTCTACTCCAGACTGGATTGTGCAAAATGTCATTGACCGTATTCAGGAGTTGGTGAAAGTGGAGAAGGTGGAAGCCGGTGAATAGTCTTACACTTAAACCTGTCAAGCGTATTGACGGTGAGGTGAACCTGCCGGGCTCGAAGAGCCTTTCCAACCGTGCACTGCTTATTGCTGCATTGGCAGAGGGAACGACAACGATCACCAATCTGCTGCAAAGTGACGACACCCGTCATATGCTCAATGCCCTTAAAATGCTTGGTATAGACTACATACTCTCTGAAGACGGTACTGAGTGTACTGTTACGGGAAATGGCGGTCCCTTCAGCAATACTGAGCCTGTTGAGCTTTTTTTAGGCAATGCCGGGACGGCAATGCGACCGCTGGCTGCGGCATTGACACTGGGGAAAGGAGAGTATGTTTTGACCGGTGAGCCGCGTATGAAAGAGCGTCCCATCGGTCATCTTGTCGATGCACTGCGCCAAGCGGGTGCCAACATTGCCTATCTTGAGAATGAGGGTTACCCTCCGATAAAGATTATTGCTGACGGTCTGGCTGGCGGGGAAGTGAGTATTGACGGCAGTATCTCCAGCCAGTTTCTTACCGCTTTGCTGATGGCAGCACCAATGGCACAAAATGATATGACCATTACCATTGAAGGCGAACTTGTTTCCAAACCATACATTGATATTACGCTTGATATTATGCATACATTCGGTGTGGAGGTAGAGAATGAAAATTATGCACGTTTCCGAGTCAAGTCCGGACAGCGTTACCATGCCGTTGACTCTTTTATGGTAGAAGGAGATGCTTCTTCCGCTTCTTACTTTCTGGCAGCAGCTGCCATTAAAGGTGGACGTGTAAAGGTAACCGGTATCGGTAAAAAGTCCATACAGGGTGATATCGCTTTTGCTGATGTACTTGCAAAGATGGGTGCAAAAGTGGAGTGGGGTGATGATTATATCGCTGTTGAACGGAAAGAACTCCATGCAATCGACATGGATTTCAACCATATTCCCGATGCTGCGATGACCATTGCCACAACAGCCCTCTTTGCTGAGGGAACAACTACCCTGCGAAATATTTATAACTGGCGTGTCAAAGAAACTGATCGTCTGCATGCCATGGCCACAGAGCTGAGGAAGGTGGGCGCAGAGGTAGAAGAGGGAGAAGATTATCTTTCTGTTACACCGCCGGTACAGCTTAAACATGCTGCTATCGATACCTATGATGATCACCGTATGGCGATGTGTTTTTCACTCCTCGCTCTTGATCCTGTATCTGTTACCATCAATGATCCTGAATGTACAGCAAAAACATTTCCTGCCTATTTTGAGGTTTTGGAGCGTATTTCCCACTATTGAGGATCACTCTTAATAGTGACTCCCTCATATCTTCCTTTTTCTCTTTCCACTCAAAATCATTTTTCATAAGCATCCTGATACAAAATTTCGATATAATAACGCAAATTTAGTGTACACATAAGGATAGGTATGAAGTTCGAAGATATCGAAATTGAAGATGTTGATTTTGAGGCGATGCTTGAGGAATCGTTCAAAAAATCTGAGTCAAAAAGTGATTTGGTAACCGGTACGGTTGTAAAAATTGATGAGAAAGACAACCTGGCTGTTGTAGATATCGGCGGTGGCAGAGATGCAAATCTTTCACTTGACGAGATCAGAGACGAAGAGGGAAATATCCTCTTTAATGTCGGTGATGAAATTGAAGTAGTCAACCAGGGCAGAGGGCGTGTTTCACGTAAAGCGGCTCTCAGCCGTGTCGCACTCAATGAGTTTATTTCTGAATATGACGAAGATCAGGAATATATTATTGAAGGTGTCGTTACCAAGAAAAACAAAGGCGGTTACGTTGTTGATGTTGACGGGCTTGAGTTCTTCATGCCGCGTACACTTTCGTACCTCTCTTCCAAGATCGACCCAATCGGTAAAAAAGTTAAAGCTGTTATCGTTAAAGTAGACAAGGACAAGGGATCTGTCGTTGTTTCCAGAAAAGAGCTGATAGAAAGAGACAGAGCCAGAACAGAAGAGATTGTCAATGAACTGCTTGAAAACAAAGAGCCGGTTGTGGGAACGATCAAAAAGATCACGTCTTACGGAATGTTTGTTGATGTAGGCGGCATGGACGGTCTGGTTCACTACTCACAGATCTCCCACAAAGGGCCGGTAAATCCTTCCAAATATTTTGAAGAGGGTGATGAAGTCAATGTTGTTGCGCTTGACTATGACAAGAAGAAAAGACACCTCTCTCTTTCCATTAAAGATGCCAATCCTGATCCTTGGGAAAACATCGATGAAATTATCGGCGTAGGCGATACGGTTACCGCAACTGTTTCTAACATTGAGCCTTACGGTGTATTCGTTGATCTTGGTGAAGATCTTGAAGCATTCCTGCATGTTTCTGAAATCTCTTGGGACAAGAATGTCAAGCATCCAAAAGACTACCTTGAAAACGGTGAAGAGATCAATGTTGAAGTCATTGAAATCGACAAAGAGGGAAGAAGACTCAGAGTCAGCCTTAAAAACCTTCTTCCAAAGCCTATGGATGCCTTTACTGCAGAGCATAGAGTCGGTGACATTGTGAAAGGAACCGTTACTTCTATCACTGATTTCGGTGCATTTGTAAAAGTCGGTCCTGTTGAAGGCCTCCTGCACAATCAGGAAGTCTCTTGGGATAAATCGAAAAACGCGAAATCTGAACTCAATGTCGGTGACGAGGTTGAAGTGAAGATCATTAAAATCGACAGAGATGCCGGCAAAATCTCTTTGAGCAAAAAAGCACTGGAAGACTCTCCTGTTGCTGCATTTGCACAGGAGCATAAAAACGGTTCTATTGTAACTGGAACAGTAAAAGACAAAAAAGACTTTGGTGTATTTATTGCGCTTGATGACAATGTTGATGCCCTGATCCGTACGGAAGACCTGCACCCGCTGAAATTCGATGAGATCGAAAAGGGGCAGGAGATCAAAGGTGTGATCAGTTTCATCGATCCTAATTCTGACAGAATCAGAGTTTCTGTGAAGAGACTTGAGCGTCAGGAAGAGCGTGAAGCAATGGAAAAATTGAATCTTGATCAGGATGACAGCATGACCCTTGGTGATGCATTTGGAGACATCCTTAAAAAATAAACCTTCACTGCTTCGGCATATATGCCGCGTGAATACACTTCTTACATCGGTCTCTTCTCCGAGACCGGGTACACTTCTAAATTAACTATAAAGGTATACGATGTCAAAAAAAACCGTTGTCGTTTGTGACCATATACATCAAAGCGGACTGGACATTCTTGCGAACGATCCTGAAATCGAACTGATCAATGCGGCAGATGAGCCAAAAGACAAACTCGTCGAAGAGATTATCCCGCTTGCGGATGTTGCTATTACGCGCTCATCAACGGATGTCGATGACAAGTTTCTGGCAGCAGCAAAGAAAATGAAAGCGATTGTACGTGCAGGTGTAGGTGTGGACAATGTCAATATCCCCGGTGCAAGCAAGCAGGGTATTGTTGTCATGAATGTACCTACTGCCAATACCATTGCTGCGGTAGAGCTGACTATGGCGCATATGCTTTCTTGTGTACGTCAGTTTCCCTATGCCCACAACAACCTGAAGCTTGACCGTGTCTGGAGACGTCAGGACTGGTACGGTACAGAGCTAAAAGACAAGAAACTGGGTATTATCGGTTTTGGTAACATTGGATCACGTGTTGGAAAGCGGGCAAAAGCTTTTGAAATGGATGTTGTTACATATGACCCGTATGTCGATGCAAGTAAAGCAACTGATCTTGACATTGCCTATACGAAAAACTTTGACGATATACTTGCCTGTGACATCATAACAATCCATACGCCAAAAACAGAAGAGACCATTGGGATGATCGGTAAAGACGAAATCGCCAAAATGAAAGACGGTGTGATTCTTATCAACTGTGCACGTGGCGGACTTTATGATGAAGATGCCCTTTTGGAAGGGTTGAAGTCAGGAAAGATCGCTATGGCGGGAATTGATGTTTTCAATAAAGAACCTGCAACCTCAAACCCGCTGCTTGATTTGAACAATGTAACCGTTACACCGCACCTGGGTGCGAATACGGTAGAGTCACAGCGTAACATTGCAACACAGGCGGCAGAAAACGCAATTGCAGCAGCAAAAGGCATTGCTTACCCTAATGCGCTCAATCTGCCGATCAAAGAGAATGAACTGCCTGATTTTGTGCGTCCCTACCTTGAACTGATCCAGAAGATGGGACACCTCTCTTCACAGGTAACGAAGAGTGCTGTCAAATCCATCAAGGTAACGGCAAAAGGCCCTATTGCCGAATATCTTGCTTCTATGCAGACCTTTGCCACTGTTGGTGTATTGACTGAATCTCTCGCAGACCAGGTAAATTATGTGAATGCCGAGTTTGTTGCCAAAGAGCGTGGTATAGAACTTTCCAATGAAACACTGCCAAATACCAGTGGATTCACCAATAAAGTTGCCATAAAACTTACAACGGCAGACAGTACGATTTCAATTGCAGGAACAGTATTTGACGATACTGTACAGCGTATTATCGAGATTGATGACTATATCCTCGATGTTGAGCCGAAAGGTACAATGATCTTCTTTAGAAATACGGACACCCCGGGCGTTATTGGGGATGTAGGACATATTCTGGCAAACAATGGTTTGAATATTTCTGACTTCAGACTTGGACGCGACACAAAACAGCAGGCTCTTGCTGTTGTGCGTGTCGATGGTCAGGTGTCCAAAAAAGTCATCGAGGAACTTTCTGCACTCGATGCCTGTATCAGCGTCTCTCACGCGACTCTGTAACTACGTTGCCTCCGAAAAGGGGCAACACTATCTCCCTTAAACATTAATTCAAATTATATTAGTTATAATCACGGCAAAATTAAGATAAAATTCGCCTATATAGGTATCTTTTGCTATAATTGTAGATTAACTTTAGGAGTTGGATCAATGAAAAAAACACTGCTTGTCCTGTGTTTGTCACTGCCTTTGTTTGCAGATGTAAAGCACCTTAGCCTGCCACAGGCAATTAAAATCCTCAAACATGATAACCTGGAACTGAAAATTGCAAAATTCAATGCCCGCATGAAAAAACTGGAAGCGGAAGCAGTTCAGGCTAAAAACTACGGAAGAGCAGATTTGACCATTGCAGCCATTCGCTCCAATGATGCATTGAATGTTTTTGGTTTTAAACTGCAGAGCCGTGAGGCAACGTTTGCTGACTTTGGATTTGCAGATTTTATGGGAGCCATTGGCCAAGGTGCAATGCAGGCGAATGGTAACTTCGGTGCATTTTCACAGGGGCTTGCACAAAACGGAGACAGTATTTTGCAAATTGCACCTAACGATCTGAACTATCCCGGTGCCCGTAACCATTTTCAGACCAAATTTTCCTATAAGGTGCCTCTCTATACCGGAGGGAAGCTGACAGAATACGGACGTATCAGCAATATGCTGTACCAGATGAGCCTACTCGACCGCCGAAAACTCTTCAATGCGAAAGTGTATGAGACAAAAAAGGCTTTCTACGACATTTCTCTGGTAGAAAACTATATTGTCAATCTCCGTAAGATTATTAAGAATATCAGTACATTGGAAAATGTTGTTAAGTCGATGCAGAAAGAGGGCTATGCCAAGGAGACTGACCTGTTTGAAGTACAGGCAAGAAAGGCAGAAGCACAGAGTATGTACAATCAGGCGAAACTCAATCGTGAACTGGCCTATCAGTTTCTTTCGTTTTTGCTCAATACCGAGGTCAGGAGCATCCGACATGTGAATGAATCGGCACCGATGCCACGTGTCAGCAAAAGCGCTCTGGCAATGAATAACCTCGATATTCAGAAGGCGGAGCTGGGGCTTCAGATAGCTAACCATGCGATGGATCTTGAAAAGTCGCGTTACCTTCCTGAAGTGGGTGCTTTCGCAGAGTATGGCAGTGCCGATAACCATTTCTGGAATGATTTTACAGGGAAAGATGCCTATACAGTCGGTGTACAGATGAAGTGGAACCTTTTCAGCGGCGGTGAGGATGAAAAAGAGGTGGAAAAAGCACGCCTGAAATATCTGAAAACCAAAGACCAGGTTGCCCTCGCACGCAAAGGGATCGCACTGAAAGTTAAAAAACTGCGTACGGAAATTCTCAGTATCAATTCTGATATTCACAGTTACCGCACACAGCTTAAATATGCCCGCAGAGTATATGAGAACTATAAAACACGCTATGAAGAGGGAATGGTTTCCATCTCTGATGTACTTATTAAACAGTCAAAGGAGCTTGAGATGCTGCTTAAACTGCTTGGTGCAAAAAACAAACGCAATACAAAAATATTTGAACTTGACAGTATCTTAAACAGAGGAGGCGAAGTATGAAAAAATGGATGGTAATGGCACTGTTAGCAGCAACGACATTGTTGCATGCAGTAAACTTTGAACTGAGTGGAGCGGTTGTTTCGGACAATCAGAAAATGATGACCAGCCGTTATATGGGCTATGTAAAAAAAATGGCTGTCAGTGAAGGAGACATTGTCAAAAAAGGACAGCTGCTTTACGAGATTGATTCTAAGGACATTGAAGCAGCAGAACGTCAGGTTGATCTGGCAATTTCCCAGGCAAGACTTGCACTGCAGATGAACCGTAACCAGTTGAACAATGTACTGATCAACCTCGCCCGTCACAAGCGCCTTTACAAAAAAAACATGGTTTCAAAATTCGAAGTGGAAAACCTTGAGCTTGCAGCAAAGAACCTTAAAGACATGGTGAAGATTGCACAGGAACAGGTAAATCAGGCACTGGCGAAAAAAGAAGAAGTACTTAACCAGTATAAATATCTTCGCATCACTGCACCAAATGATGGTGTCATTGTTGCCAAAAAAATCAATGAAGGGGAAATGGCTATTCCTGGTATGCCTGCAGTGGTACTGACGGATTTGAGTCATCTGAAGATTGTGGCTGAAATTTCAGAAACGCAGTTGCAGCATATGCATATTGGCAAAAAAGTTATAGTAGAGATCCCATCACTTGGCTACAAAACTGAGGGAACGGTTTCTTCAATTATTCCTAACTCCAACCCGATGACACACAAATTTAAGATCAAGATCAAGTTTGACCATTCAAACAAATCGATCTATCCGGGAATGTATGCAAAAGTTATTGTAAGGTCTGATGATGGAAAATAAGCAAGAGTATCAGGTTACCGATTACGCAGGAAAGCTTGCCAAAGGCTTTCTGCATAACCCGCTTACGGCTGTATTGGGTGCCTTTTTGCTTATTATGGGCTACCTCGCACTCAATGTTATGCCGCGTGAAGAAGATCCTCAAATTGCCATCTCTGGGGGTGCAGTTGTCGTTGCTATGCCTGGTGCCAGCCCACGCCAAATTGAAAATATCATTATCAATCCGTTGGAGCGAAAACTAAGAGAGATTAAGGGTATTGAACATATCTACAGTCAATCATTCAATAATTACGGTACTGTCAGTGTCATGTACTATATCGGTGAAAACCGTGAAGATGCAAACCTTAAACTTTATGACAAGGTGATGCAAAACATGGATAAAATGCCCAAAGGGGTAATGCAGCCGCTTATTAAGCCGTTCGATATCGATATTGATATTCCTATTCTGACGTTCGCTTTCTATGCAAAAGACAAAAAAGTAAATGATGTTGAACTTTTCAAGGTGGTACGTAAACTGCAGCAGAAGATCAATGCGGTCAAGAATGTTGCCAAAACGTCTTTGAAAGGGAACCGTATTGAGCAGTACAATATTGAAGTCGATATGGGGAAGCTTTCTGCCTACCATCTCTCACTTGGGCAGATCATGAAAGCTGTACAGTCGGTTGCTGTCGATGTGCCTGATGTCAAGGGACGAACCAAAAAGAATGAATTGGTTATCTTCGGGGTGAAGAATGCCATTGAAAGTATCGACGATGTGAAAAACGTTATTGTTGCCCAATATATGGGATCACCGATTTACCTGCGTGATGTCGCCACAGTCAAAGATGGTATTGACTTTCAGAATTTCAAGACAGCAGACGTACTCTTTAAAGACAAACCGAATGAAAAACTTGGTAAGGAAAAGAGTCAGGTGACACTGACTGTTTCCAAGCTGGCAGGTACCAATGCGGTTTTTGTAGCAGAAGATGTATTGAAAGTACTTGAAGAGCACAATGCTGAACTCAATAAAATAGGGATTGGCTATGTCGTGACCCGTAACTACGGTGTACGTGCTGATGAAGCGGTTAATGAGCTGATGCATCATCTTATTATTACCATTGTGATCATTGCCCTGATGCTGGTCTTTGCACTCGGATGGAAAGAATCCCTTATTGTTACCTTTACTGTTCCTGCCATTTTGGCCGTGACACTGTTCGTTGCGTATCTTTCCGGACAGACGATCAACCGTATTACGCTCTTTGCCTTCCTGCTTTCGCTGGGACTTTTGGTTGATGCGGCAATTATTGTGATTGAGAATATTCACAGACACTTGCATGCCCATGATGTGGAGGATAAAGATATGGATGAACTGCTCATTGAAGCAACCGATGAGATCGGTGCACCGACGAATGTAGCGACACTTGCAATCATTTTGACAATGGTGCCCATGGCATTTGTCGGAGGTATGATGGGATCATTTATGAAACCAATTCCGCTTAACGTACCGGTGGCACTTGTTGCTTCGCTTTTTGTTGCCTATATTTTTACGCCATATCTGAGTTTGAAACTTTTGAAGAAACCGACACATCACAATCATGATGAAAAAGGGGGTAAGTAATGAAAGGGTTGGAACATTTCATTTATACCATCCTTGGTAGTAAAAAGAAAAAACGTTTGGTTCTTATTTTGACAGCATTGGCATTTTTCGGTACGCTGATGATGTTCCCCACCAAGCTGGTACGGGCGAAGATGCTACCGGGGAAAAGTGACAACACTTTTTCTATCTACGTTGATACGCCTACGGGAAGTTCGATTGAGCAGACCAAGCAGGTAAGCGAGTGTGTCATAGACGCGATCAAGGATGAGAAGAATATTATGAATATTGAACTCTTCCTTGGTCAGGGAATTCCGCTTGACTATGCCGGCCTTGTAAAGGGGTCGGCAATGAAACACACAGAAAATGTTGCAGAAATCGCTGTAAATCTGACAGACAAGCATACACGGAAAGAACCCTCATTTTTAATGGTTCACCGTTTAAGGCCTGTAGTAAAAAGCAAGTGTGAACCGGTGGTAAAAGGCTCCAATATCCGCTTCATAGAACAGCCTGCCGGTCCTCCTACTCTGGCAGCTATTGTTGTAGAAGTACATGGTGATAATCTGGATAAGATCCGTACCATCTCCTATCAGACAGCCAAGATTTTACAGCATACAAAAGGGCTGGTCGATGTTGATGTGATGGCAGATGATATTTTTGACAAGTATGAACTGATCCCGGATAAAGAAAAGATTGCACGCAGCGGTTTGAGTGTAAAGCAGGTGAATGACATTATCTATCTGGCATTTGAAGGTATGGAGATTGCACATAAAAACTCCAAAAATAACCCCGACCAGATTCCTATTTTTCTTATTCTTGCCAAACACAGCAAGACTTTTCCGGATAAAAGCCGTCTTGCACTGTTAAGTAAGCTTTCCTCCCTGAACCTAATGAATAAAAAAGGAATGATGGTACCCTTGAGTGAAGTCGTGACTATCAGAAAGGTCAAGTCTAATCCCAAAATCATGCACAAAGATCTTGACCGTATGATCAATGTGACTGCTGAGACAGATATGGTTTCGCAGGTCTATCCACTGCTGGATGCACGGGAAAAGATGATCAAATACTTTTCACGTGAATACATTGTTACCAAAGAGCCGGGAATGAGTACGTACATGTTTGATCTCCATCTCAAGGATAAAAAAACAGGAGAGAAGTTTTTGCTGCGATGGGACGGGGAGATGAAAGTTACGCTCGATACCTTCCGTGACCTTGGCGGTGCCTTCATTGCCGCATTGGTACTGATCTTCCTGTTGTTGGTGATTTACTACAAAAGTTTTTCTATCAGTGGTATTATTCTGCTTGGGTCGTTCCTTTCTCTTATCGGGGTGATCCTCGGACACTGGGTGGCAAATTTCTTTACAAGTGAAACGTTCTTCCTGACGGCAACATCTCTCATCGGCTTTATCGCCCTGATGGGAATCAGCTCGCGTAACTCGCTGCTTCTCATTGACTTTACCAAGTCACTGATGGAGTGTCATGGTATGGAAAAACGCAAAGCGATTGCTGTAGCGACAGCCACACGTGCGAAACCGATTGCTTTGACAGCTGTAGCGATCATTCTTGGTTCTGCACTTTTGGCATCTGATCCGGTCTTTGGTGGACTGGGAGTTGCTCTCATTTCGGGAACGGTTGCCGCTGTTTTTGTATCACTTATCTTTGTACCGGTACTGATGCATAACTCTAAAGCGATGGATTTTAAACCGGCTGATCAGTGTGATATAGACAATATCTCTATTACCAAATAACTGCCTGATTAGGGGCTCTCTCTTCTCTATCATCCCGCATTTGATGCGGGATCTTGACACTATTTTATTATTTACCTTATTATTTATCAACACTTTGCTATAATCACCCAATTTACGATAAAGGACACACTATGGCGACAATCGGTATGGGAGATATTAAAAAAGGGGTCAGACTCGAACTGGACGGAAACCCTTTCAAGGTTATTGAATTTCAACATGTTAAACCGGGGAAAGGTGCAGCATTTGTGCGCGTGAAGATCAAAAACCTTCAGACCGGGAAAGTGATCGAAAAGACAGTGCATGCAGGGGATAAATTCGAAGTGCCTGAACTTGAGCAGAAAACAATGCAGTACCTCTATGATGACGGTGAGATGCTGCAGTTTATGGATACGACAACCTTTGAGCAGATTGGTCTGACACATGAGCAGGTCGGTAAAGAGACATTTGATTTTATGGTAGACGGTATGGAGGCGGAGATCCTCTTTCACAATGGTAAAGCGATCTCAGTCGAGATCCCAAATACATATGTTTATGAAGTGGTTGAAACACCGCCAAACTTCAAAGGTGACTCACAGGGCGGTAAAAAGCCGGCAACACTTAACAGCGGTGCTGTTGTACAGGTACCTTTCCATGTTCTCGAAGGGGACAAGATCAAGGTCAATACCGTTGATGGCGAGTACCTCGAAAAAGCCAAGTAAACATCTTTCTTTTATTCCGGATACTCATCCGGGATATTGACACTCCTTAAACATTTAACTTTCTTCTTTATACATAAGCTACAGAATATTGACATTGATAAGTTGATAAGTGATATGGATTCCTGTCAAGAATGTAGGGAGAACAACCCGGGCATTGATCCCCGGGTTTTACTATATTATTTCTTCTTTCTGAATACGCGCTGTGACTCTTTTAGAATAGCGTCAGGGACAGTGGCAATGGTCATAAATTCAGACATTTTCAGCAGTGGGTACATCACTGAAATGTAGTATTTTGGATCCATAATGTAGGCTTTGTCCCCTTTAATAAGAACAGGGTATGGAAGCAGTGCCGCATTGTTGGTACCGATGCGGTAAGGGAACTTTTGTGTACGTTTTCTGAATTTCATACCAAAGAGTATGGCTCCGTTGGGGAGCTTCTGTTCAAAGACAACCTGTTTTTTGCCATGAATATTTTGGTACAGGTCACTGCCCATAGCAACTTCTACCATGTCTTTATATTGTGGCATACCGTTCATAAAACGGTAGTTTGGTAGGAGGTTGTACTTGAGTTTGTCTTTTGAGTTGACAAGCCCTTTAAAACTCTTTTTGATCTTGGCAAGGAGCGCTTTAGGGACTTTGGTGTCAAAGTCGTCTTTCTGAATGAATGCCCGTGCCATATAGAGCGGATTGGTAATAGAGATGTGATTGTCTTTTTTATCGACAAGCAGACGTAGTGATGCAAGGAATTCTGCATTGTTGTCTACTGCGAATTTTTCAAGTGCATCATTGGTAAAGACAATGGTTGTCAACTCTTTTTTCTTCCCAAGCGGCGCAACTGCAAGTATTTTGAAACCTGCCTGCTCCAGTTTCTTTTTGGCTTCTGCAACATCCATGTAGGGTGCTCTAAGATAGGTTGAAATGCGGCCTTTGTCAATCTCGCCGATCTTTGTAGTCGTATTGGCCGGCTTTGCTTTTGCAGTGCGTTCTTCAGGAGGGATATACCCTGGTGGCACACGTTTGGAAAATTGAATACCACGCAAGTTTGTCAATCCACCATTTTCAGTATGGACTTTGACAGGCGTTGGCACTTTGGGTGGAACGGGAATGACAATATTAACAGTATTCCCGCCATTTTCAATTGTTTGTGTTTTTGCTTTTGCCGGTATTTGGGGAGTAACTGCCGGTTGAGGAGAAGGCTTTGCAGCATTTTTTGTTTTTGTGACTGCCTTTTGAGGTGCCTGCTCATTCATTGCCGTTTGTTCCTCTTTACTGAAGACTGTACCCGGTACAGAGCCATATGGTGTCATGTCGATCTTGATCGGTTTGGGTGTCTCTTTAAGCGGGTTGACATTGGTGACTGCCTGCATGCCCATATCAGTAAGGATCTGCGGAATTTCTCTATCGAGTTTGTCCATCCATCCTACGCGTTTCGCCGAAGTGATATGCAGGGTATTTTTGACGTTGGCAAGGCTTGGCATGCCAAGGTACATCTTATTGCTGTCTTTTTTAATAAAGACATACATGGTGCAGGGCGCAAAAAGTCCTGCATCTGGGCGTGCACCTTTTGTATCGAAAACATTGTAGGAGTAGGTCAGGTGACAAAGTGAATAGCTCCAGAACGCATCGAAACCTTTGAGGTAATCCTCCCCGTTGTCTGTATCCATGAAGTTGTGGAATCCGGCAATAAGGTAGTGTTTTGCAATGAAAGCCAATTCAAATTTGTTCTGAAATTCTTCAATGAATTCGTCAAGTTCTTCTGGTCGCTCAAACGTGTATTCAAAAGTGATCATCTTCTGTTTGGTTACATTTTTATATGGGATATATTCGGTTTTGTACTTTAATCCGTTGGATTTGAAATATGACTCTACAAAAGCGTCGAGTTTATCGAAGGACACAATGAACGGTTTACGAACACTCTCATCGGTAATACCAAGCATATCAAGCATCGCTTGTGGCATCAGGTGGCCGACATGGGTGACTTTGTCAGATTTTTTCTTGTAGATGAGCATATTGAATGGAGAGAATCCTGCCAGCCTCGGATCGGTATTGAAAAGTTTCATAACCAGGTCATCGTTGACAGCCGGGAGAAAACTGAGTACATCCAGTGTTGTAGAACCGTATTTGGCTTCAT